>DOWL01000188.1:3822-28783 GCA_003519585.1 Nocardioides sp. | reverse complement strand
CTTCGGCGACTACTTCAAGGAAGGCGCCATCGAGCTGGCGTGGGACCTGGTCACCAAGCCGCGCGCCGAGGGCGGCTGGGGGCTCGAGGAGAGCAAGCTCTACCCGTCGGTCTACGTCGACGACCCGGAGGCGCTCGAGTTGTGGCGCAAGGTCACGGGGCTGCCCGCCGACCGGATCCTCAAGCTGGGCAAGAAGGAGAACTACTGGTCGATGGGCGTGCCCGGGCCCGGCGGCCCGTGCTCGGAGATCCTCTACGACCGCGGGCCCAACTACGGCCCCGACTTCACTGTCGACGAGCTCGGCCCGGACATGCCGGTCAAGCTCGAGGACCGACTGCTGGAGATCTGGAACCTCGTCTTCANNGACAACTTCTGGCAGATGGCCGACACCGGTCCCTGCGGGCCGTGCACGGAGATCCACGTCTACCGCGGGCCGCTGCAGTCGGAGTCCGAGATCGACGACCACGCCGCCGCGTTCTTCGCCGGCAAGCTGGGCGACACCGACGAGTGGATGGAGATCTGGAACCTCGTCTTCATGCAGGAGGAGCTCTCCGCGGTCCGTGCCAAGGACGACTTCGACATCCGCGGGCCGCTGCCCAAGCAGAACATCGACACCGGCATGGGGTTGGAGCGGGTGGCGTTCCTGCTCCAGGGCGTCGACAACATGTACGAGATCGACGTGATGTTCCCCGTCATCGAGCGCGCGCAGGAGCTGACCGGGCGCAGGTACGCCGCGCACACGGGGCCGGACTCGGTGGTGGACGACGTTCGGTTCCGGGTCGTTGCCGACCACATCCGCAGCTCGCTGATGCTGATCGGCGACGGTGTGACGCCCGGCAACGAGGGGCGCGGCTACGTCCTGCGTCGGCTGGTGCGTCGCGCGATCCGGTCGATGCGGCTGCTGGGTTGCGAGGACCCGGTCCTGCCTGAGCTGCTGCCGATCAGCCGCGACAAGATGGGCGAGACCTACGAGGGGCTGCACCGCGACTGGGCGCGCATCTCGGAGGTGGCCTTCGCCGAGGAGCACGCGTTCCGGCAGACCCTGCGGGCGGGCACCACGATCTTCGACACGGCGACCGCGGAGGTGAAGAAGGCGGGCGGCACCGAGTTGTCCGGCGAGCGTGCGTTCGCGCTCCACGACACCTACGGATTCCCGATCGACCTCACCCTCGAGATGGCGGCCGAGCAGGGGCTCGACGTCGACGAGGTCGGTTTCCGGCGGCTCATGCAGGAGCAGCGTGAGCGGGCCAAGGCCGACGCGCGGGCCAAGAAGGGCGCCCACCGCGACGCGTCGGCGTACCGCGCGGTCGCCGACGCCATGGGCGCGCCGGTCGACTTCACCGGCTATGCCGAGGTGGTCACCGACGGCACCGTGCGCGGCCTGGTCACGGCCGACGGGGTGGTCGAGAGCGTGCGCGAGGGCGACGAGGTCGAGCTGATCCTCGACCGCACCCCGTTCTACGCCGAGGGCGGCGGTCAGCTCGCCGACCAGGGGATCATCGAGCTCTCCAACGGCGCGCGGCTGCGGGTCGAGGACGTGCAGTCGCCGATCACGGGGTTGATCGTCCACCAGGCGACCGTGCTCAACGGCGAGGTGACGCCCGGCCTCGAGGCCCATTCGCTGGTCGACCTCGAGCGCCGGATGTCGATCTCCCGCGCCCACACGGCGACGCACATGGTGCACAAGGCGTTCCGCGAGGCGCTGGGGGAGACCGCCACCCAGGCCGGCTCGGAGAACGCCCCCGGCCGGTTCCGGTTCGACTTCTCGGCCGCGGGCTCGGTGCCTGCGTCGGTGATGGCCGACGTCGAGGCGCAAGTCAACGATGTGATCCTCGACGACCTCGCAGTGCGGGCCGAGATCATGAGCCAGGCGGAGGCGGTCAAGAGCGGCGCGATGGCGCTGTTCGGCGAGAAGTACGGCGACCAGGTGCGGGTGGTCTCGGTCGGCGACTGGGCCCGCGAGCTGTGCGGTGGCACCCACGCCGGCAGCTCGGGCAAGCTCGGCGTGATCAAGTTGCTCGGCGAGTCGTCCATCGGCTCCGGCGTACGCCGGGTCGAGGCGCTGGTCGGCGCCGACGCCTACCGGTTCCTGGCCCGTGAGCACGTGCTGGTCGCTCAGCTCTCCGAGGCGCTGAAGGCCCGGCCCGAGGAGTTGCCGGAGCGGGTCAACGACATCGTCGAGCGACTCCGGGCCGCCGAGAAGGAGCTGGAGAAGGTGCGCGTCGGTCAGCTGCTGGCGCGTGCCGGTGACCTTGCGGCCGGAGCCGAGCAGGTCGGCGGCGTGGCGGTGGTCGCGACCTCTGCCCCCGGGGCCGGCGGGGGCGACGTACGCACGCTCGCGCTCGACGTACGCGGCCGGCTGTCGGCCGGGCAGCCCGGCGTCGTCGTGGTCATCGGCGAGGCCGACGGCAAGGTCTCCGTGGTGGCCGCGACCAACGACGAAGCGCGCGCCCGCGGGCTCAGCGCCAACGACCTGGTCCGCGCCGTCGGGCCGCTGGTCGGCGGCAAGGGCGGTGGCAAGGACGACGTCGCGCAGGGTGGCGGCACCGACGCCTCCCGCATCGACGAGGCCCTGGCCCTGGTCCGCTCCGAAGTCGCGAAGGCAGCCCCCTGATCTGCTCCCAATCGACGCTGACCCGTCGTTACTCATCACGAGTAACGACGGGTCACCGTCCAGCGATACATCGTTCGAGCTTAACGACATATCGTTCGACGCCGAGGCGTCGTTACTGCAGGGCAGTAGCGCCGACTCGGGGTACGGGCGGGGCATGAGACAGGGAGTGCGGATCGGCCTCGACCCGGGGGATGCGCGGATCGGGGTGGCCCGGTCCGACCCGTCGGGGCTGCTGGCGACTCCTGTGGAGACCGTGGCGCGGGGCAGGGGGGACCTGGCCCGGATCGCCGAGATCGTCGTCGCGGAGCAGGACGGCGACCCCGAACGGGTGCTGGAGATCGTCGTCGGACTCCCGCGATCGCTGTCCGGCAGCGAGGGCCCGGCCGCGGTCAAGGTGCGGGAATGGGCCGACCGACTGGTCCGCGCCGTGGCGCCGATACCGGTGCGCCTGGCTGACGAGCGGCTCACCACTGTGAGTGCGGAGGCTATGCTGCGCGACCGGGGGCGTTCGGGTGCCAAGCGCCGAGCAGTGGTCGACCAGGCCGCCGCAGTGGTGATCCTGCAGCACGTGCTGGATACCGAACGAGTCAGCGGCACCGCGCCGGGCGAGATCATCGAGGAGAGCGACACACCATGACCGACATGGAGGACCTCCTCGGCGAGCAGACGGCGACGCCCGCCGGTGGTCGTCGGGCCGAGCGCCGCCAGCGCCGCCGCCGCGGTCCGGGCTGTCTGATCGCGCTCGTGATCCTGGCCGTCCTCGCCGGCGGCCTCTACTACGGCGTCACCACGGGGATCGACAAGATCAAGGACCAGTTCAGCTCGGCCGAGGACTACCCCGGCCCCGGTGGTGAGCAGGTCGTCTTCGAGGTCCACCAGGACGACACGGTCACCGAGATGGGCCGCAACCTCAAGGAGCAGGGCGTCGTCGCCTCGGTAGAGGCCTTCGTCAACGCGGCAGCGGCCAACCCCGAGTCCAACAACATCCAGGTCGGCTACTACGCGCTGCAGAAGGAGATGAAGGCCTCCGACGTGGTCAACGTGCTGGTCGACCCGAGCAACATCGTGACGACCTCGATCACGATCACCGAGGGCCAGCAGGTCAGCGAGATCATCGCCAAGCTGGCCGAGGCCACCGACTTCCCCAAGAAGCAGTTCGAGGCGGCCCTGGCCGACCCCGCTGCCCTCGGGCTGCCCGACTACGCCGGGGGCAACGCGGAGGGCTACCTGTTCCCGGCGACCTACGCCTTCGGTCCCGACGAGAAGCCGGCCGACATGCTGAAAGACATGGTCGACCGGTGGAAGGTGGCAGCCGAGGACAACGATCTCGAGGCGCGCGCCGCCGAGCTCGGCTACACGCCGCAGGAGATCATGACGATCGCCAGCCTGGTCGAGGCCGAAGGCCGCGGCGACTACCGCGCGAAGATCGCCCGGGTCATCTACAACCGGCTCGAGATCGAGCCCAACCCCGCCGCGGGCTTCCTGCAGATCGACGCCGCCGTCAACTACGCCCTCGGCAAGCCCGGCCCGGCCCGGCTCACACAGGCCGACATCGACTCGGTCGCCGACTCGCCGTACAACACCTACACCCACAAGGGGCTGCCGCCCGGCCCCATCGAGGCTCCCGGCGACGCCGCCATCCAGGCCGCGCTCAACCCCGAGGACGGGCCCTGGTTCTTCTACGTGACGGTCAACCTCGCCACCGGCGAGACCAAGTTCACCGACGACTACGACGAGTTCCTGAAGTTCAAGGGCGAGCTCGACGAGTACTGCGAGACCCAGTCCGACCGGTGCTGAGAGCTGCCCTGAGGTGAGGTGCGCAGTACTCGGCGACCCGATCGACCACTCGCTGTCGCCGGCGATCCACCGCGCGGCCTACCGCGCCCTCGGGCTCGACGGCTGGTCCTACGATCCGGTGCGCGTCCACTCCGGTGGGTTGGCCGCCTTCCTCGACGGGCTCGACCCCACGCAGTGGCGCGGGCTGTCGCTCACCGCGCCGCTCAAGCGTGAGGTGGTCCCCATGCTCTCGTCGTACGACGAGTGGGTGGCCGCCACCGGTGGGTGCAACACCGTGCTGCTGGAGCCTGACGGCGGCCGGCACGGGCTGAACACCGATGTCACAGGAGCGCTCATGGTGCTGGGGGAGTACGACGGGCCCCTCGACCGTGCGGTCGTCCTCGGCGGCGGAGCGACCGCCACGTCCCTACTCCTGGCCCTGGCGGAGCGGGGGATGAGCCAGGCGACGCTCGTCGTTCGCGATCCGGCCCGGGCCACCGAGACGGTGCAGGCCGTGGCTGCCCACCGATCCGCTCCGCGCGCCGAGGTCGTGGAGCTGGCCGGCATCACCGAGCTGACGGGTGACGTGGTCGTCTCCACGGTTCCGGCCACGGCGCAGGTGACGAAACTGATCGACGCGGTGGCCGATATCCCGCTGGTCTTCGAGGTCGTCTACTCACCGTGGCCGACACCCTTGGCGGCCGCCGCGGCAGCCTCCGGCCGGACCGTCTTCAACGGCCTCGACCTGCTCGTCGCCCAGGCGGTCAACCAGGTGGTCGCCATGACGGGCAGGTACGACGTCCCGGCCGGTGCGATGCGTCGCGCGGCCGAGGAGGAGCTCGCCGCGCGGGAGGTCCGATGAGCGCGCTGGTGGGCCTTGGCTGCGCGGCCGCGGCCGGCCTGGTCGGCTGGTTCACCCCCGTGGTCGTACGCCGGCTCCCGGAACCCGACCCGGAGCCGGAGCCGGAGCCGGAGCCCGAACCCACAGGGGAATCCGACGGCGATGCGGAGCCGAGTCCGGAGAAAGGCGAACACGACACGGCGCCGCGTCGGCAGCGCAAGCCGATCCCGGACTTCTCGCTGTGGGGCATGCACGCCGTCGAGCGCGAGAAGGAGCTCTATCGCGACCTCGCGGACGTGCGCGGTCTGGCGCTGTTCTGTGCCCTGGCCTCGGCCCTGGTCGCCGGGCTGCTCGGGCTGAAGTTCGGCTGGTACCCCGTCCTGGCGGTCGTCATCCCGCCCGTGCCGGTCCTGGTGGCCATCGCGGTCCTCGACTGGCGGACCCGCTACATCCCGAACCGGTTGGTGCTGCCCGCGACGGCGTACGTCGTGCTGGCGGGGGTCGTCCTCTGGCTCGTGGTCGACGCGCAGACCGAGTTGATCCGGGGGCTCCTGGGTCTGGTCGCGGTCCGCACCTTCTTCTGGGTGCTGTGGTTCATCCGGGCCGCGGGGATGGGGTTCGGTGACGTCCGGCTCTCGGCGCTGCTGAGCTTCGTGCTGGCCTATCTCGGCCCGGCCGAGCTGGTCCTCGGGATCTGGCTCGGGTTCATCCTCTTCGGCGTTCCGGGGCTGCTGATCTCGGCCATCAAGCGCGACTACCGGCTGATGCGGGTGCCGTTCCCGTTCGGTCCGTTCATGGTCCTCGGGGCGCTGCTCGGCATCTTCCTCGGACAGCCGGTCACCGACCTGTTGTACGGCTGAGACAATTCCCCCTGTGACATTGCGCTGGCTGACCGCGGGTGAGTCCCACGGCCCGTCCCTCGTCGCCATTCTCGAGGGCCTGCCGGCCCACGTGCAGGTGACCTCCGACGACATCCGGGAGGCACTGGCCCGTCGCCGCCTCGGCTACGGGCGCGGCGCCCGGATGAAGTTCGAGCAGGACGAGGTCACGCTGGTCGGCGGCGTACGCC
The DNA here is from genome assembly GCA_003519585.1 of Nocardioides sp. GTDB lineage: Bacteria > Actinomycetota > Actinomycetes > Propionibacteriales > Nocardioidaceae > Nocardioides. Next base: position 22,483 of record DOWL01000188.1, on the reverse strand, counting down.
ACGGCGAGACCCAGGGTGGACCGGTCGCCATCGAGGTCGGCAACACCGAGTGGCCCAAGTGGGAGAAGGTGATGGCCGCCGACCCGCCCGACGCCGAGACCCGCGCCGAGTTGGAGCGGTCGGCCCGTAACGCGCCCCTCACCCGCCCCCGGCCGGGGCACGCGGACCTCGCCGGCATGCAGAAGTACGACTTCGACGAGGCCCGACCGGTCCTCGAGCGCGCCTCCGCCCGCGAGACCGCCGCCCGGGTCGCGCTGGGCCGGGTTGCCTCGAACTTCCTCGAGCAGGCCGTCGGCGCCCGGATCGTGTCGCATGTGATCGAGCTCGGCGGCGTACGCGCGCCCGACGGGCTGTGGCCCGAGCCCGACGACGTCGCGCGACTTGACGACGACCCGGTCCGCTGCCTCGACGCCGACACGGCCAAGCAGATGGTCGAACGGATCGACCAGGCCCACGAGGACGGTGACACCCTCGGCGGTGTCGTCGAGGTGGTCGTGCACGGGCTCCCGCCCGGCCTCGGCTCCCACGTGCACTGGGACCGTCGGCTCGACTCGCGGCTCGCGGGCGCCCTGATGGGCATCCAGGCGATCAAGGGGGTCGAGGTCGGCGACGGCTTCGCGCTCGCGGCCACCCCGGGATCGCTGGCCCACGACGAGATCGTGCCGACCGACGAGGGCATCCGGAGGGTCAGCGGCCGGTCCGGAGGCACCGAGGGCGGCATGACCACCGGTGAGGTGCTGCGGGTCCGGGCGGCCATGAAGCCGATCGCCACCGTGCCCCGGGCGCTGCGCACCGTCGACGTGGCCACCGGCGAGGAGGCGACCGCACACCACCAGCGCTCCGACGTGTGCGCCGTACCCGCCGCGGGCATCGTCGCCGAGGCGATGGTCGCCCTGGTGCTGGCCGACGCGGTCCTGGAGAAGTTCGGCGGCGACTCGGTGCAGGAGACCCGCCGCAACGCCGACTCCTACCTCGCGACGCTGAGGTTCAAGTGACCCCTCGGGTAGTGCTGGTCGGACCGATGGGTGCCGGCAAGACCACGATCGGCGAGCTCCTCGCCGCGAGTTGGGGCGTGGCCGCGCGCGACACCGACCGCGACGTCGAGGCGCTGGAGGGCCGCTCGATCGCCGACATCTTCGTGGAGTCGGGTGAGGCGCACTTCCGCGACCTCGAACGCAAGGCGGTGGCCGACGCGATGGCGACCCATGACGGCGTGCTAGCGCTCGGCGGGGGAGCGGTGCTCGACCCCGCCACTCGGGAGCTACTGGCGGGCCACCAGGTCGTCTTCCTGCGGGTCGGACTCTCCGATGCGGTCAAGCGGGTAGGGCTCGGCAGCTCGCGGCCGCTGCTGCTCGGCAACGTCCGCGGCCGGATCAAGGCGCTGCTCGACGAGCGCACGCCGATCTATGAGTCGGTCGCGAGCCTGGTCGTCGACACCGACGACCGGACACCGGACGACATCGCCGCCGAGATCGTGGCGGCTCTGCCGTGACCACCATCCGGGTCGCCACCGCGGCGCCGTACGACGTCGAGGTCGGCCGCGGCATCCTCGACCGACTCCCGGCCCTGCTCGGCCCGGCCGTGCAGCGGGTCGCGCTCGTGCATGCGCCGGGCATGAGGGTCGACCTGCAGGGCTTCGAGGTCCTCGACCTCGAAGTGCCCGAGGGCGAGGCGGCCAAGACCGCCGCGGTGGTCGCGGACTGCTGGGAGCGGCTGGGTGCCGCAGGGTTCACGCGCTCCGACGCGGTGGTCACCGTGGGTGGCGGCGCGACGACCGACCTGGGCGGCTTCGTGGCCGCGACCTGGCTCCGTGGCGTCCGCGTCGTGCACGTGCCGACCTCCCTGCTCGGCATGGTCGACGCGGCGGTGGGCGGCAAGACCGGCATCGACACCGGCGCCGGCAAGAACCTCGTCGGCTCCTTCCACGAGCCGGCCGGCGTGCTGTGCGACCTGTCTTTCCTCGAGACCCTGCCGGCGGCCGAGCTGATCAGTGGCCTCGGTGAGGTCGTCAAGTGCGGCTTCATCGCCGATCCGGAGATCCTCGCCCTGGTCGAGAAGGACCCCGATGCGGCACTCGACCCGACCTCCGAGGCGCTCGCCGAGTTGGTCGAGCGCGCGGTCCGGGTCAAGGCCGAGGTCGTGGCGATGGACCTGCGGGAGACCGGCGGGGTCGGCGGGCACCCGGGGCGCGAGGTGCTCAACTACGGGCACACGCTCGGCCACGCGATCGAGAAGCACAGCGACTACACCCTCCGGCACGGGGAGGCGGTGGCGATCGGCATGGTCTACGTCGCCGAACTGGCCCGGCTCACCGGCCGGCTGGACGACGACACGGCGGCTCGGCACGCGCGGGTGCTGCGCTCCCTGGGGCTGCCCACGTCGTGGTCCGGCTCCTCCTTCGACGACGTCCTCAAGGTGATGCGGGTGGACAAGAAGACGCGTGGCGCGATGCTGCGGTTCGTGATCCTGGAGGGGCTGGCTCAGCCGGCAGTGCTGGCCGACCCGTCCGACGAGCTGCTGCGGGCGGCGTACGAGGTCTTGTCGTGAGGGCGGTCCTGGTGCTCAACGGCCCCAACCTCGGCCGTCTGGGACGGCGCCAGCCCGAGATCTACGGCACCACCACCCACCAGCAGTTGGCCGAGCTGTGCGCCGAGTGGGGCCGGGCGTTCGAGCTCGACGTCACCGTCCTGCAGACCAACCACGAGGGCGAGCTGCTCGACTGGCTCAACCAGGCCGCCGACGATGCCGTCCCCGTGGTGCTCAACGCCGCCGCCTGGACCCACTACTCCTACGCACTCTTCGATGCCTGCGCCCAGCTGACGGCGCCGCTCGTGGAGGTGCACATCAGCGACCCGCACTCGCGCCCGGAGGAGTTCCGGCACACCTCGTTGGTGACGCCGTACGCCGTCGCAGTCTTCGCCGGCCACGGCATCGACGGCTACCGGATGGCGTTGGAAAAGCTCTCCCTGCTTATCTAGTCGAAGTCGTAGTGATCACAGGATTGCTCACTGGGCGCCGGGATCTGGGGGCGATTGCTCCCGACGTGTGTGAGGGGCCGGTTCAGGTCGGGCGCAGCGCCGAAGCGACCGCGGCCAGCACGCCCAGCTCGGCGCCCCGGGCGAGCAGCGGCTCCCACGCGTCGCCCAGCCGGGCCTGCGCCGCGGTCATCGAGGGTGCCAGGGAGGCCTCCTGGAACGCCATCCGGGGTACGCCGGTGCTGTCCCGCTCTGCGTCCGCCGCGCCCATCAGCAGGGCGCCGTCCTCGTCCTGACCCAGGTCGAAGAGCACGCAGGCGAAGTCCTCGGTGCACGTGACCACCGCGTCGGGGATGTCATCGACCAGGACGCCGGGCAGCAGCTCCGCGAACACGTCGTAGGCCTCCTCGGGGCGGCCGAGTCGGCGCAACGTGCAGGCCCGGTTGTTCTGGATCGCGGTGAGCGCTACCTGGTCACCGAGGCGCTCAGCCATCTGGGCGGCGGCGTCCTCCAGGGCCAGCGCCTTGTCGAGGTCGCCACCGTCGGCGAGCAGCAACGCGTGGTTGACCATCGACCACACGTGCGGGATCGAGTCGCCACCGTGTGTTGAGGCGTGCGCGAGCAGCGGGGCGGCGTCGGCCGGGCGACCATCCCAGTACGCCGCGGTGCCGAGGCCGAGGAACGCATGGCAGCTGACCGGGGCCAACGCGTCGATGTCGTCGGGGGAGAGTCCGGGCAGGTCGAGGAGGGCGACGGCCGACTCCACCAGCATCGTGGCGTGCGCCGCCCGTCCGGTGACGCGGTGCAGCTCGGAGAGATGCAGCATCAGGTCGGCCCGGCGCAGCGGCGTACCCGCGGCGCCGAGGGAGAGCGCGGCATCGCCCCACGCCCGCGCGTCGTCGTACTCGCCCCGCAGGGTGCCCACCTGGTACACCACGGCCGTGGCCAGCCGCAGCTGGTCGTCGATCCACGCCTGGCCGCGGTCGTCCCACGAGGGCAGCGCGCAGAGCTGATTCATCACCGTCTCGACGTCGACGTAGCGCGCCTCGAGGTCGGCGAGGTACGCCGCGCGCTCGGTCGCCGTCCCCTGGCGACGCGGATCGAGCACGAGCGCGTGTGCTCGATCGAATCCCCCCGTCACCCATGACAGTCAAGCCCACACCGGCGTGGGGCGCCACCGTCGACGAACCTTCGATGAACCTTCGACGAACCCAGCGCTGAATGAAGGTTCCGGCGCCGCACTGACTAGACTCGTGCGCTGGTCCACTGACCACCTGTGTCCTCGAGAACTCCACGAGAAGGCTGAACTGCGCGCATGGCGACGACGAACGACCTGAAGAACGGCATGGTGCTCAACCTGGATGGCCAGCTGTGGCAGGTCATCTGGTTCCAGCACCACAAGCCCGGCAAGGGTGGCGCGGTCGTGCGCTCCAAGCTCAAGAACGTCGAGTCGGGCAAGACCGTCGACAAGACCTTCAACGCCGACGTCAAGGTCGAGGTGGCCAACGTCGACAAGCGGACCATGCAGTACCTCTACAACGACGGCACCTCCTACGTCTTCATGGACACCGGCACCTACGACCAGGTCGAGATCAGCCCCGACACCGTGGGCGACGCGGCCAACTACCTCCTGGAGAACCAGGAGGCGATCGTGGCCAGCAACGACGGCAGGGTGCTCTACCTCGAGCTGCCGGCCTCCGTCGAGCTCGAGGTCACCTACACCGAGCCCGGGCTGCAGGGCGACCGCTCCACGGGTGGCACCAAGCCCGCCACCGTCGAGACCGGTGCGACGGTCGCGGTCCCGCTGTTCATCACCAACGGCGAGAAGATCAAGGTCGACACCCGCGACGGCTCCTATCTCGGTCGCGTCTCCTCCTGATGGCGGCTTGACGGTGGCGGCACGCACCAAGGCGCGCAAGCGCGCCCTCGACCTGCTCTACGCCTCCGAACTGCGAGGCGAATCCGCGACGGTGGCGCTCGACCGGGCCATCGAGGACGGCGAGGGGCCGACCAACGCCTACACCGCCGACCTGGTCCGCGGCGTCGTCGAGCATCTCGCCCGCATCGACGAGATTCTGTCGTCGTATTCCGAAGGCTGGACCCTCGACCGGATGCCCGCGGTCGACCGCAACGTGCTGCGGCTCGGTGTCTTCGAACTGCTCTACGTCGACGACGTACCCGACCCGGTCGCGGTGAGCGAGGCGATGGCGCTGGTGCGCGACCTGTCGACCGACGAGTCCCCGCAGTTCGTCAACGGCATCCTCGGCGCGGTCTTGCGCAACAAGGCCACTCTCGTCTGACGGCGCCATGCGGCAGGCTGGGCCCATGACGGACGTCCAGCAGGTGGATCTCGTGGTGGTGGGGCTCGGACCCGGGGGAGAGACGCTCGCCAACGCGACTGCGTCGGCGGGGTTGCGAGTGGTGGCGGTGGACAGCCGGCTCGTGGGTGGGGAGTGTCCCTACTTCGGCTGCGTGCCGACCAAGATGATGGTCCGGGCCTCCGATGTCGTCGCCGAGGCCGGGCGTGCGGTCGCCCTGGCGGGGGAGGTGACCATGCACCCCAGGTGGGCGCCAGTGGCCGAGCGGGTTGCCGTGCAGGCGACCGACCACTGGGACGACCGGGTCGCGGTGGAGCGGCTGGAGCGGGCCGGCGCGACCGTGGTGCACGGCGTCGGCCGGCTGGCCGGCGTACGCCGGGTCACCGTGACGCCGACCGACGGGTCTGAGCCGGTGACGTTCGAGGCCGCGAAGGGTGTCGTGCTCAACCCCGGCACCCGACCGGCGACGCCCCCGATCGACGGGCTCGCCGGCACGCCGTACTGGACCAACCGCGAGGCCGTCCAGGTCACCGAGCTGCCCGGCTCGCTGGTGGTGATCGGCGGCGGCCCGATCGGCTGTGAGCTCGCGCAGGTGTTCGCGCGGTTCGGGGTCCAGGTGACCGTCGTCCAGCACGGCGACCGGCTGCTCCCGGCCAACGAGCCTGAAGCCGCCGCCATCCTCACGGAGGTCTTCGCGGCCGAGGATATCCGCGTCGTCACGGGCGACGATCCGGTTGCGGCGACGTACGCCGAGGGCCGCTTCACGCTCACCCTGGAGTCCGGCGAGGAGGTCTCCGCCGACCAGGTGTTGATCGCCGCGGGCCGGACCCCGAACCTCGATGACCTGGGCCTGGAGACCGTCGGTCTCGATCCGAGTGCGCGGACCATCCCCGTCGACGAGCGGATGCGCGCCGGCGACGGGCTGTGGGTGATCGGAGACGTGACCGGGCACGGTGCGTTCACCCACGTGTCGATGTACCAGAACGCCATCGCCCGCCGCGACATCCTCGGCGAGGCCGGACCGCCGGCGGCGTACCACGCCCTTCCGCACGTCACCTTCACCGACCCGGAGGTGGCCGGCGTCGGCATGAGCGAGGCGCAGGCCCGGGCCGCCGGGATCGAAGTGCGCATCGGCTCGACCCCGCTCGAGGCCTCGACGCGCGGATTCACCCACGGCGCGGGCAGCCAGGGGCTGGTCAAGCTGGTCGAAGATGCGCAGCGGGGAGTCCTGGTCGGAGCCACGGTGGTCGGACCGTACGGCGGCGAGATCATCGGCTTCCTCGCGGTCGCGGTGCATGCCGCCGTACCGGTCGAGACACTGCGCTCGATGATCTTCGCCTACCCGACCTTCCACCGGGCGATCGAGAGCGCGCTGGCAGACCTCTCCTGATCGCATGCCCCACCGGGCGTTCGGGTATCGGACATGCGGAGGAAGGGGCATCCATGAGCAGCATCGGCACTCGCGCCGAGGAGACCGGGCGCCAAGCGTCCGACAGCGAGTGGATCGACGTCGCTGCCCGGCTCGGTCTGGTCGCCTACGGCGTGGTCCACCTGGTGATCGCCTGGTTGGCGATCCAGCTGGCGTTCGGCGACCGCGAGGGCTCGACCGACTCCTCGGGCGCGATCCAGCAGCTTGCGGAGCAGCCGTTCGGCAAGGCGATGGTGTGGGCGCTCGGGATCGGGATGTTCCTCCTGGTGATCTGGCAGGGCCTCGAGGCGGCCTTCGGGCACCGTGACGAAGAGGGATTCACGAAGGTCCGCAAGCGGGTGACCTCGGCCGGCAAGGCGGTCGTCTACGCAGTCATCGGTGTCAGCGCGGTCCGCGCGGCCATGGGCTCCGGGAGTTCCGGCAAGAGCGGCACCGACTCGCTGACCGCGAAGATCATGGACCTGCCCGGGGGTCAGGTCATCGTCGGTGCGATCGGGCTGGCGATCATCGGGATCGGGGCCTACCTGGTGCACAAGGCGTGGACGGAGAAGTTCGCGAAGTACATCAACGCCGAAGGCCAGAGCGGTGCGACCGGTACGGCGTACCTCTGGTTCGGCAAGGCCGGCTACACCGCCAAGGGCATCGCCTTCGGGATCGTCGGCTCGCTCTTCCTCTACGCCGCGCTGACCCACGACCCGAAGAAGTCCGGTGGTCTCGACCAAGCGCTGCACAAGGTGCTGCAGCAGCCGTTCGGTCAGATCCTGCTGGTGCTGATCGCCATCGGCATCGGGTGTTACGGGCTGTTCTGTTTCGCCCGGGCTCGGCATTTCAACGACTGAGCATCTTCTTCTGCTGCCCTGTTTCGGTGCGGGACAGTGCAGCTTTACCCCCTCCACAGCGCCAGCGATGCTGCACTGTCGGGAGCCGGGCGACCCCCGCCCTAGCGAGGCGGACCGTCCGAAGTCACCTTCTCGTCGAGGATCTCGACCTCGTCACCGACCTGCAGTGTGGCGCCGGGGGTCAGTGGCACGAGGTTCATGCCGAACCACACGGCGCCGTCCCAGCGCCGATGCTGGGCGAGGGTGTAGGTCGGCTCCTTGCGCCGTACGGCGGTGTTCTCGTCGGTGGTGGGGATCGCACAGCGGTCACAGCCCTTGACCACCCGGAACTCCGCGGCGCCGATCCGCACTCGGCGCCAGCCGTCCTCGGCCCACGGCTGGCCACCGCCGACCACCAGGTTGGGCCGGAAGCGGACCATGGGCACCGGTCCTTCGTCGGCCTTGGCGCCGGCTGCGATCAGGGCGTTGAGGGCGGTCAGCGAGGCCTCGGTGGCGAGCAGGAGCGGGTACCCGTCGCCGAAGTGCAGGGGAACGCCGGGACCGGCGTACGCCGGGTTGGCCTGCCGCCGGTGCGGATCGTCGGCGAAGACCAGCCGGACCTGCTCGCCCAGCACCGTGCTGAACCAGTCGTCTGCTGTGCGGCCGGCCAGGGCGGCAGCGAACGGTGCCCGCCCGAAGACGGTCACCTCGACGTGCCGGTCGCCGGGCGGGCGCGCCACCACCAGATCAACGTGGCCCGGCGCTGAGATCTCCAGCCCACCGTCGGCCGTCAGCCGCGGCGTGATGAGCAGCATCTCGCGCTGCTCGCGGGCGGTGACGGTCTCGCCGGCCTCGTCGACCAGCATCCACCGCCGGTCGCCGGCCAGCCCCCACGGCTCGAGCACGGCGGTCTCGACCTGCTGTCCGCGGCAGGACTTGACCGGGAATCGACGCAGCTCGGTCAGGGTCAGCTCGGCCACCGGCACAGCCTCTCAGGTCGGGCCCCATTGCGCGGATACCGTGGGCGACATGCCTACCCCGCTCGACGCCGTCGTGGTCGGGGCGGGTCCCAATGGTTTGGCTGCCGCGGTCACGCTGGCGCGCGCCGGGCGGCGGGTCACGGTGTTGGAAGGCGCGTCGACCATCGGCGGCGGCACCCGCACCGAGGAGCTCACCGTTCCGGGTCTCAAGCACGACGTCTGCTCCGCGGTGCATCCCTTCGGCGTGGCCTCGCCGTTCCTGACCTCGCTGCCGCTGGCCGAGCACGGGCTGGTGTGGAGGTACCCCGAGATCGACCTTGCGCATCCGCTGGACGACGGTACGGCCGGGGTGCTGTTTCGCTCGCTCGATGAGACCTGTGCTCGGCTGGGAGCGGACGGGCCCGCGTGGCGACGGGTGTTCGGGCCAGTGGCCGAGGACTTCGCCGAACTGGCCGACGACGTCTTCGGCCCGCTGGTCCGAGTGCCCCGCCATCCGGTGCGGATGACACGGTTCGGGCTGCGGGCCGCGCTCCCCGCCGCCGTACTCGCCCGGAGGTTCCGTACGCCGCGCGCGCGGGCCCTGTTCGCAGGCTCGGCCGCACACGTGTTCCGCCCGCTCACCCGACCGGCCACGGCGGGCGCCGGCGTCATGCTCACCGCCGCGGGGCACGCGTACGGCTGGCCCGTGGCCGAGGGCGGCTCGAGCGCGATCACCGGGGCCCTGGCGTCGCTGCTGGCCGAGTGGGGCGGCGCCGTCATCACCGGGCACCCGGTCCGGCACCGGTCCGATGTGCCCGCGGCCCGCATCACGCTCTTCGACACCTCGCCGGCGACGGTCGCCGAGGTCTACGGCGACGAGCTGCCCGCAAGGACCAGGCGCGCGTACCGCCGCCACCGCTACGGCGCCGGGGCGTACAAGCTCGACCTGGCCGTCCGGGGCGGCGTGCCCTGGACGGCCGAGGTCGCCCGCCGAGCCGGCACGGTCCACCTGGGCGGCACGCTCGAAGAGATCGCCCACGCCGAAGCCGAGGCGTGTGCGGGCCGGATGCCGGAGCGTCCGTTCGTTCTGGTGGCCCAGCAGTCGCTGGCTGATCCCACACGCGCGGTGGGCGATCTGCACCCCGTGTGGGCCTACGCGCACGTGCCGTCGGGGTGGACCAGCTCGGCGGAACAGGCGGTGCTCGACCAGCTCGAACGGTTCGCGCCGGGACTCCGTGAGCGCGTGGTCGCCAGCGCCGTGCGGACACCCGCCGACTTCGAGCGCGACAACCCCAACTACGTCGGCGGCGACATCGCGGGCGGGGTCAACGACCTGCGCCAACTCGTGCGCCGGCCGCGCTGGGGAGATCCCTACGCCACCGGCGTCCCGGGGGTCTACCTGTGTTCCTCGGCTACCGCCCCGGGTGCCGGCGTCCATGGGATGTGCGGCTTCCGGGCCGCGACCCGGGCCCTGGCCGCCGCGCCCTGATCATCGGGAATCACAGCGAGCCCACCGCCGCGATCGCTGCATCGACCTGGTCGGGGCTGGTGACGATGCTCGGCCCGAGCCGGGTGTAGGACGTGCGGTACGGCGTCGCGCTGGCCACGACGCCCTGCTCACGCAGGCTCAGCACAGCGTTGCCCGGCAGCACATCGGGCACGTCGAAGCAGACGATGCCGGCGGAAACGGCCGGGTCGACGGGCGTCACGAGCGTGACGCGGGTCTCGGCCAGCCCCTCCTTGAGGCGAGTGGCCTGCTCGACGGTCCGAGCCACCGCCCGGTCGCGGCCGATCTGTCCCATGAAGCCGAGTCCGTCCGCCAAGGCCCAGCGGTGCTCGAAGGCGTGGTAGCCGCCCGCGGTCATCCGGCCCAGCCCCGCCAATGCCGCGCACCGAGCAGGGCACGTCGCGACGGGAGGCTCACCGGTTCATCTTGCGGTGGATGGTTGGGTGGACGCCATGACTGCTGCGGGGTCGACACGGGACTGTGACGTGGTGGTGCTGGGGATCGGGCCCGGTGGTGAGTACGCCGCGCGCAAGCTCGCCCTCGCCGGGCTCGACGTGGTCGCCGTGGAGGAGGCCCTGGTCGGCGGCGAGTGTCCGTTCTGGGGCTGCACGCCCTCCAAGCTGATGGTCCGGCCCGGGGACCTGCTGGCCGAGGTGCACCGCGCCGACCGCCTGGCCGGCGACGCCACAGTGCGACCTGACTGGTCGCTGGTCGCCGCGCGGATCCGGGAGGCCAACCACGACTGGACCGACCACCACCATGCCGAGCCGCTCGAACGCGACGGCGTCACGATCGTCCGCGGGCACGGGCGGCTCGACGGCCCGGGCGTCGTCCGCGTCGAGCAGGACGGCATCTCGACCGTTCTCCGCGCGAGCCGCGGCGTCCTGCTCAACACCGGCACCGCCCCGCTGCGGCTGTCCATCGACGGCCTGGACGCGACGCCGTACTGGACCAACCGCGAGGCGATGAAGGTCACCGAGGTCCCCGACCGGCTCGTGGTGGTGGGCGCTGGACCCAACGGGCTCGAGCTCGCCCAAGCGTTCGCGCGGTACGGCGCGCGGGTGACGCTGTTGGCAGCCGCGGACCGGATCGCGGAGAAGGAGGAGCCGGAGGCCAGCGCCGCGCTCGCCGCGGTGCTGCGCGACGAGGGCATCGACGTCCGCGTCGGCGTCGAGGTCGAGCGGGTCGACCACGACGGCGGCTTCCGCGTAGCTGTCGGCGACGAGACGCTCGTCGCCGAGGCCCTGCTCGTCGCGGCCGGGCGCAGCAACAACCTCGGCGATATCGGGCTCGAGACGGTGGGGCTGGATCCCCAGGCACCGGATGTCGAGGTCGACGAGCGGCTGCGCGCCGGCGACCGGCTGTGGGCGATCGGCGACATCACCGGCAAGGGTGCGTTCACGCACGTCTCGCGCTACCAGGCTGCCGGGGCCGTCTCGGACATCCTCGGCCACGACGGCCCGCCGGCCGACTATCGCGCGGTCTCCCGGGTCACCTTCACCGATCCTGAACTGGCCGCGGTCGGGATGACCGAGGCCGAGGCGCGCGGGGCCGGACTGCGGGTCCGCGTCGGGTTGGCACACGTGGAGAAGTCGGCCCGTGGCTGGTTGCACGGGCCTGGAACCACGGGGATCGTGAAGGTCGTCGAGGACGCCGATCGTGGCGTTCTGGTCGGCGCCAGCGTGCTCTCGCCGTACGGCGGGGAGGTGATCGGCCTGCTGGTGACGGCCGTCCACGGCGAGGTCCCGGTCTCCCGGTTGCGTACCATGCACTACGCCTACCCGACCTTCCATCGGAGTGTGGAAGCGGCGCTCAAACGGTTGGAGTGATGTGATGGGGGGTAGGTGGGGGCACCGAACCAACCACTCGGCACCACGTGTGAGCGTGGCGGAGCCGGGAGAGGAGGGGCAGTGGCCCAGCACCGCGCACGGCGCAACGACACCGCGACGGAGCCCGATCCGCAGCATGATCCGCTGGTCGGCCGGTCGACCGGCTCACGTCCCGACCACGAGCCCACGACGATCCGGCCGCGGCCGATGTTCGCGGAGGTGCCGCCAGCGCCACCACCTCCTGTGCCAGCCCACCCCGCTGCCGGCCCGCCCACCGGCGCACCCCCGGCTCCACCTGTAGCGCCACCCGCCGCCGTACCACCCACGGCGGCGCCGGCCGCACCCGAGCCACGCCGCTACATGACCGCCACGGACTTCCTCGACCGGCGAGCCGGGGAGGAGGAGGCCGGCCCCGCCACGTGGGGCTGGCGCGGTCGCGTGGCTCGCTGGAGCGGCGGCGCCATCAAGCCCCGGATGGGCGGCGCCGAGCGCGCGTACGTCCAGGATCGCGCGGTGATCCAGAAGGAGTTCGACGGACCCAAGACGATCGCCTTCGTCAACCCCAAGGGCGGGGCCGCCAAGACCACCGGCGTGCTCGCGGCCGGCTACACCTTCGGCACCATCCGCGGCGGCGCCGTGGTGGCGTGGGACAACAACGAGACCAGGGGCACGCTCGGCATCCGCGGCGCGCGCAGCGCCCACACCCAGACCACCAAGGAGCTGCTCGCCGACCTCGACCGGTTCGACGATGTCGCGCAGTCCCGGATCGGCGAGCTGGGTGCCTACGTCCGCGCGCAGGGCGACGCCCACTTCGACGTACTCGCCTCCGACGAGAGCGCCAACGTCACCGGCCAGATCCATGCCGACGACTTCAAGTCCGTCCACCAGCTGTTGATGCGCTTCTACAAGGTGATCCTGGTCGACACCGGCAACAACATGCGGGCCGAGAACTGGCTCGCGGCCGCCGAGGCCGCTGACCTGTTGGTGGTCACCTCGACGATCCGTGAGGACACCGGCTACAGCGGTCTGTGGATGCTCGATGCGTTGCAGGACGCGGGATACCAGAACCTCGAGTACAAGACCGTCACCGTGCTCTCCGACCCGTCCACGACCGTGGACGCCAAGCTGGCCGCCGACCTGGTCGACGTCTATCGCCACCGCACCCGCAGCGTCTATCGGGTGCCCTACGACCCGGCGCTGGTCACCGGGTCCGTGCTGCCCTACGGCCAGCTCTCCCGTGCGACGCAGCTGAGCTGGCTCCGGGCGTGCGCGGGAATGGCCTCGGCCCTGTAGGACTTGGTCCGATCATGCGTGCTGTCGTGTTCACCGAGCCCGGTCCGTCCTCCGTCCTGACCCTGGTCGACCGCGGCCTCCCCGAGCCCGGTCCGGGCGAGGTCCGGGTCCGGCTGGTGCGGGCCGGGGTCAACCCCACCGACTGGAAGCGGCGCGAGCAGCCGCTGCCCTCGCCCGAGATCACCCCTGGTCAGGATGGCGCGGGGGTCGTCGACGCACTCGGAGAGGGTGTCTCCGGGCTCGCCGTCGGCGACCGGGTCTGGCTGGTGCTGGCCCAGCGCGACAAGGCGTACGGCACCGCGGCGGAGTTCACGGTGCAGGCGGCCCAGCACGTGATCCCGCTACCCGACGGCGCGTCGTACGACCTCGGCGCCTCCCTCGGCGTGCCGGCCGTCACCGCACACCGGGCGCTCACCTCGGGCGAGGGTGGCCCGGCCCGGCTGGGCGTCGGCGCCATGGACGGCATGACGGTCCTGGTGCACGGCGGCGCGGGCGCCGTCGGCAACGCCGCGATCCAACTGGCCCGCTGGTCCGGGGCGACCGTCGTGACGACGGTGAGCAGCGCCGACAAGGCTGCGCTCGCATCCGCCGCCGGGGCGCACCGCGTCGTCAACTACCGAGAGGACGACACCGAGGCGGCCGTGCTCGCGATCGCCCCCGACGGTGTGGACCTCGTCGTCGAGGTTGCGCCGGCGCAGAACAACGAGCTCGACGTGGCGGTCACGAAGGTGCACGGCACCATCGCGATCTACGCCAACAACGGCGGCGACGAGCTCACCGTGCAGCTGCGGTCGATCTTCTCCAAGAACCTCCGCTACCAGTTCCTGATCCTCTACACGCTGGACGAGAGGTTCCTCCGGGCCGCGGTCGAGGACGTGCAGGAGGCCGTACGCGCGGGCGCGCTGCGGGTCGGGGACGATGCGGGCGTGCCCCTCCACCACTTCCCGCTGGACCAGACCGCGGCCGCCCATGACGCCGTGGAGAACGGCGCCGTGGGCAAGGTGCTCCTCGATATCGCGGCCGACTGAACGCACACTGGAACCCGTGACCGTCCAGACGCCCACCGTCGGCGACTACCGCTGGCACCGGCGTTCGTGGCGGCGCTGGTCGGGTCGCGACTGGGCACCTGCCACGTACTCCGCGTTCCCGAAGCGACTCGAGCTCCCGCGCGAGTGGGCGACGTACCCGGAGCTGTCCCAGAGCAAGCGCGACCGGCTCCTGGAGATCGCCGTCGACATCGAGGTGCTCGACGGTGCCACGGTCGTGAACCGCAGCGCCCGCGGAGTGACGCTCGCCCGGCAGCGCCGCGTCACCCACCTCGGCCACCTCATCCTCACCATCCTCACCGCCGGCCTCTGGGGCTTCGTCTGGCTCGCCGTCGTCCTCAACCGCCGGGAGGACCGGGTCCGCTACGAGGTGGACGCCTGGGGCAACATCTGGCCGGTCACTCTCTGACGCCGAGTCGGCGTTACTCGTGAGGAGTAACGACGGGTCGGCGTGAAATTGACGGTGACCTGTCGTTACTCGTGACGAGTAACGACGGGTCGGCATCAAATGTCGACTCTTGACACGCGTCAACAGGGTTGGCTGAATCGCCGAGGTGACGAGTGCGGGTGAGGGGCGGTCGGCGGGGGAGGAGTCGACGAGGCGGGCGATCAGGGTCGTGCAGTGGGCGACGGGGGGAGTCGGGAAGGCGGCGATCGAGGGGGTCGTGAGCCACCCGGAGCTCGAGATGGTCGGGTGTTGGGTGCACTCGGAGGACAAGCGCGGGCGTGACGCCGGGGAGCTCGCGGGGATCGCTCGGGTCGGGGTGGTCGCGACGACCAGCGCCGAGGAGATCCTGGCGCTGGCCGCGGATTGCGTGGTCTACAGCCCGCTGGTGCCGAACGTCGACGAGGTGGCGGCCCTGCTCCGCTCGGAGAAGAACGTCGTGACGCCGGTCGGGTGGATCTACCCCGATCCCGCCAAGGTCGGGGCGCTCGAGGACGCCTGCCGCGAGGGTGGCACGACGCTCCACGGCACCGGCATCCACCCCGGCGGCATCACCGAGCGGTTCCCGCTGATGGTCTCCGCGGTGAGCGCTCGGGTGACGCACGTGCGCGCCGAGGAGTTCTCCGACATCCGGACCTACGGCGCGCCGGACGTGATCCGCCACGTGATGGCCTTCGGCGGTACGCCGGAGGAGGCGCTGGCCAGCCCGATGGCCGCCCTGCTGGGCGGCGGGTTCCGCTCCTCGGTGCGGATGGTGGTCGCGGAGATGGGTTTCGACGCCGACCCGCACATCGAGACCGTGCAGGAGGTCGCCGTGGCCACCGCCCCGATCGCCTCGCCCATCGGCGTGATCGAGCCGGGGCTCGTCGCGGCGCGGCGGTTCGAGTGGCGGGCACTCGTCGACGGCGTACCCGTCGTGACCGCGATCGTGAACTGGCTGATGGGTGAGGAGCACCTCGACCCCGGCTGGAGTTTCGGCCCGGAGGGGGAGCGGTTCGAGGTCGAGGTCACCGGCGATCCGAGCGTGCGGCTCACCTTCCAGGGGCTGCAGCCGGAGAGCGTCGAGGCGGGACTGGTCCGCAACCCGGGCGTCGTGTCCACCGCGAACCATTGCGTCAACGCGATCCCGTACGTCGTCGCCGCCGAGCCCGGCATCAAGACCTACCTCGACCTGCCCTTGATCGCGGGCCGCGCGGCGCCGCAGCTCGGGCGCGCGAGGGGCAGCGGCGGTTCCGGTCGGGCCAACCCGTCCTGACCATCGCGGATGGCCCGCCCGGGCCATGGCGGGCGACGGTTTCCAGGCGTCCACTCGTATCAAGAGCTTCTCCTCACGCCCCGGGACGCACCATGGCCCACGCACCCACCCACAAGCGCGTCACCTCGCACGTCGACGCGGACGGCCGCCCGCAGGTGAGCGTCCTCCTCGTGCTGGTCGGGATCGTCGCCGTGGTCGCGCTGCTGCTCGCCACCAGCATGGTGAGCGAGCGCCTCGTCGGCTGAGCCTGAGCTGACCCAGGATCGGTTCGACGCGCGGTGCAGGGATCTGACGCGGTGGGCGGCTGCGGCTATGGTGTCGCCTGACCGACATCCTTCAACGGGCCGTCCAGTGAGGCGGACAAGGAGGTCTGAGCACGGATGTGTGCCCAACCCAGCCCTACCCACCCCGACCCGGGTGGACGAACGGTCCTCGACGATCGTGACATCGCGCGGGCGCTGACCCGCATCTCCCACGAGATCCTCGAGCGCAACAAGGGCGCCCGCGACCTCGTGCTGCTCGGCATCCCCAGCCGCGGCGTACCCCTGGCCCGTCGGATCGCGGAACGCATCGCGGCCGTCGAGGGGTACGACGTGCCGGTGGGCTCGCTCGACGTGACCATGTACCGCGACGACCTGCGGCTCAAGCCGGCCCGGGCGCTGCTGCCGACCGAGATCCCACCCGGAGGGATCGACGACCAGGTGGTGGTGCTCGTCGACGACGTGCTCTTCAGCGGCCGGACGATCCGCGCCGCTCTCGACGCCCTGCAGGACATCGGCCGACCGTCCGCGGTCCGGCTGGCGGTCCTGGTCGACCGCGGCCACCGGGAGCTGCCGATCCGAGCCGACTTCGTCGGCAAGAACCTCCCCACCTCGCTCGTCGAACGGGTCCGGCTGCGGGTTGCCGAGACCGACGGCATCGACGCGGTCACGATCGAGGACACCGGCCCAGGAGGGGGTGCCTGATGAAGCGTCACCTGCTCAGTGCCGGCGACCTGTCCCGGGACGACGCGGAGCTCGTCCTCACGACTGCCGACGAGATGCGCTCGCTGGCCGACCGGCCCATCAAGAAGCTGCCGGCGCTCCGTGGACGCACCGTGGTCAACCTCTTCTTCGAGGACTCCACCCGCACCCGCATCTCCTTCGAGGCGGCGGCCAAGCGGCTCAGCGCCGACGTCATCAACTTCGCCGCCAAGGGCTCCAGCCTCAGCAAGGGCGAAAGCCTCAAGGACACCGCGCTCACCCTGGAGGCGATGGGGGCCGACGCCGTCGTGGTCCGGCACGGCGCCAGCGGCGCGCCGCACCGGTTGGCCTACTCGGGCTGGGTCCGTTCCAGCGTGGTCAACGCCGGTGACGGCACCCACGAGCACCCGACCCAGGCTCTGCTCGACGCCTTCACCATGTGGAAGCACCTCGGCGAGTCCAAGCCAGGTGGCCTCGAGGGCCGGCGGATCGCGATCGTCGGCGACGTGCTGCACAGCCGGGTGGCGCGATCCAACGCGCTCCTGCTGCGCACCCTCGGCGCCGAGGTGACGCTGATCGCGCCGCCGACGCTGCTGCCGGTCGGGGTCGAGACCTGGCCGGTCGAGACGTCGTACGACCTCGACGCGGTGATCCCCAAGGCGGACGCCGTGATGATGCTGCGGGTCCAGCGCGAGCGGATGAACGGCGGCTTCTTCCCGACGCCGCGCGAGTACAGCCGCCGCTACGGCCTCGACGCCCGCCGGATGGGCACGCTGCAGGACCACACGATCGTCATGCACCCCGGCCCGATGGTGCGGGGCATGGAGATCACCGCCGACGTGGCCGACTCGCCGCGCTCGGTCATCGTCGAGCAGGTCACCAACGGCGTCGCCGTCCGGATGGCCGTGCTCTACCTGCTGCTGGGCGGGTCCGAACCCGCCGTCGGAGGAGAAGAGTGAAGTACCTCATCAAGGGCGCCGCCGTGCTCGGCGGCGCACCGACCGACCTGCTGCTCGAGGACGGCGCGATCGCCGAGGTCGGCACCGGGCTGTCGGCCGCCGGTGCCGAGGTCGTCGACGCGGCCGGGCTGGTCGCGCTCCCGGGCCTGGTCGACCTGCACACCCACCTGCGCGAGCCGGGCCGCGAGGACGCCGAGACCGTCGAGAGCGGTACGGCGGCCGCGGCGCGCGGCGGATTCACCGCCGTGCACGCGATGGCCAACACCGACCCTGTCGCCGACACCGCCGGCGTCGTCGAGCAGGTCTGGCGGTTGGGTCGCGAGGCCGGCTACTGCGACGTACGCCCCGTCGGTGCGGTCACGGTGGGGCTGGCCGGCGAGCGGCTCGCCGAGCTCGGCGCGATGGCCGACTCGGCTGCCCAGGTGCGGGTCTTCTCCGACGACGGCAAGTGCGTGAGCGACGCGGTGCTGATGCGCCGGGCCCTGGAGTACGTCAAGGCGTTCGACGGAGTGGTCGCCCAGCACGCCCAGGAGCCGCGGCTCACCGAGGACGCCCAGATGAACGAGGGCGAACTCTCCGGCCGGCTCGGCCTGGCGGGCTGGCCGGCCGTGGCCGAGGAGGCGATCATCGCGCGCGACTGCCTGCTCGCCGCGCACGTCGGCTCGCGGCTGCACGTGTGCCACGTGTCCACCGCGGGATCGGTGGAGATCATCCGGTGGGCCAAGTCGAAGGGCTGGAACGTCACCGCGGAGGTCTGCCCCCACCACCTGCTGCTCACCGACGAGCTCGCTGCGACCTACGACCCGATCTACAAGGTCAACCCGCCGTTGCGCTCCAGCACCGACGTCGAGGCGCTGCGCGCGGCG
>DOWL01000188.1:3298-3745 GCA_003519585.1 Nocardioides sp. | reverse complement strand
GGCGCTGGCCGACGGCACCATCGACGTGGTCGCCACCGATCACGCTCCCCATCCCCACGAGGACAAGGACTGCGAGTGGGCCGCGGCCGCGTTCGGCATGCTCGGCCTCGAGACCGCGCTCTCGATCGTGCAGGAGACGATGGTCGACGCGGGGCTGCTCGACTGGGCGGGCGTGGCCGACCGGATGTCGACCGCACCGGCCCGGATCGGCCGGGTTGCCGAGCACGGCCGACCCCTCGAACCGGGACAGCCCGCCAACCTCGTGCTCCACGACCCGTCCGTACGCCGGCCGGTCGACCCCACCGAGTCGGCCAGCCTGTCGCGCAACACGCCGTACGCCGGCATGGAGCTGCCCGGCCGGGTAGTGGCGACCTTCCTCCGCGGCCGGGCCACGGTGCTCGACGGCAAGCTGCAGTGACGGGAGGCCCGCCCGACGGGCCGTTCCTG
>DOWL01000188.1:2791-3151 GCA_003519585.1 Nocardioides sp. | reverse complement strand
CCCGCCGCCGGATGCTGATCGGCGGAGCGGGAGCCGTGCTGGTGGGCGGAGCGGCGGCCGCCATCTGGGCCACCCCGCCGGCCGCACGCAACCTCCTGGGCCACGAGGAGTGGTTCGTGCCCGACGCGGAGGAGGGGGAGGTGGGGGTCGGCTCCGTGCCGTCCACCGCGATGGGCGGCGAGGTGGGACTGTTCACGGCGGTCCCGGCCGGCCACGGAGACGGAGCCGGCCTCCCCGTGGTGGTCGTGCTGCACGGCGCCAGCGCCACCGTCGATGAGTTCGGCGAGTTCGGGTTTCCGCAGTTCGTGACGGCGGCCGTCGAAGCCGGCGCGCCGCCGTTCGTGCTGGTCGGCCCGGAGT
>DOWL01000188.1:1950-2655 GCA_003519585.1 Nocardioides sp. | reverse complement strand
GCTGCCGGCGCTGCTCGAGCAGCGCGGGTACGACGCGAGCCGGGTCGCGGTCTGGGGCTGGTCCCGGGGCGGGTACGGCGCGCTGCGCCTGGCGTTGGACTCGCCCGACTACGCACGCGCCTGGGCGTTGTTCAGCCCCGCGGTCACCGAGGACGACCCCGCGCTGACAGACCTGTCCGCGCTGGACGGCGTACCGCTCGGCATCTGGTGCGGCACCGACGACGCGTTCTACCCCGCGGTGCGTTCGGTGGCCGACCGGTTGCCGCAGCCGGCCGACCCGGCCGTCTACGAGCCGGGCCGGCATACGCGGGTCTTCTGGAACGACCACACGCTGGAGGCGTTCGCCTGGCTCGCGGCCGAGCTGGAGGCCAGCGGGACGACCTCCGATTCCGCTGACTCATGAGTCAGTAACGAATCGGGCGAAAGGCCGTCCAAGGGGGTCACAACAGCCGATCCGTCTGGCACACTCCGCGCAACGACCCCGAACCGGAGGTGGCGCCCCATGCGCATCCGTACTCTCCTCGCTGCCGTCGTCGCGCCCCTGATGGTGCTGCTCGTCGCGTGTGGCGGCGACAGCGACAGCGGCAGCGACGACACCGCCGCCGACACCGGAAGCGAGACCGCCGCCGCGAGCGATGCGGCCAGCGATACGGCCAGCGATACGGCCAGCGACACCGTGTGTGCCGGCGAGGTCACCGACCTGCT
>DOWL01000188.1:0-1848 GCA_003519585.1 Nocardioides sp. | reverse complement strand
CCGGCGAGGTCACCGACCTGCTCGCCGAGATCTGCGAGAAGGGCACGCTCACGGTCTCCACCGACCCGGCGTACCCACCGCAGTCCTCGCTCAACGAGCAGACCGGCGACTACGAGGGCTTCGACATCGACGTGGCCACCGAGATCGCCAAGCGGCTGGGCGTGGACGTCGCCTGGGAGGCGCCGTCGTGGGACGTCATCACGGCCGGCAGCTGGAACGGGCGCTGGGACACCACGGTCGGGTCGATGACGCCGACCAATGACCGGCAAGAGGTCCTCTACTTCACCAAGCCCTACAACTACACGCCGGCCGTCGTGGTGGTCGGGGCCGACAACGACGACGTGAACGACCTGAGCACCGACCTCGACGGGAAGAAGATCGGCGTCTGCGCCGGCTGCACCTACGAGCAGTTCCTCAACAAGGAGCTGGCCATCGACGGCTACGAGTTCGACTTCATCATCGATGACGCCGAGGTCGCCGGCTACGACACCGACACCACCGCGCTGCAGGACCTCGCCAACGGCCGGGTCGACGCGGTCATCACCTCGGTGACGACCGCCCAGGGCTACATCGACGCCGGCAACCCGGTGAAGATCGTCGGCGACCCGGTGTTCTACGAGCCGCTCTCGGTGGGCTTCGACAAGAGCTCCGACCCGTCGTCGGAGAGCCTCTACGAGGCGGTCGACGGCATCGTGGCCCAGATGCACGAGGACGGCACGCTGACCGCGTTCTCGGAGCAGTGGTACGGCCAGGACCTCACCACCCAGCAGTGAGCGACACCTGGGAGCGGGCCCAGCTCGCCTCGGCGCGGGTGCCGTTCCGGTTCAAGGTCCTCGTCGTATGGGTGGTGCTGTTCGGCGTCCTCGCCTTCCTCGGGAACGCCGCGGGCTTCGACGTGCAGTGGATCCGCGACAACTTCCGCTACATCCTGGGCGGGCTCCGCTACACGATGGTCATCGCGATCGCCGGCATCGTGCTCGCGATCGTGCTGGCCCTGCTCGGTGCTCTCGCGCGCATCTCCCACAACTCGGTGGCCTACGGCATCGCGGGCTTCTACGTGTCGTTCTTCCGCGGTACGCCGCTGATCGTGCAGATGTTCCTGCTCTACCTCGCGCTGCCTCCGGTGGGTCGCAACCTGGCCGAGAAGTACTCCTGGCTCCCCGAAGGGTTCGACCAGGCGCTGGTGCTCGACGCGGCGACCGCCGGCACGATCGCACTGGGACTGAACTACGGCGCCTACATGACCGAGATCTTCCGCTCCGGCATCCAGTCGGTGGCCGGGGGCCAGGGTGAGGCGGCCGACGCGCTCGGGATGACGTACGTCCAGAAGATGCGCAAGGTGGTCCTTCCGCAGGCGTTCCGCGTGGTCATCCCACCGACCGGCAACGAGTTCATCGCGATGATGAAGGACACCGCGCTGGTCTCCTTCCTCGGCGTGACCGTCGCGAGCGCGGAGGTCTTCCGTCGTTCCCAGTTGGTCGGCAAGGCCGACTTCAAGAACCTCGAGGCCTACGTCGCCGCCGCGCTCGTCTACTGGGGCCTGACCGTCGTCTTCACCTTCCTCCAGGCCCGGCTGGAGAAGCGGATCGGCCGCGGCTACGACCGAGACCACGTCGCGCGCGCCATGCTCGCGGCCAACGAGCAGGGTCAGCCACACGGCGGGGGAGCGTGATGAGCGACCTGATGAACGACCTGATGAACGACGACGTGGTCGTGCGCATCGAGGGGCTGCACAAGAGCTTCGGCCACCTCGACGTGATCCGCGGCGTCGACCTCGACGTACGTCGAGGCGAGGTCGTGGTGATCTTCGGGCGGTCGGGCTCGGGCAAGTCGACCGTGCTGCGCATC
>DOWL01000012.1:26037-28425 GCA_003519585.1 Nocardioides sp. | reverse complement strand
GCCGATGTCGTCGCCCCAGATGATCAGGATGTTCGGCTGGTCGGACAAGGCTCCTCCTGGGTTGGGCGGCGCGGTCGACGGTGATAGTGACAGTGAAGGTGACACTAGTCGGCAGCGTTGAAGTGGTGCCGGCGCCTCCGGCCGACTGGAGCCGCTCGGACAGCTCCCGGGCTGAACGGTGCGCCGACACCACGGTGTGCCCCGTGCCGGGGCCGTTCCTGTCGGGGCCGACCCGGCACCAGGGGCACGGGTCCGGCGGTCCTCGTCTACCGTCGGACCCCGTTTCTGGACGTGCCTCAACACTGTGCGCTCGCAGCGCGGTGCCGTCCTCACCCGCTTCGGGTGAGCGCGGGCCGCCAGTCCGAGCGAGGATCGTCCGCCCCCGGCGAGCGGATTTCACTTCGTGTCGCGCCGGCCCTTCAACGCCTGGTTCCGGCTGACCCGGTTGCGCATCTGGGTGGTGAGGGTGCCCACGGCGATGGCAACGAAGACGACGTCGAACAGCATCTGGACCAGGACCATCCCGCGGGCCAACTGGCCCTCCGCATGGATGTCTCCATAGCCGATCGTGAGCATCGTCGTGGCCGCGAAATAGAGGGAGTCCAGCTTGGTGTGCAGTCCACTCACCTGGTGCGGCTGGTGGTCGGCCAGGATGTAGAAGGCCATCGAGAAGACGATCCAGACCATCAGGATCGCCACGATGAGACCGTCGAGGTGCCGGTCCTCGTTGTCGATCGAGAGTCGCACCTGCAGGACGACCGCGGCGGCAAGGAGCGCGAGGACCGTGGTCGCGAGGAACGCCCGCAACAGCGGTCCGCCGCGCGGGTCGGACTCGACCGGGACCGTGAAGTAGAGGGTCAGCACTAGGACGGCGATCACGCCCAGCCTGACCCAGCGGGCAGCCTGCATCGTTACGGCCGTGGTGGGTCGGGGGCTGGGGCAGGGTCGGTGACGTCGGAGTCAGACTCAGTCGGCGTCCGGGCGAGCAGCTCTGCGATCAGCAGCACTGCCGCTGCCGCCAGCAGGAGCTTGAACGTGAAGGCACCGGTCGGGTGGTCGGCCGAGACGTAGACGACCACCACGATCGCGGCGACCGCGATGCGGATCGCCGTGCGGTAGCGGCCGAGGAAATCGCCGACCGGCCCGGTGTTGAGGCCGGCCCGGTCCGACCGGTTGCGCACCGAGTCGAGCACCCGAGTCGCGCCGCGCCGTACGGCGACCGGTGCCGGATCGGGTCCGCTCACCCAGGCCACAGCCGCGATGGCCAGGAACAGCACCAGCAGCGCGCGGATGTTGAGCCGGATGAACCACACCACCTGGTCATAGATCGCGCCGGCGGCGTCGGGTGGCAAGGTGTCGGTGGGCACCGCGTTGAGATAGACGATCCGGAAGCCGTTGAGGGTCACGCCCAGGACCAGCATCGAGCCGGCCACCACCAGCGACCCGATCATGAGGGCACGGCGGCGACGCTTCGCCGCCAGGATCGCGCCGCCGAGCAGCAGCAGAGCGAGGATCGGCAGCGCCCGGGCCACCGCGTTGAGCAGCCGGAAGCCGTTCTGCGCCTTCGCGAGGTCAGCGGACTGGACGAGCGTGAACGTGGCGGTGACGTTGGGGATCCGGCCCGCGAGCTCGAAGCCCGAGTCGACCAGTTTCGTCTTCACCGTGTCGATGAGGACCGCGAGGTTGAGCTGGACCGAGCTGCCCTTGACCTCGACCGCGTTGCCCGTCTCGCCGGTGAGCACGGCGACCATCTGCTCGTGCGCCTCCCGGTTGGCCGTCGCCCACGCCTCGGCGAACGCGTCGGACTGCACGAGCTGCAACACGCGTTCGTGCACGAAGCTCTGCACGCCTTGGGCCAAAGGTGTCCCCAGGGCCTTGAGGTTGGTGGCGACGTTGGTGGGCAGGCCGCGCTCGGCGAGCGCGTCGACGGCTTCGCTCGTGATCGCCTTGACGTCGATCCGGGTCACGATCTCGTTGGTGATCCGATCGGCAACGGCGTTCTGCACCGCGGGGTCGTCGGCCAGCGGAGCGACGGTGGCGACCCAGCGGTCGGTGTCGCCGACCTGATCGTGCGCCCACGTCGCGACCACGGCCAACGGGGTGATGATCGCCAGGAGCACGAGGCAGACGACCATCACGACGCCCCGCCACCAGCCGCCGCGCTTCGGCGCTTCCCTCTCGTCCACGGGAAGGGGGACTGTGCGCTCCTCCTCCAGCCGGGCTACCTCGGCGCGCAGTCGCTCGATCTCAGCCTGTGCCTTGGCGCCGTCGTCGTCGCTCGTCGGTCCGGCCGGTGGTTTCGTCGTCATGGCGGGCTCAGACGGCGGGCGCCGCGGCCGGGCCGGTCGCTGCCGGTGCGTGATGGAGCTGCGAGCGCAGCTTGAACGC
>DOWL01000012.1:25532-25878 GCA_003519585.1 Nocardioides sp. | reverse complement strand
CAGCTTGAACGCCGCGACGAGGGCGAGCCCGCCGATGAGGAACATCCAGATGCAGACGATCACCACGAGGACGCCCAGCGAGAGTTTGGGGTTGATCAACAGGAACCCACCGGCCAGGACGCTGATCAGCCCCGTGGTGATGTCCCATCCCCGGCGACCGGGCACCGGTGAGACCAGCGCGCCGATCACGTCGACCACCCCGGTGACCACCCACCACATCCCGATCAGGATGCCGATGACGAGCAGGGTCTGTGCGGGATCGCGCAGGCACAGCAGCCCGACGATGATCGCTAGCGCGCCGGTGATCGCCATCAGCGCACGGACGCCGCCGTCGACGCCGCGCGCG
>DOWL01000012.1:24985-25407 GCA_003519585.1 Nocardioides sp. | reverse complement strand
CCGTCGACGCCGCGCGCGCCGATCGACAGCACGATCCGGAACACACCGGCGATGAGGAGCTGGATGGCGATCAGGACCGCCACGACCTTGAGCGTCTCGCCCGGCCAGACGGCGAGGATCAGGCCGAGCCCGACGCTCACCAGCCCGTAGGCGAGCACCAGTCCCCAGTGGTTCGCCACCCGGTCTGCCGCCGGGACCGGAGCCGGCAGAGCCACCTCACCGGCGGTGGACGCGTGTCGTGCGGTTCCCTCGGCCATGCCGGTCATGGTCGTTCCAGCGCCGGTGCGTGGCTTCGCCCAAAACGGGTGGCCCGATCTACCCCGTCGGGCTACGTGACGGCGCGGATCGCCATGGTCAGTTGCACGCCAACGCGGTTGAGTGAACGGCGGGACAGCAAGCGGGAGGGAGCGCAGCGACCCGGT
>DOWL01000012.1:14161-24883 GCA_003519585.1 Nocardioides sp. | reverse complement strand
GGAGGGAGCGCAGCGACCCGGTTTGTCGCGGCGGAGCCGCGCGCCTGGCGGGGCCGAAACTCGCCGGGGTATCAGAGCAAATGCAGGCTCCTGGCGGTGGCCAGTGCCTCGCTGCGACGGGACGCCGCGAGCTTGCCGTAGAGACTCGACACGTGGGTCTTGACGGTGTTCTCGGACACGAAAAGCGCGGCCGCGATGTCGGCGTACGTCGAGCCGCGGGCCAGTTCGGCGAGCACCTCGCGTTCGCGTGGCGAGAGCATCGGCTGGACCACCGCCGAGCTACCCGCGCCTCGCTCGCGCGGCGTGGCGGTCATCGGGGCCATGACGCTGGTGAGGTCGGCGCGGCCGTGGGAGGCGGCGACGAGGTCGTGCACCCACCTCGACGTGTTGACGGCCGCGAGCCGAGACAGCAGCGTCTCGACCGGAGTGCCCTGCCGGCACCAGCCCAGGAACGGCACCGCGTTGCGGCGTACCTCCGTCGCGGTGGCGGCCTCGGCCAGGGCCCGCAGTGCCTCGTCGGAGCGACCGAGAGTGTCGAGCAGCTGAGCCTGGCAGACCAGGGCCAGCGCCCGGCTCGGTGGCTGGGAGTACGTCGCGTCAGCGGCCGCGGCCTCGAAAGCGGCTACCGCGGTCCGGCGATCGCCGTCCAGGTCGGCCCGGAGACCGGCCGCGAGCTCGGCTTCGCCGACCGCGCCCAGGGCGACCAGTTCGGCTTCGAGGCCGCGCAGCGTGTGCCGGTCGGCCGACAGGGAGGCGAGGAAGGCGCGCTCGACCAGGAGCGCGACGTGCAGGTGGTCGGGTAGGTGGGCGTCGGCCAGTTGCGGGTGCTCCAGCGGTGCGCTCAGGACTCGCTCGGCGTCGGCCACCGAGCTCTCGGTCAGGGCCAGGCGGGCATCACGCATCCGCAGCCAGAAGCGGGTGCAGAGGTCGGCGCCCTGGACCCGGCTCCGGGTGCCGTCGCCCGGGGGACCGATCGGCTCGTCCGGCCACGGGACATCGACCAGGCCGCCGAGCAGTAGCGCCAGGCCGGCCCGCGAAGGCGAGTTGATCGATCGCCAGTCCTCGGCAGTGCCGATCATGCTCAACGTCTCGGTCGCGACCTCGACGCAGATTTGTTCGCGCCCGGCCATGAACTGGGTGAACGCGAGGTGGGACATCGCCGAGACCGCCATGGTGGGCAACCCTTGGCTCTGGGCCAGCCCGACCGCGACCGACAGGCTCGCCTCGGCCTCGGCCAGCTCCCCCAGCCAGTTCTGCGCCACACCGAGCTCGGTGACCAGGATCGGCAGCACGCTGGCGGTGGCGTCGTCGGCGACCGCGCGGGTGCGGGCTCCATGGACCACGCGCACGGCCCGAGCGACTGCGGGTGCCAACGGCTCGAGACCGAGCCGGGCCCGCCAGAGCCGGGCGCAGGCCAGCACCTCATCGGGAAGCCGTGGTACCGCCCCGCCGGGCTCGTGCTCGATGATCCGGTTGATCCAGTGCCGCGCACGTTCGAGGTCGTCGGAGATCCATCGGTCGAGGGCGATCGCGAACCACGTGTCGGGCCGGGATTCGATGGTCTCCGGCCGGAGACGGAGGTAGTCGCGCACCTCGGCGACGCTGTGCCGGCCGAGGACCAGGCGCACGCCCTCGCGGGCCAGCAGGTCGGCGGCCTCTTCGAGGGCGTTGACACCGACCAGCCGACCGAACGCCTCGTTGACGTCACCCCGCGCCAGGTCGAGCCGGACCGCTCGGATCACGGTCGCCCGGGCCTTGGCGACGTCGACGCCACCCGCGACGAGCCGGCGGCGGATCACCTCGACCAGCAGGGGATGGATGCGGTAGCGCGTGGCCATCGCGTCCTCGGCGCCGTCGTCGGTCGAGACCCGGCTGACCAGCAGCCCGGTGGTCTCGAGGTCCATCAGCACGTCGGCGGCCTGGGCGTCGTGGGAGAGGTGTACGGCGAGCCCGGCCGAGACCACGCCCTCGGCGGCCACGCAGAGCAGGATGTGCCGCTGCCGACTGGTGAGTGCCGCGAGCACTTCGCTGGCCACCCGGTCGGCGATGGTGGCGTTGCCGGCCGCCAACCGGTGGGCGGCGGCGATCGGATCGGGCGCGGCGCCCACTGCGCGGGCGGTCAGCACCACGACCGCGCACCAGCCCTGCGCGTGCGTGGCCACAGTGCGGACCACGTCGGGGTCGGTCGTGCGGGCGTGTTCGGCGACCAGCGCGGCGCACTCCGCGTCGCTCATCCGCAGCAACTCGCCCCGCAGGATCGTGAGGTTGCCGAGCAGTTCCGGCAGGAGCCGGGTCAGCGGCAGGTCCCAGCGCGTGACCAGGAGCACCCGTAGCCCGTCGGGCGCGTCGTTGAGCCGCTGGTCGACCAGTCGCACGGTGGCCGCCGGCAGCGTGTGCGCGTCGTCGACCACGACCAGCCGCGGTCCGGCCGGCGTACCGTCCGGGCCGCCGCCGGCCAGTCGCCCGGCCTCCGCGGCACTGTCCAGCACCGTCGCGAGACGAGCGGGCGTCCAGGTGCTGTCGGCGTGGATCCAGGTGGCATCCGTGGCATGCGGCACATCGGTGTGGTGCAGCCAACCGCCGACGCCGAGCGTCTTCCCGGCGCCGACCGGCGCGACGAGCAGGGTCACCGCGGACTCGGTGGCGCGGTCCAACTGCTCCCAGAGCCGCGGCCGGGGGACGTAGACGCGGGGAAGTCGGGGGCCACCGGCCAGCCGCGAGACGCGGGCGGGGGGTACGGGGTCGGAGGAGGAGTTGCGCGTGCGAGCCATGGTCACTCCCTGCCCCCGGCAGGGCCAGAGGCCAAGAAGCCCCCCGCCTTCCGGACCCGGCCTTGCCGAGACGTCGGTTCACGCGCCGGGCGTCGACGCGCTGCAACGGGGCCCCATCCACGTCGCGCGCGTCAGCCTAGCCTGTCGGAACCGCTCCGTCGTACCCCGTGCTCGACGGTTCTCAGTCGTGTCTCGGGCAGGTCAGATCGGGCGTGGCTCAGTACTCCTCGGGGTCGGTGAGCTGGAAGCAGAGGGCCCAGATCACGAAGACGTCGAAGGCGATGACGATCAGTGACCAGATCGAGTTGTAGGGCAGGAACAAAAAGGCGTTGATGGCGCTCAGCGTGGCGATCGCGATGCCTGCCAGGCGGCCCCACGTCTGGCCCATGAGGATGCCGATCGCGATCAGGCCGCCGATGACACCCAGCCCGATGTGGATCCAGCCCCAGCCCGACACGTCGAGGTTGAAGGTGTAGTTGATGCCGGTGACGAAGACATCGTCCTTGGCCACCGCCGCAATGCCCTGGATGATCTCGAACACGCTCACCGTCAGCAGCATCACGCCGGCGAAGGTGGAGACCATCGAGGCGGTGGTCCGCTTGCGGTTGTCCGCGGGGCTCGTGCTCATCGGTCCTCCTGAGGTCGGTCGTCGGCTGGCGGGGACGCTACGAGCGCGTCCCGCGGACCGGCCTCACCCGGATGGGGTGAACCCCGCGTCCGGCGGGCGCTCGTCGTCCTCCAGTAGCGCCCGGAGGGCGTCGGGGGCATCGTCCGGGAGAGTGGCGTGCATCAGCCGCACGTCGCCGCGGGCCAGCCCACGCTCGACGAACGGCCGGACGAGGTCGAGGTCGGCATCGCTGGAGAGCACCAGGAGGGCCGAGGTGCCGGGTGTCAGGTTCGCCACCAGATCGTCGAGGAACTGGTCGTCGATGCCGCTGCCCCGGATCTTCGCCGCGATCGCGCCCACGCCGGCGCCCGCGGCCGCACCGACGAGCGGTGCCAGGAACAAGGTCCCCACCAGGGCGCCGAGCACCGAGCCGCGCGCAGCCACGGCCGTGGTGGTGTGCCGCAGTCGGCCGACGCGTGGCTGGTGCGCACCCGGCACCCAGGTCACGGTCACCGCATCGACGACGGTGACCGCGCCCTGCTGCTGCAGATCCTTCAGCCGGACCTCCCCGGCCGCGGCACCCATGGCCGACTCGTAGAGCCAGACCGTCAAGGTCGTCGCCGAGCGAGCCGGTTCGCGCCGGGCCATCCCTCTGCCCCCGGCCTGTCAGTCCTGCTCGAAGACCTGTCGTAGCACGGCTTCCTGCTCCGCGGACAGGTTGGTGAACATCAGCTCGGAGGGGCCGTGCGCGGCGAACGCGTCCTTGACCCGGTCGACCACGACGTCGTTGGTCATGAGGAAGAGCGCCGAGGTGCCCGGCGTGATCTGGTCGCGGATCTTGTTGATGAAGCCGTCGTCGATCCCCACGTCGGCCATGGACCCCGTCAGCGCACCGGTCGCCGCACCGACCGCGGCGCCCAGCAGGGGCACGAAGAAGATCAGGCCGAACAGCATTCCCCAGAACGCCCCGCCCAGGGCTCCCGCGCCGGCCATGGAGTGGAGTTGGTTGGTCTTGGGCTTCTTCTTGCCCTCGGGCCACGCGACCGTGGCGGCGTCGACCAGCGTGACGAGGTTCTCCCGGGCCAGTCGCTCCAGGGTGCGGGACGCCTCGTCGGCGCCCTCCGCCGTGTCGAACTTCCACACGGTCAAGGTGGCTTGTGCCATGGATGGTCCCTCCGGGTCGGGGTGGACGTCCACGCTCGCCCCGCACGGCAGTCCGGGCCTCACCCGTTCTCGGTGAACGGCTTCCCCGGTTGGTCCTGCGCGCCGATCGCGTCCTAGATGGTCGGATAGTTCGCGGGCTCACCCGTCGAAGACGACCAGGCGCAGCGGTGCGTGTCCTCGAGGCCGATGATGAATTCCATGCGCACCGGCTCCGAGATAAACATCGCGAGGAAGTCGAGCCGGAGACCAACCTGAGGGCACCGGTGGGGGCACCGCGGCGTACAACCCATGGCCGGGGTATGCCGGCGACGGTCGCGTGGCCACCGACTCGCACCAGCACGCCCACACGGTGAGTCCGGCCAGAACTTCCGACCGGATTCAGCGGCGCTGGAAGCCGACGAACGGCGGAGCGAACGGTCTCGTCACGATCTTCGGGAGCCTTGAATCTGCAGCCGGGCGCCGACGAACGAGAGGCCGAGCCAGAGGACGGCCAGCACCACCGCGCCGAACGACGACTCGGGCCGCCAGAGGTCGTCGACGGTGTCGGAGCCGAGCTGCCCGATGCCGGACAGGATCAGGGCCGCACCGGCCAGCGCTGTACCCCAGCTGAGGAAGCGGCGCTTGAACCTGCTGGCGAGGAAGCCGCTGAGCAGTGCGAACGCCGGCACGAACACCACCGCCAGCAGCCAGCCGCCCTCACCTGTTCCGGTCCCGGAGTCGGCGAGCACATAGAGCTTGCTGCCGACGACAGCCCCGACGAAGAGACCGATGACGAAGAAGACGAATGACATCGCGAGCAGGGAGACGACGAGCGCGCCGATGCCTCCGGCGATGGCCACCAGGACCGTGGTCAGGGACGAGGCGCCGAGTGCGTCGGCCAACAGCCAGGCCGCACCGCCGCCCGCGACTGTCACGGCGAGTCGGATCGACCGCGTGCCGAAGAAACAGAGCACGACGCCGAGCAGGATCAGGACCACCGCATCCACGAGCACCACTGTGACGGTCGGTCCAGGGCGACTGCCTCGCCCGAATCCGGTGAGGCATCGCGCGGGCCCTCGCGCTTAGCGTTCGGCGCACCGGGGGACGGCGAGGAGGCAGCGTGAACGAGGTGATCGGCGACCTGCTGCCTGTCGCAGTGGGCGTCGCCATCTCGCCGGTGCCGATCATCGCGGCGATCCTCATGCTGTTCTCGGCTCACGCCGGTGGCGCGTCGCTCGCGTTCCTCGTCGGCTGGGTGGTCGGACTGACCGTCGTCGTGGTGGCGGTGACGCTGTTGGTCGACCCGGTCGACGACTCGACGTCCGCCTCGCCGTCGACGGCGTCGTCGGTGCTGAAGATCGTCCTCGGTGCTGCCGCGATCCTCCTGGGAGTCGCGCAGTGGCGGAAGCGGCCGCGTGAGGGCGAGACCGCTGCGCTGCCGGGGTGGATGGCGGCAGTCGACACGGTTGGTCCCGGCAAGGCGCTCGGCCTCGGGGTGCTGCTCTCGGGGGTGAACCCGAAGAACCTCACGCTCTGTCTGAGCGCAGGCGTGATGATCGGAGGCGGTGCGCTCTCGACCAGTGCGACCGCTGTGGCGATCGCCGCGTTCGTGGTCCTCGGCTCGGTCACAGTGGCCGGTCCGGTGGTCGCCTATCTGGTCGCGCCGGAGCGGATGCGCGGCCCACTCGACGAGCTGCGTGGCTGGTTGACGGCGCACAACGCCGTGGTGATGACCGTCCTGCTCGTGGTCATCGGTACGACGATCCTGGGCAAGGGAGTGGCAGGGCTCTGAGGAGTCCGTGGGGAGATGGGTGCGATGGCCAAGATGCTGATCCGGGTGGACGCGGAGATGTCCGACGAGCTGAGCGGCGCGTTCCCACACCTCACCGCGCATCACCACCGAGCGTCGACGACGTTGACGGGCGAGATCACCGACCAGCAGGAGCTGCAGGGTGTGCTCGCACTGCTCAGTTCACTCGGGATCGACGTCATCGAGTTGCTCACCATCCCCGAGGACTGAGCTCACGACGGGGTGTGCCTCGAGGCCGCGCGCGGCGGCGACGGCGGCGTCGGTGGACTCGCCGAGCACCGGAGTCGCCGCGAGGACGGTGACCCCGGCGAGGCGCACCAGGGTTCCGTCGGCCTGCCACCCGCGGACGAGCTCCGGGTCGACCCCGGAGAGGAAGAGCCGTCCGCCGCGCGCCTCGAGGCTTCGCGCATAGTCGCCGATCACCTTGAGGAACGTCGCGCCGAGAGTCGTCCGTCCGCGCAGCCGTAGCACGACCACCGGCCCGGCGCGGTCCGCCGGTGAGTCCGGGTCCGGCTGGGGTAGCCGTCGCTGCAGCGTCCGGGCACCGGAGTAGAACAGCGAACCGTAGGCGTCGATCACCACCACGTCGCCGGCCCTCACCATCGCCGGCACCTCGGCCTCGGTGACCCTGCCGTCGGCGTTGCGCTCCAGGCGGACCAGCCGCAGGTCCAGCTGCTCCTGCCGTAGTTGGAGCGCCAACGACGCGATCACGCCGACGGCCACCGCCTCGGCGACCGGCAGGACCAGGACCGAGATCAGCGTCGCGGTCATGGCGATCGCCGGGATCCGCCCGGCACGGGCGACGGCGATCAGCTCGGGTGGTTTGATCGCGCCGATGCCGGCGTAGACGAGGACCGCGGCCAGCGTCGGCATCGCCACCTGTCCGACCAGCCCGGAGAAGAGCAGCAGGATCGCCAGCATCCACAGCCCGCTGCAGACCGACGCCCACCGCGACCGGGCGCCGGTCGTGAGGTTGAGCGCGGTCTGGCCGACCGAGCCGCCGACCGGCTGTCCGCCGAAGGCGCTGGAGGCGATGTTGGCGAGCCCTTGCGCAGTGAAGTCGCGGCGCATCGAGCTGCGGGAGCCGTCGGGGTTGGGCGCCGCCTCGGCGACGCCGGCGCCCTGGACCAGGGCGAGTGCGGCCACCGCCGCGGCACCGCCCAGCAGCGCGGGGGAGAGCAGGTCGAATTCGGGAACGGCGGGCATGGGCACGCCGTGGGGGATCGCCCCGCTGTCATCGACCCGGGCCACCGAGGTCGCGTCGGCCAGCATCACGACCGCAGTCGGTACGGCGAGCGCCAGCAGCGAGGACACCACGGCCAGTCGGGTCGGACCGAGGCAGACGAGGATGGTGAGCGCCGCGGCGCCGGCCAGGGCGCTCGCGCCGTTCACCTCGCCGAGGTGGGTGACGACGTACCACGCCTTCGCGACCGCGACCGAACCCTCCGGGTCGACACCCACCAGGTCCGCGAGCTGGCCCAGCACCATGTTGACGGCGACGCCGGTGAGGAAGCCGAGCATCACCGAGTAGGACACGAAGCGGATGTAGCGGCTCAGCCGGAGCACAGCGGCGAGCAGCATCAGCCCGCCGACCAGGAGCGTGAGCAGCAGGATCGCGTCGGACCGCTCTGCCTCGTCGTACGCCGCGAGTGCGGAGCCGGCAGCGAGGGCGGCGGCACTGGTGGTCGTCACCACCATCAGCCGGGTCGACGAGGTGAGGCCGCCGACCGTGGGGCCGGCGAAGGAGGCGTAGAGACCGTGGGCGGGGTTCACCCCCGCCAGGACGCTGGCCGCCATGCCGTCGGGCACTCTCGAGATCGCACCCGGCAGCCCGGCGACGACGTCGCGCCGGAACGAGCGTCGCTCGGGCCGCAGCTCGCTCGCCTCGCGCCGCAGCCAGCGACCGGTGCGCGCCTGGGTCTCCTGGAACCGACCGCGGTAGAGCCGGGCAAGCCCGGACGGGGCGTCGGGGTCCTCGGTCACCGTGCTGGCCCGGGAGCTACCGAGGACACGCCGAACCCCTTTCGCCGAGCGCTACGCCGCTGTCATGGTGCGGGGTGCGGTCGGGGTAGGGGCTCACCCGGGTCGGGTGACGCGGGCGCCTGGTGGCCGAGGAGCAGCGTCGCCAGCATCGGCAGCAGCAGCACCGTGGCGGCGCCGGCCCCCACGAGCACGGAGGCGCTGTCGGTCGACATGTGCTCGTTGCGTACCGCGACGGTGGTGACGGCGACGATGATGGGCAGACCGGTCGCGGCGAACAGCGCGGCCGCCGTGCCCTCGCGGGGCCCGAACCGCTCCTCGGGTGGCCCGCCCCACCGACCGGACACGAAGACCGGCAGTCCACGGGCCAGCAGGATCAGCCCGATGACCGCGAGGAAGGTCAGCGGGTGGTCGCCGATCGCGGCAGGGTCGATGGCCATGCCCGAGGTCACGAAGAAGATCGGGATCAACATGCCGAACGCGATGCCCTCGATCCGCGCCTCGAACCGCTCGTCGCCGTCGGGGAGAGCCAGTCGGAGGATGAACCCGGCGGCGAACGCGGCCAGCACGATGTCGAGACCGAGGTCATGCGCCACGACGCTCAACGTGACCAGCAGGAGGAGGGTCAGCCGGACCGGGGTCTGGCCGGTGGTCTCGGCCCCGTGTCGCAGGTGCACCAGCAGCACCGAGTCGGTGCCGCGGACCCGCAACGACGGTAGGGCCAGCAGAGCGGCCACGGCGGCGAAGATCCCGAGGATCACCACCGAGGTCGTCGGGCTCCTGGTGCCGAGCAGCAACGCGATGGCGATGATCGGTCCGAGTTCGCCGTACGCACCATGGCGGAGTACGGCGGCACCGACGCGGCCTTTGATCAGCCCGGAGTCCTTGAGGATTGGCAGGAGCGTCCCCAGTGCGGTGGACGTCAGCGCAATCGCGACCGCGGTCTCGTCCTGCACCAGGTCGAACGAGCCCAAGGTGAAGGTGAGGACGAAGGCGAAGGCCAGACACAGCAGCCAGGTCCCCCCGGCCCGGCGCCCTGCCTTCCCGGTGAGCTCGGCCGGGTCGATCTCGAACCCGGCCAGGAGGAACAGCATCCCGAGACCGAGTTCGCTCAGCAGCTCGATCGGCGCACCCTCCACGGCAAGCTCGAGTCCGAACGGTCCGATCAGCATCCCGAGCCCGAGCAGCAGGACCACCTCCGGCACCAGCCGTCGAGGCACGAGCGCGGCGACGAACGGCGCGACCACGGCCACAGCCAGGATCCAGAACAGCGACGCCGGGACGGAGGGCATGCGACTCCTCGGCTTCGGTCGACGGGCTCGGAGAGCACGATAGGTGCGACCCGGTCGCCGCCGCGACCCGGACGCCCCTCAGGTGTCGTAGCCTCGGCTGCGGATCCGACGCGACGAAGGGGCTGACCGTGACGAGCACACCGACCAACCTGCTGGAGGAGCTTGAGCCGGTCGTCGCCGCCAACCTGGACCGGCACCTCTCGATGGCGCAGGAATGGCACCCCCACGACTACGTCCCATGGAGCCAGGGCCGCGACTTCGCGTTCCTGGGTGGCGAGGACTGGGACCCCGAGCAGTCCCAGCTCTCCGAGACGGCCAAGGCCGCGATGTTCACCAACCTGCTCACCGAGGACAACCTGCCGTCGTACCACCGCGAGATCGCCACCCGGTTCGGCCGCGACGGCGCCTGGGGCACCTGGGTGGGCCGCTGGACGGCGGAGGAGAACCGGCACGGGATCGCGATGCGCGACTACCTCGTGGTCACCCGAGGCGTCGACCCGGTCGAGCTCGAGCGGGCCCGGATGGACTACATGACGTCCGGCTACGACTCCGGCGACAAGTCCGCGCTCGAGGCCGTCGCCTACGTGTCGTTCCAGGAGCTCGCGACCCGGGTGTCACACCGCAACACCGGCAAGGTCACCGGAGACCCGATCGCGGACCGGATGCTCGCCCGGATCTCCAAGGACGAGAACCTCCACATGGTCTTCTACCGCAACATCGTGGCCGCGGCCCTCGAGATCGCACCCGACGCCACCATGCGCGCGATCGCCGACGAGGTCATCGGCTTCGAGATGCCCGGCGCCACGATGGCCGGCTTCCGGCGGTCCTCGATGATCATCGCCAAGGCCGGGATCTACGACCTGCGGCTGCACCACGACGACGTGATCATGCCGGTACTCCGGCACTGGGACGTCTTCGACCGCACCGACCTCGGGCCCGACGGCGAACAGGCCCGCGAGGAGTTGGGCGCGTTCCTCGCGGCCCTCGACGAGCAGGCCACCAAGTTCGTCGACCGGCGCGCCGAGGCCCGGGCCCGCGCCGCCGCGCGCGCCGACGGGGCACCGGCGGACATCGTCGCCTCCTGAGCTGTGGCGCTGCGGGGTTTCGACACGCTCGCTG
>DOWL01000012.1:969-14019 GCA_003519585.1 Nocardioides sp. | reverse complement strand
CGGACGGTGGTTGAGCCCGAAGGCGCGCAAGCGCGTTCGGTGTCGAAACCACCGCAGGGACGGCACCAGCCTGCGCCAGATCAGGCGGCCGCGGGCAACGAGACCCGGAACGTCGAGCCCTTGCCGGCCTCGGAGCGGACCTCCAGGGTGCCGCCGTGCTGCTCGACGATCTTGCGGGCGATCGACAGGCCCAGGCCGCTGCCCGGGATGGCCTGCTGCTGGGCGAGGGAGGAGCGGAAGAACCGGTCGAAGAGGCGCTGCTGCTCGTGAGCGGGTACGCCGATGCCGGTGTCGACCACCTCGAGCACCGCCTGGCCCGACGACGAGGTGAGCGCGACCGTGACCTGCCCGCCGTCGGGGGTGAACTTCACCGCGTTGTCGGCGAGGTTGATGATGACCCGCTCGAGCATGTCGCGATCGCCGGTGACGGAGACCGGTGACGCCGGCATCTCGACGGTGAGCTCGACATCGCGGCGAGCCACCGTGGGGGAGAGCACCGCGAGGCCGGCGGTGACCACCTGGGTCAGGTCGACGACCTCACCGTCCGCGAGCGTCGTGGCCTCCTGGATCTTCGAGAGCGTGAGCAACTCCGAGATGAGCCGGAGCAGTCGGTGCGAGTTGCGCCCGATCCGGTCGATCGCGTCGGCCTGCGCCGCCGGCAGGGGGCCGAGCACACCCTCTTCGAGCAGCTCCGTGTACCCCAGGATGGAGGTGATCGGGGTGCGGAGCTCGTGGCTCACGCTCGAGACGAAAGCGTCCTTGACCCGGTCGACCTCGCGCAACCGCTCCACAGCCTGGCGCTCGGTCTCGAGCGACTCGCGCAACCGTGCCTCGGCCTCGAGCCTGTCGGTGATGTCCTCGGAGGTGCTGACGTAGCCGAGCAACGTGCCGCGGTCGTCGGTGACCGGGTTGAGCGACATCCAGTGCTGCCGCTCCTCGCCGTCCTTGCGGACGAAGCCCATCTCGGTGACGCCGCCGCCGAGCAGGTGCTGGGCCACCACCGAGAACTCGTCGGCCACCCCGAGCTCGGCCGCCTTGGCCGAGACCTGCCGGTCGGAGTGCAGGACTCGGGTCGACTGGCCGAGTATCTCTTCGGCGGCATACCCGAGCAGTTGCTCGGCGCCCGGGTTGAACAGGGTGATCTTTGCGGTGGTGTCGGCGCCGATGATCGCCACGCTGGTGATGCCGTCGACCACGTTGCGGAGGCGGTCGCGCTCCGCGCCCACCTGCCGCGCGTTCTCCAGCTGCTCGCCGACCGTGAGTCGCAGGAAGAGGACCACAAGGGCGCACACGATGGCGAAGGTCGCGAGCAGGATGCCCTGGAGATCGACCGGCACCCCGAACTTCAGGTCCGGCCGCGCGAACGGACCATGGCCCCAGGTGGTGAAGGGAAGGGAGATCCCCACGGCCATCGCCATCTGCGCCATCGACTCGTACGAACCGGCGCGCATGGCGCCCCAGGCGAGCGCCGGCAGCACCAGCAGGACCAGCGACGGGAAGTCGGTGGGCACGAACACCAGGACCGTGACCACGATCAGCAGCGCCCACTGGGCACCGCGCTCCACGGGGCCTGCGATCGGGGGATGGTTGCGGAATCGGCAGAAGAACGGCAACAACGCGAGTTGCGAGCCCAGGCTCGCGGCGCCGGTGGTCAGCGCGAGCAGGAGCGGGTCGCCCCACCCGGTGGCGAGCGAGGTGAGGACCGCCGCCGTGGCCATGGTGAGCGCGCCGGCCGTGACGGCGACGAGGAATCGGGACAGATCGGGCAGGGTCAGGAGTGCGGCGCGCTCACGTCGTCCTTCGCACGCGATCCGCCAGGTCACCCCCACTTCGGCGGCGAGCCCGAGACCGAGACCCACCGCAACCTCGGCCGGGCGGCCGCCGATCCAGATGGTCCCGACGGCGAGCAGGGAGAGCAGCGCGAGCCACCACCCGGTGGCCGGCCGGGAGGTGACCATGAGCGGGGCCGTGGCCAGCGCCACCGGCCAGATGCCGATGCCCCGACCGCCCACCGGCGTGGACACCACGGCGGCGAGACCGAAGGCCACCAGGAGCGTGAGTACGCCGACGATCAGCAACGGTCGCGGTCGCGTGAACACCTCAGCCCTCCGTCAGGCCCGCCCCCTCGTCGCTGCCCCCGCCGGGCAGCGTTGCTTCGCGCTCACGACGATAGGTCACGACATCGGGCGGCGCACAGGAACCTCCATCGATTCATCCGACCGGACGAGTCAGGCCCCACCGTCCTCCACCGGCCGGTCCTCACCGACCAGCCCGTCGATCGACTCCCGGATCAGGTCCGCGTGGCCGGTGTGCCGCGCGTACTCCTCGATCATGTCGACCAGGGTCCGGCGCAGGTTGGGCGTCTGACTGTGCTCGCTCCAGCGCACCTGCGCATCGGGGGAGCCGTCGGCGAGGAACGCGGCCGTGGCGCTCCGGGACCGGTCGACGGCGGCGGTCCACAGGCCCTGCAACTCCTCGGCGGAGTCCTCGGCCGCCGAGTGCCACTCCCAGTCGGGGTTGGCGTCGAAGTCGACGTCCCGCCAGGGCTGAGGCATCACCTCTCCGAGGCCGAGGGAGAAGTAGTAGTCCTCGACCAGGGCCAGGTGCTTGGCCAGCCCGCCGAGGGTCATCGTGGACGGTCCGAGGGCGCGCCGCATCTCGTCGTCGCTCAGGCCGAAGGCCTTCCAGGCGAAGGTGCGCCGGTTGCGGTCGAGGGCACCCAGCAGGGTGTCGATCTCGTTGCCGGCGGCCGGCAGCGGGGTGGGAGCGGGGGCGTCGGACGATGTGGTCACGCGGTCATGGTAGGAAGAGTTCCGGACGTTCTCCTTCCGGTTCCTGTACTACCGTCCTTGGCGTGTACGACGACACCAGCCCGACCGCCCGAGCCCTGCTCACCCTGGAGCTGGTGCAGGGGACGCCCGGCATCAACGCCGACCGGATCGGCGACCGGCTCGGCGTCTCCGAGCGCGCCGCGCGCCGCTACGTGGCGATCCTGCGTGAGGCGGGGGTCCCAGTCGAGTCCGCACGCGGGCCGTACGGCGGCTACCGGGTGGGCCGCGGGCTCCGGCTGCCGCCGTTGATGTTCACCGCGGCGGAGGCGCTCGGCCTGGTGATGGCGGTGATGGAGGCACACGGCCGCGCGCACGGCGACGACCCGGTGGCGACCGCGGTCGGCAAGATCGTCCGCGTGTTGCCGGAGAACGTCGCCCGGCCGTTCGAGGCGCTGCGTCAGGTCGCCGCGCGGCGGACCGACCCCGATCCGCCTCACCCCGAGACCACGGCCACCCTGGTCCGGGCGAGCGCGGACCAGCGCCGGGTCCGCATCGGGTACGCCCTCGACTCGCGCCGCGAGCGCACCCTGCTCGTCGACCCGTGGGCGGTGGTGGTCCGACATGGGCGGTGGTACGTGCTCGGCTGGTCGCACGCCGCCGACGCGCGTCGGATGTATCGCATCGACCGGGTCCGCTCGGTCGAGGTGCTCACCGAGGGCTTCACCCCGCCCGAGGACCTCGACCCGTTCCGTGCGCTCGAGGAGCAGATGTCCCAGGGGTGGCCCTTCGAGGTCGAGGTGGAGATCGACGCCCCGCTCGACGAGGTGCGCCGCTGCGTACGCCGGAGCCTGGGGCGCACCGAGGCGATCGACGAGCATCGCACCCGGCTGACCGGCACCACCGAGAATCTCTATTGGTACGCCACCCAGATCGCCGAGCTCCCCGCGCCGTACCGCGTGGTCGGCGGCCCGGAGATCCGCGACGCCGTACGTCGGGTCGCCGAGCGGATGCTCGACTCGCTGTAGAAGCGCCAAGTTCGGTGAAGGAGTACGGCGCTCAGGGCGGCGAGACCGCGAACTCGTTGCCATCCGGGTCGGCAAGCAGGCCATCGCCGAGCCACGCGGCCCCGAGGACGACCAGCCGCTCGAGCTCGCTCTCGCTGGCGGCGACCTCGAACCGCATCCGCCGACCGGTCTTCGGTGCCACCGGCGGGCCGCCCCACGACACCTTGGCGCCGCCGAGCGGTGACTGGATGGAGGTCTCCTCGTCCTGGTCCCAGTTCAGCGGCCAGCCGAGCGCCTCGCTCCAGAACAGACCGACGCCGCGGGTGCCGTCACACGCGAGCTCGCCGAGGAAGCTGGTGTCGGCGAGGAACCGGTTGCCCGCCTCGATCACGCACAGCTCGTTGCCCTCGGGGTCCGCGAGCACGACGTGCCCCTCGTCGGGGGTCTGCCCGACGTCGAGGTGGGTCGCACCGAGACCCAGCGCGCGCTCGATCGTGCGGTGCTGGTCTCCGGGAGCAGCGCTGGTCAGGTGGAAGTGGATCCAGTTCGCCTGCGTCTTCTCGGTCGCGCCCGCCACGAACCTCAGCTCGAAATCGGGACCGTCACCGGGTCGGACCACCGAGCCGTCCACCCGCCGCTCGAGCAACCTCCCCCAGAAGCGCGCCTGCGCGGC
This sequence comes from Nocardioides sp., assembly GCA_003519585.1. GTDB lineage: Bacteria > Actinomycetota > Actinomycetes > Propionibacteriales > Nocardioidaceae > Nocardioides. Next base: position 9,571 of record DOWL01000012.1, on the reverse strand, counting down.
GGGGTCGTGTGCGTCGACGGACAGAGCCAGGAGTCGGGCCGCCATGGAGCTTGACCCTAGACACGGCCCAGGAACTCCAGCACGCGCTTTTCGAGCAGGGCGGTGGCGTCGGCGTCGTAGGTCGGCAGCGAGGAGTCGGCGAACAGGTGCACGTCGCCGCGGTAGACGAACAGCTCGGCGTCCTCGACCTGCTCGACCAGCTGGCGGGCGGCGTCGATGTCGCCCTCGCCTGCGAAGAACTCGTCGGCGTCCATGCCGTGGACCTGGACCGGTACGCCTCCCGGCCACGGGCCGAACGCCCAGTCACCGGTGATCGGGACGCAGGACTCGAACAACAGCGCACCCGTCGCACCGGGACGCGTCTGGGCGAGCCGCTGTGCCTGCATGACGCCCATCGAGAATCCGGCGTACACCAGCTCGGCCGGCAGCTCACTCGCGATGGAGTCGGCGCGCGCCTCGAAGTCGGGAGCGTCGTCCCCCTGCGTGTAGGCGGCGCCCGCCTCGATCGACCCGAAGACCCGCCCGTCGTACAGGTCGGGCGTGTGGACCGTGTGCCCCGCCGCCCGCAGGTGATCGGCGAACTCGACGACGCCAGGGGTGAGGCCCAGGATGTGGTGGAAGAGGAGTACGTCAGCCATGACTCGACCGTAGACGAGGATCCGGACGGTCCGCGTCCGCAACGTGCAGGAGTACTTTTCCAGACATGGCCGCTCGCACCCTCCCGCCGTTCCGTGCCGATCACGTCGGGAGCCTGCTTCGGCCACAGAAGCTGCTCGACGCGCGGGCTCGTCACCGGGCGGGCGAGCTCGACGCCGACGGTTTGCGCGAGATCGAAGATGACGCGATCCTCGACGCGGTCGCGTTGCAGCGCGACGCAGGGTTGCGCACCGCGACCGATGGCGAGTTCCGACGTACGTCGTGGCACATGGACTTCATCTACCAGCTCGAGGGTGTGGACCCGACCGACCAGAAGCTGGCGGTGCACTTCCGCAACAAGAGCGGCGACCTCGACTTCGAGGCGGCGGCGCTCAGCGTTCATGGTCGCATCGGTCTGGGCGAGACGATCTTCGGCGACGCGTTCGAGTTCCTGCGTGGCGTGACCGGGGCCGACCAGGTCCCGAAGCTGACCATCCCATCGCCGAACATGGTCCACTACCGCGGCGGCCGCGCGGCGATCGACGAGACCGTCTACCCGGCGCTGGAGCCGTTCTGGGCCGACCTCACCGCGGCGTACGCCGAGCAGGTGCGGCGGGTGGCCGAGCTGGGCTGCACCTATCTCCAGCTCGACGACACCAGCCTGGCCTACCTCAACGACCCCGAGCAGCGCGCCCTGGTCGCGAGTCAGGGCGGCGAGCCCGACCACCTCCACGAGCAGTACGTCGCGAACGTGAACGCCGCGATCGCCGGCCGGCCCGACTTCCTCCGGGTGACCACCCACATGTGTCGAGGCAACTTCCGCTCGTCGTGGGCTGCCGAGGGCGGCTACGACTTCGTCGCCGAGGTGCTGTTCAGCGAGTTGGACGTCGACGGCTTCTTCCTCGAGTACGACGATGAGCGGTCCGGCAGCTTCGAACCGCTGCGCTTCGTGCCCCGAGGCAAACAGGTCGTGCTCGGCCTGGTCACGACCAAGACCGGCCAGCTCGAGAGCAAGGACGACCTCAAGCGGCGCATCGACGAGGCCGCGAGATACGTACCGCTCGAGCAGCTCTGCCTCTCTACGCAGTGCGGATTCTCTTCTACCGTCGAGGGCAACGAGCTGACCGTGGAGCAGGAGCGAGCCAAACTACGGCTGGTCGTGGAGACCGCCGAGGAAGTCTGGGGGTAAAGCGATGGGACTGCTGGACCGAGCGGGCTGGGAGGGCCAGGTTCTCAAGGGCGGGCGGTGGAGCGAGGGCCGTGGCGGCACCTATGCCGTCATCGAGCCCGCCACCGGCAAGGAGCTCGGCACGATGGGCCAGGCCGATGCCGAGGACGTCGCCGAGGCCGCGGCATCGGCAGCCGAGGCGCAGCGAGAGTGGGCGGCCCTGCCGCACACCGCGCGGGCCATGGTGCTCCGCCGGGCCGGCGATCTGTGGGCGGAGCACGCGGACGAGATCCGCGATTGGAACGTCCGCGAGGTGGGTGCGATCCCACCCATGGCCGACTTCGCGATGCATGTCGCCGCCGAGGAGTGCTACCAGGCGGCGGCGCTGCCGGGACGGCCGATCGGGCAGGTGCTGCCCAGTGAGCAGCCTCGGCTCTCGATGGCGAGGCAGGTGCCGGCCGGCGTGGTCGCCGTGATCTCGCCGTTCAACGTGCCGATCATCCTCGGCATCCGTTCGGTGGCACCTGCGCTGGCGCTCGGCAACGCCGTGATCCTCAAGCCCGATCCGCGGACGGCGGTCACCGGGGGGACGGTGATGGCCCGCATCTTCGAAGAGGCCGGCCTGCCACCAGGGGTGCTGCAGATGCTGCCCGGAGGCAGGGACGTGGGCGAGGCGATGGTCACCGATCCGCACGTGCGGGTGGTCTCGTTCACCGGCTCGACATCGGTTGGCCGAGCGATCGGCGAGCTCGCCGGCCGCCATCTCAAGCGCGCGCACCTCGAGCTCGGCGGCAACTCGGCGTTGCTGGTCCTCGACGACGCCGATGTCGAGCAGGCGGTCGGGTTGACCGGCTGGGCGTCGTTCCTCAACCAGGGCCAGATCTGCATGACGACCGGCCGCTACTTCGTCGCGGACGGCATCTATGACGACTTCGTCGACCAGTTGGCCGCGAAGGCCGGGCACCTGCCCGTCGGGGACCCCGCTGCGGAGCAGGTCGCGCTCGGTCCGGTGATCGACGAGGGTGCGCGAGACAAGATCCACGGCCTCGTCACGTCCAGTGTCGACCAGGGGGCTCGACTCGCTGCGGGCGGCGAATACGACCGGCTCTTCTACCGGCCCACCGTGCTCGCGGAGGTGCCGCTCACCTCGCCGGTCTTCACCCAGGAGGTCTTCGGCCCCGTGGCGCCGGTGACCCGGGTCTCGACCGTCGAGGACGCCGTCCGCTTGGCCGCCGAGGGCGACTACGGACTGTCGCTGGGCATCGTGACCCGCGACGTCATGCGCGGCCTGGCCCTCGCCGAGCAGATCCCGACCGGGATCGTGCACATCAACGACCAGACGGTGAACGACGAAGCGAACGTGCCGTTCGGCGGCGTCGGTGCCTCCGGTATCGGTCGCCTCGGTGGCGCCGATGCCAACATCGAGGCGTTCACGGAGACCCGCTGGATCACCGTGCGCGGGGAGCCGGCTCGGTATCCGTTCTGACCTTCGGCTCGGATTTCGGTCGACTGTCTACCTTTCCCGGAGTCCACTCGGGGCCGTCAAGCGCGGAGCAACACCTCGGCCAGCCCTTCCGGGTTCGACAGTGCCACCAGGTGGCCACCGTCGATGACCGTCGGCTCGATGCCGAGCCGGTCGTGCAGGTAGGTGCGTTGCAAGGCCTCCGGGAAGAGCCGGTCGTGGCGACTGGTGACTCCAGTCGTCTCGACGTCCGGCCACGCGTCGAGCGGCCAGGGCTCATCGAGCGGCTTCTCGGCCTGCTCGGGCTCGCCGCGTGACATCGCGTCCGCGACGACGTCGTCGGGTACGTCGTGGAAGAACGCCTCCACGACGTCGAACTCCGCGTCGGGGTCGCGGCCCTCCTGCTCGGCGAACGCGCGGCTCGCGGGTCCCTGACCCACAGCGCCCCACCATTCGCTGAACGTCTCTCCGGGTCGCGGCACCATCGCGTTGAGCATCACCAGCCGACGTACGTCGAGCCGGTCGACGGCGAGGGGAGCCGAGAAGCCGCCCAACGACTGCGCCACCAACACCACGTCGGACGCGTCGCCTGCCGCAGCGACGATCGTGTCGGCGTACGCCGTGAAGCCGGCCGACTCGTCACCGGCGGGCAGGTCGACGGCCACCGCGCGGTGGCCCGCCGCGGTGAGCAGGGGAGTGACCCGGTGCCAGTACCAGCCTTCGCCGCCGGCCCCGGGCACCAGCACGAACGTCTTCATGCGGGATCAGACCACGACGGCGCGACGGACTCATCGGTCACGTGGTGACTCGCTCAGGAGGCAACGAGGTCGGCCCACACCACCCGGCTCAGCCGGTCGCGGTATTCACCCACACGCCCTGGCCAGTTCGTGGTGATCCGGCCGCCGTCGCGGTACCAGTTGTCGCACGCCGCCCACACGCTGCGACTCAGCCGCGACTGAAGCTCGGTGTCGTAGCGCTCGGCCACCTCGGGACGCACCTCGAAGGCACGGTGGCGGGAGTCGGCGATCCGGCGGGCCACCTGGGCGATCCAGCTGGCCTGCGCCTCCATCATGCCGATGATCGAGCTGCCGCCCAGGTTGGTGTTGGGGCCGTAGACGCAGAACAGGTTCGGGAAGCCCGGCACGCCGATCCCGAGGTACGCCGTCGCTCCGCCCTTCCACACGTCGTGCAGTGAGAGGCCGTCGCGGCCGGTGACCTCGATGGTCCGTAGGAATTCGGTGGCGGCGAAGCCGGTGCCCCAGATGAGCACGTCCGCTTCGTAGCGGGAGCCGTCGACCGTGCGTACGCCGGTCGGCTCGACCGCGGCCACCGCCTCGGTGACGACGTCGACGTGGTCGCGGTCGAGCGCGCGGTACCAGTCGTTGCTGAACAGGATCCGCTTGCAGCCGATCGGGTAGTCGGGCACCAGCCTCCGGCGCAGCGCTGGATCTTTGACCTGGAGCCGCAGCTGCGCCCGCCACGCCTGGCGGACGGCGGCGAGCAACGGCTTCTCCAGCATCGAGTCGCCGCTCAGGGCGCGGTTGAGGAGTTCGGTGAGGTGGAAGGTGCTCCCACGCTCGCCCTTCATCACCGCGGGATACCGCTCGAAGAGCCGATGGTGGCCGCGACGGTACTCCGTGTCCGGCTTCGGGACGACGTACGGCGCCGAGCGTTGGAAGACCGTGAGCGCAGCGACCCGGTCCGCGATGGCGGGGACGAACTGGATCGCGCTGGCGCCGGTGCCGACCACGGCCACCCGCGCACCGTCGAGCGGCACATCGTGACGCCATTGCGCCGAGTGGAACGCCGACCCGGTGAAGGAGCTGCGGCCCGGCAGTTCGGGCACCACCGGGTCGGAGAGCTGACCGACTGCCGAGACGACCAGGTCGGCCTCGGACGCCGTCCCGTCGCTGGTCTCGATGCGCCAGGTCGCGGTCGCCTGGTCCCAGCTCGCGGCGGTGACGTCCTGACCGGTGCGGACCAGGTCGAGCAGCCCGGCATCGCCTGCCGCGCGCCGGAGGTAGTCCAGGATCTCCGCCTGTCCGGAGTACCGATGGCTCCACGTCGGATTGAGCGCCCACGACCAGGAGTAGAGCGGCGACGGCACGTCGCACGCCGCCCCCGGATAGGTGTTGTCGCGCCAGACCCCACCCACCGTCTCGGCACGCTCGAGCACGGTGATGTCGTCGATGCCCTGCTCCCGCAGCGCGCGAGCAGCTCCCAGGCCGCCGAACCCCGCGCCGACGATCACCACCCGAGGCCCGCTCACGGCTCCGCACCCTAGACGAACCGAGTCGAGCAGAACCGGTTCGTCGGGAGTTCACCCAGGCGTAGCGAAACGTCATGTGGTCTAGGGCTGGTATTGAGGCGCTCTTCCTAGGTTCGCGAGCGGACGCAGAGCGCGCCCGTACGGAAGGACGGACCTCACATGCGTAAACCCTCACGCGGCCTTGCCGCGGCGCTCGCCCTCGTCGTCGCAGCCGGCGTTGCCGGCTCGATGGGCGTCGCCAACGCGACCGGCGGACACGGCCACGGGCACGGCCAGAGCAAGCCCAAGATCAAGAACGTCATCTACCTGCTGGGCGACGGCATGGGGCGCACCCACGTGACCGCGGCCCGCGAGCGCTACTACGGCGCCGACGGCAAGCTCAACATGGAGAAGTTCCCCGCGGTTGGCCAGGTGAGTACGTACGCCGTGCAGCAGGCCTCCGGGCAGCCGGGCGACGCCGACTTCGCCCCCAACTACGTCACCGACTCGGCGTCCGCGGCGACCGCGTGGTCGTCAGGCGTGAAGACCTACAACGCGGCCCTCGGGGTGGACGCCAAGGGCAACGTGGTGCCGACGATCATGGAGTACGCCAAGTTGGCCGGGCTGCGCACCGGCAACGTCTCCACCGCCGAGATCACCGACGCGACGCCCGCCGGGCAGATGAGCCACGCGCTGCTCCGTGGCTGCCAGGGCCCGACGTACTCCGACGCGGCCTGCCAGAACCCCGCACTCACGGGTGGCGCGAACCTGCCGACGACCGACGTCCGGGTGACGCCGATCGCCGACCAGATCGCGCGCAACAACACCGCCGACGTGATCCTGGGCGGCGGACTGTCCCGCTTCGACGCTGCTGACGAGTCGGCGCTCGAGGCCAACGGGTACGACGTCCTCGGGTCGCCGACGAGCCAGACGGTCGCCACGAAGAGCGACCTCGCCGGTGCGTCGTCCAAGAAGGTCTTCGCGCTCTTCAACAAGGGCAACATGACCATCGAGAAGTACAAGCGCGAGAACCCCGCTTCGGTGCAGGCACAGGAGCCGACGGTCGCCGAGATGACCAAGAAGGCCATCGACTTGCTCAAGAAGGGCAACAGCAGAGGCTTCTACCTCCAGGTCGAGGGGGCGTTGATCGACAAGCGTTCGCACGCCAACGACGCGGCTCAGACGCTCGAGGAGATGAAGGCGTTCGACGAGGCGGTCAAGGTCGCCTACGACTTCGCCAAGAAGGACGGTCACACGCTGGTCATCGTCACCGCGGACCACGAGTGCGCCGGCTTCAACATCATCGAGAAGGGCACCTTCACCAACGCCGAGGCGACGACGCCGCCGGCCAACGCCGACTCCGGCAACCCGGCGAACAACTCGACGCCGTCGCGGCCAGCCGGTGGGACCAAGGACCCGGTCCGGTCCAGCGGCATCATCAACGGCGCCGGCTCCGGTGACCCGGCGAACTTCGCGCCGGCGACCTTCCGCACCCCCGACGACCCGGCCGGGGTCGTGGACGGCACGCCTGAGGCGTCGCTGTGGTTGACCTACCTCTCCGGCAACCACACGGGCGCGGATGTCCCGGTCTTCGCCTACGGCCCGGACTCCGACGAACTCGAGGGGAGCATCGACAACACCGACCTGTTCGGCATCGTCGGTGGGGCCCTGAAGATCGTCCACTGAGGATCCACGCCTGAGCAGCACCCCCGTGGTGGGAGGCCGGCCCGCCGGCCTCCCACCACCCCTTTCCTAAGGAGCACCACGACCGATGTCACGCCGCACCACCCTGATCACCGTCATCGCTGCCGCAGTCGTGGCGGCTGCCGTGGGTGGCCTCGCCGCTCTCGTCTGGTCGGGCGACGATCCCGCAGCGCAGGCCGCCGCATCGCCGACCGGGTCCGTCGATCCGTCGACCGTCGCCGCGACCTCGTTCCCCGATCTGGCCGCCCCCACGGGCGAGCCCACGCTGGCCGGCATCGACACCGCAGCCCCACCATCCGGGACTGTCGTTACGGTCCCGGGCCCGTTCGACGACCGCTTCACCCTCTCGGACGTCACGGTGGCCGACGGCGTCGTCTCCGGCAGCCTGACCGTCGTCAGCGATGTCAGCGAGATCCTCGAACTACAGGTGCTCGCCGGGTTCTACGACGACCGCGGCGACTTCCTCGGCACCGGTCGCGCGGTCTTCCACCTCCAGGAGGAGGAAGGCCATTCGCATGAGGAGGCAGGCTCGCCCAACGAGACGGAGTCCTTCCGGATCCGAGCTCCCAAGGCCGTTGCCGGCCAGACCGTGGCGGCCGCGATCGGCGTCCCGGTACTCGTCAACGAGTGACCACGCGTCGAGCCACGGCGTACCTCAGGTGATCGTCATCCCGCCGTCGACGGCCAGCGTCTGCCCAGTGATGTAGCCGGCAGCGTCGGAAGCGAGGAAGACGACGGTCGCGGCCAGCTCGGCCGGATCGCCCTTGCGGCCCGACGGGATCCGCGCCTTCTGGGCTTCGAGGTAGCCGGGTGGGTAATGGTCGGTCATCTCGGACTCGAAGAAGCCGGGAGCGATCGCGTTGACGCGGATGCCCTTGCGGCCGGTCCACTGCTGAGCCAGGTCGCGGGTCAGCCCGATCAGCGCTGCCTTCGAGGAGGCGTACGCCGCCTGCGGCAGCCCGGCTGTCGTGATCCCGAGCGCCGAGCTGATGTTGATGATGCTCGACCCCGGCTGCATGACCCGCCCGCAGGCCTGCGCCATCCAATAGCAGCCGTTGAGGTTGACGTCGATCACCTGCCGGAACTGCTCCGGCGTCTCGTGGGTCGCCGGCACCGCCGTACCGACCCCAGCGTTGTTGACCAGGACGTCGACGCGGCCGAACTCCTCCATCGCGAGCGCCACCAAGTCGGTGCACGACTGCGGGTCGGCCACGTCGGTGCCGTGGGTGAGAGCCTTGCGGCCGGCCTTCTCGACCAGCGCCGCGGTGTCGGCGAGCCGCTCGACCCGGCGGGCGCCGAGCGCGACGTCGGCGCCGGCCTCGGCGAGCGCCTGGGCGAACGCGACGCCCAGTCCGCTGGAGGCGCCGGTGACGACGGCGACCTT
>DOWL01000012.1:494-856 GCA_003519585.1 Nocardioides sp. | reverse complement strand
GCCGGTGACGACGGCGACCTTGCCGTCGAGGCGGAATCGGTCGAGGACGGGTCGGTCGGCCATGGTGTGCACCTTAGAGCCACGTCATCGGGGTTCGGTGCGGCACTATCGGGTCATGAGCGTCACACCCGAGCCGGGCCAGGTCGTTACCGTGTTCCGCAACCGGCTCCGCCCCGACGCCGATGCCTACCCCGACCACGCCGACCGGATGAGCGCGCTGGCCGAGACGATGCCGGGGTACGTCGAGCACAAGTCCTTCACCGCCGCGGACGGCGAGCGCGTGACGATCGCGACGTTCGCCGACCGCGCGTCGCACGACGCCTGGGCTCAACACCCGGTGCATCGCGAGGCGCAACGGGCCG
>DOWL01000012.1:0-379 GCA_003519585.1 Nocardioides sp. | reverse complement strand
GCATCGCGAGGCGCAACGGGCCGGGATCCGCGCATACTACGAGGAGTACTCCATCAGCGTCGGCACCGTCGAGAGCGCCAACTCGTGGTCCCGGGGCCGGGTGGACGGGGGGACTGGGGGGTAGTTCGCACCCGTCCGCCCTGGTCCCGAGAGATCGAGGGAGCTACTCCACGGTCCCTCGCGTCTGGACAACTGTCAAGACATGGCCCGACCCGATCTGGGCCGACCGCTCAGGTCACCCGTTCAGCAGCGTCTGGCGGATATCCGACTTGAGCACCTTGCCCACCTTCGACCGCGGCAGGTCGGACCAGACCTCGACCTGCTTGGGCGCCTTGACGCTGCCGATCCCCTCCTTGACGAACGCCGCCCACTCCTCGGG
>DOWL01000039.1:6606-6870 GCA_003519585.1 Nocardioides sp. | reverse complement strand
CGCTAGGCCCACCCGTCGTGGCCACCCTAGATCGACGCGGCGTACTTCGACGACCAGGCCGACCTCGATGCGATGCTGGCCGGACTCCGCCGGACGTGGGAGATCTGCACCCAGGGTGCGTTGGCGGCGTACGTCGACCGCCCGTGGCAGCTCCCGGACACTCCGTCGGACGACGACCTCGTCGAGCACGCGCGGACGTGGGGCCAGACGCTCTACCACCCGACCTCGACGTGCGCGATGGGCGGCGGTGAGGACGCCGTGGTC
>DOWL01000039.1:4507-6348 GCA_003519585.1 Nocardioides sp. | reverse complement strand
GATCATGATCGCCGAGAAGGCCGCCGACCTGATCAAGGAGAAGGCATGACCGCAACGGAGGCACGTCCCACGACGTTCGAGTCCCTCGACCCGCGCACGGGTGATGTGGTCGGCACCCACCCCGTCCACACCGACGAGGAGGTGCGCGCCGCGGTCGCCCGCGCCCGCGACGAGGCCGCGTGGTGGGGCGCGCTGTCCTTCGACGAGCGCGAGCGACACCTGCAGAGCTGGAAGGGCGTGATCACCCGCCGGATCGCGCAGCTCGCCGAGCTGATGCACGCCGAGACCGGCAAGCCACACGGCGACGCCATGCTGGAGTGCGCGCTCGCCATCGACCACCTCTCGTGGGCCGCCTCGCACGCCGAGAAGGTGCTCAAGCGGCGCACAGTGTCGAGCGGGCTGGTGATGGCCAACCAAGCGGCGTACGTCGAATATCAGCCGCTCGGCGTCATCGGCGTGATCGGACCCTGGAACTATCCGGTGTTCACGCCGATGGGCTCGATCGGGTACGCACTGGCCGCCGGCAATGCCGTCGTGTTCAAGCCGTCCGAGTACACGCCCGGCGTCGCCGAGTGGCTGGCGCGGAGCTTCCTGGAGACCGTGGGCCGCCCGGTGCTGCAGGTGGTGACCGGGTACGGCGAGACCGGGCATGCGTTGTGCACCGCCGGCGTCGACAAGGTCGCGTTCACGGGCTCGACCGCCACCGGCAAGCGGGTGATGGCCGCCTGCGCCGAGAACCTCACCCCGGTCGTGATCGAGGCGGGCGGCAAGGACGCCCTGCTGGTCGACGAGGACGCCGATATCGAGGCGGCCGCCGACGCCGCCCTGTGGGGAGCGTGCGCGAACGCCGGCCAGACCTGCACCGGCGTCGAGCGCGTCTACGTGCACGAGCGGGTCTACGACGAGTTCCTCGCCACGCTCACCGCGCAGGCGAGCTCGGTGACGGCACACGAGGGCCTCGACTCGCAGATCGGGCCGATCACCATGCCCAAGCAGCTCGACGTGATCCGCCGGCACATCACCGACGCGCTCAGCCGTGGCGGACGCGCCGTCGTGGGTGGCGCCGATGCGGTCGGCGACCGATTCGTGCAACCGACCGTGCTGGTCGACGTACCCGAGGACTCCGAGGCGGTGCAGGAGGAGACGTTCGGGCCGACGGTCACGGTGGCCAGGGTGCGCGACATGGACGAGGCGATCGAGCGGGCCAACGCGACCCGCTACGGACTCGGCTCGACGGTCTTCTCCAAGGCCCGCGGCATGGAGCTGGCCTCCCGCATCCGCTCCGGGATGACCGCCGTGAACGGCGTGATCACCTTCGCCGCCGTACCGTCCCTGCCCTTCGGCGGCGTCGGTGACTCCGGCTTCGGCCGGATCCACGGCCCCGACGGGCTCAAGGAGTTCACCTTCGCCAAGGCGATCGCACGGCAGCGGTTCAAGCCGCTGCTCACGCTGACCACCTTCGGCCGCACCGAGAAGGCCGATCAGCAGTTGGCCGCGATGATCACCATGCTGCACGGCCGGGGGACGACAATCCCCAAGTGAGCAGCCCGACCGTGAGGAACGAACGGTCGGCGTGGGCGAACGCGGGTTGAGCAAGCCTCGCGGCTGAGGAACGAAGCCGCGACAGGCGCGTCGAAACCACCGCAACTCGCGCTGGGACCGGGCCACGCCGGTCGAGCCTGTCGAGACCACCGCAGGGTCCGCGCCAGGTCGACCCGCGTGGTTCCGTCCGGTGCCGTCCTTGCGGGCGTTTCGACACGCTCGGTCGCGACCTCGTTCGTTCCTCACGAGGTCGCGCTCGCTGCTCAACGACCGGTGACGTACTCGCTCAGGTAGTACGC
>DOWL01000039.1:590-4364 GCA_003519585.1 Nocardioides sp. | reverse complement strand
GCGTACTACCTGAGCGAGTACGTCGCCATCGACACCCCGACGTAGTGCGCGGCGAAGGCGACCACGGTGAAGGAGTGGAACACCTCGTGGAAGCCGAAGGTCCGCGGCCACGGGTTGGGGCGCTTGAAGCCGTAGACCACGCCGCCGAAGGTGTAGAGCGCGCCGCCGGCAAGGATCAGCACGAAGACCGCGATGCCGATGCCCAGGCCGAGGGCCGTGGCGCCCTGGAAGAAGCCGGGGATGAAGAAGATCGCGGCCCAGCCCAGGGCGATGTAGATCGGTGTGTAGAGCCAGCGCGGGGCGTCGGTCCAGCAGATGCGGAACAGCACGCCGAGGATCGCGCCGGTCCAGACGGTGGCGAGGAGGGCCACCCGAGCGGTGCCGTGCAGCAGGAGCAGGCTGAACGGCGTGTAGGAGCCGGCGATCAGCAGGAAGACGTTGGAGTGGTCGAAGCGGCGCAGGAACGCCCAGGTCCGGGGCGACCAGGTGCCGGTGTGGTAGATCGCCGAGACGCCGAACAGGAGCACCGCCGAGGCGGTGAAGACGGCCGACCCGGTGCGGGTGGTGGCGTCGGGGGAGAGGCAGATGAGCACGATCCCGGCGGCGAGCGCGAGCGGTGCGGTGCCGAGGTGCAGCCAGCCGCGCAGCCGGGGCTTGAGCTCGCCGAGCTTGTCGTGGACGACATCGTGCAGGGTCTCCACCCCTGCGCGCATCGCGTCGCCCATGCCGTTGCTCATGTCCTGAACGGTAGCGAGGCGATCCACGCCGACGTGGCCGGTAAGCGCAAAGATCACCCGAATTGCTGGCTAACATCGACCATGTGGCGGACTGGAAACGCGGGGTACGCCGGGTCATCTACCCGGTCTACGAGGCCCGGGTCCTCCGTCGGATGCCCGACAACCTGCCCAAGCACGTCGGCGTCATGCTCGACGGCAACCGCCGCTGGGCCAAGTCGGTCGGCCGGGACAGTGCGCACGGTCACCAGGCCGGGGCCGACAACATCGAGCCGCTGCTCGGCTGGTGTGACGAGGTCGGCATCGAGGTCGTCACGCTGTGGCTGCTCTCGACCGACAACCTCAACCGTCCTCCGGAGGAGCTGAACCCCCTCCTCGAGATCATCGAGACCACGGTCGAGTCGCTGGCCGAGCGCCGTCGCTGGCGGCTGCACCCGGTCGGCGCACTCGACCTGCTCCCGTCCTCGACGGCCGAGAAGCTCAAGGCCGCCGAGGAGGCCACGACCGACGTCGACGGGATGCTGGTCAACATCGCGGTCGGGTACGGCGGCCGCCGCGAGATCGCAGACGCGGTCCGCTCCCTGCTCAGCGAGCACGCCGCCCGCGGCACCTCGCTCGAGGAGCTCGCCCAGATCATCGACGTCGAGCACATCGCCGAGCACCTCTACACCAGGGGCCAGCCCGACCCCGACCTGGTCATCCGCACCTCGGGCGAGCAGCGGCTCGGCGGCTTCCTGCTCTGGCAGAGCGCCAAGTCGGAGTTCTACTTCTGCGAGGCCTACTGGCCCGACTTCCGGCGGGTCGACTTCCTCCGCGCGATCCGCGCGTACGCCCTGCGCGAGCGCCGCTTCGGCGCCTGACGCCCGCGATTCGTCTGCGGATCGACCGCCCTTTCGCCGCGGCAGCGCACAGACGGACCGAGACGTCAACCAGGTCTGTACGTCATCTGCTCTTCACTTCCGCGTCGGGCGTGTCGCCCCGATCCGCCGCCCTGGTCGGCGTACGTTCGCCGCATCGGCGAGTGGGGAAGCTTGCCGTATCGGGAGGCCCGAATCTTGCGCAAGCACGATCCACATCTGACCAGCGGTGTTCCGCGGGTCATGCGTGGAGGCCGGCACTCCGGCCTTCGGGCTCCCTCCCGGTCCGTGCGTGTGAGCTAGGGACCGGGCGAGGAGTGCGCGCGCCGGTTCGCGTGGGGTGACCCGTGCCGATCAAGGCCAGCGACATCTCGCCTGCTCGTCAGGCGGCCCGCACCTACGTGCTCGACACCAGCGTGTTGCTGGCCGATCCTGGGGCGCTGCGGCGCTTCGAGGAGCACGAGGTGGTCCTGCCGGTCGTGGTGATCACCGAGTTGGAGGGGAAGCGCAACCACCCCGAGCTCGGCTACTTCGCCCGTACGGCGCTGCGGATGCTCGACGAGTTGCGGATCACCCACGGCCGGCTCGACGAACCGGTGCCGGTCGGTGACCTCGGCGGCACCATCCGGGTCGAGCTCAACCACACAGACCCCGAGTCGCTGCCGTCCGGCTTCCGGCTGGGCGACAACGACACCCGGATCCTCGCGGTCGCCATCAACCTGGCCAACGAGGGTTGCCAGGTGACCCTGGTCAGCAAGGACCTGCCGCTGCGGATCAAGGCCTCGGCCGTCGGCCTCGACGCCCAGGAGTACCGCGGCGAGAGCATCAGCGAGTCCGACCCGGGCTACTCCGGGATGGCCGAGCTCGAGGTGCAGGCGAGCGACCTCGACGAGCTGTACGACGACGGCACGCTCGACCTCGAGGCCGCCCGTGAGCTGCCCTGCCACTCCGGCTTGGTGCTGCTCTCCGAGCGCGGTACGGCGCTGGGCCGGGTGGGTCCCGACAAGCAGGTCCACCTGGTGCGCGGCGACCGGGAGGCGTTCGGCATCCACGGCCGGTCGGCCGAGCAGCGAATCGCGCTGGAGATGCTGCTCGACCCCGAGGTCGGCATCGTCTCGCTGGGTGGCCGGGCCGGCACCGGCAAGTCCGCCCTGGCGCTGTGCGCCGGCCTGGAGGCGGTGCTGGAGCGCCGCCAGCACCAGCGCGTCGTGGTGTTCCGGCCGTTGTTCGCCGTCGGGGGCCAGGAGCTCGGCTACCTGCCTGGGTCGGAGTCGGAGAAGATGGCGCCCTGGGCGCAGGCGGTCTTCGACACCCTCGGTGCGGTCACCTCACGTGAGGTGATCGAGGAGGTGCTGGCCCGCGGGATGCTCGAAGTGCTCCCGCTGACCCACATCCGCGGCCGGTCGCTGCACGACTCGTTCGTGATCGTCGACGAGGCTCAGTCGTTGGAGCGCAACGTGCTGCTGACGGTGCTCTCGCGGATCGGCGCAAACTCCAAGGTGGTCCTCACCCACGACGTTGCCCAGCGCGACAACCTCCGGGTGGGCCGCCACGACGGGGTGGTCGCGGTCGTGGAGAAGCTCAAGGGGCACCCGCTGTTCGCCCACGTCACGTTGACCCGGTCCGAGCGGTCGCCGATCGCCGCGCTGGTCACCGAGATGCTCGAGAACGTCACTCTGTGACGGCCTGTCGCTGCCTGTGAAGGACGGCCCGGGGGTACTACCGGGCCGTCCACCACCCCCCGATTCTGAGGCCTGAGTGACCCGTGTGACACATGTGTCGTTCGGAACCACGGGGTTTCATCGTTCGGTTTGCAACCACTTGGCGTCTCGGGCAGGGTAGCCGGGATTCCCGAGCGCTCCTCGTCACCTTCGGAAGGTCATCCCCCACTCGTGTCGTCGCCCACCAGCCAGGCCGGTAAGCACCGCGCCTCGAAGGCCCGACGTGCGCCCAAGGCCGCACTGCGGACCTCGTTGACGCTGTCGTCGATGGCCGTGGTCGCGACCGGTTTCGCGGTGGGCACCGGCGCTCTCTCGCTGAGCGCCGACGGTGGCACAGGCGGCACCGACGGCCCGGCGACCGCGAGGGTCTCCGGCGTCGGGGTCCAGCCCGGCGGCGCCCTCTCGGCCGCGCTGGCCGCGCCGGCCGACGTACCAGCCGAAAGCTCCTCGTCGTCCGGGGCA
>DOWL01000039.1:0-485 GCA_003519585.1 Nocardioides sp. | reverse complement strand
GTCCGGGGCCGGGTCCGAGTCCGACGCCGACGGGACCGAGCGGACCGACGTCGTGACCCGGTCCGACAGCCGCGCTCAGGCCGACCCGCTCAAGAAGGACACCCTCTCGCTCGGCACCGGCAACACGATGTCTCGCGTCGAAGACCTCTCCGATGAAGACCCGCGCGACATCGCCCGCGCCTTGCTCGCCGAGTACGGCTGGAGCGAGGACCAGTTCGGCTGCCTCGACTCGCTGTGGACCCGCGAGTCCAACTGGAACGTGCACGCCGACAACCCCAACTCCTCCGCCTACGGCATCCCGCAGGCCCTCCCCGGCTCCAAGATGTCCTCGGCCGGCGACGACTGGGCCAACAACGCCGTCACCCAGATCCGCTGGGGTCTCGGCTACATCGAGGACCGCTACGGCTCGCCCTGCTCCGCCTGGGGCCACAGCCAGTCCCACGGCTTCTACTGATCCGTTCCGCGACGCCGAGTCGGCGCTACTG
>DOWL01000157.1:29281-29471 GCA_003519585.1 Nocardioides sp. | reverse complement strand
TGCGGTGGTTTCGACGCGCCTGTCACGGCTTCGCAGGCTCAGCCGTAAGGCTTGCTCAACCTGAGTGCGCTGACGCAGCGAGCTCGTTCCTCACTCGCTGCTGCGCACTTCACATATCACCGCACCGTTGGTGACGGTCGCGCCGACCTCGGCCTGAAGGCCGGTGACGACGCCGGCCTTGTGGGCCTTG
>DOWL01000157.1:10026-29156 GCA_003519585.1 Nocardioides sp. | reverse complement strand
GACGCCGGCCTTGTGGGCCTTGAGGGGCTGCTCCATCTTCATCGCTTCGATGACGACCACGGTGTCCCCCTCGGCGACCTCCTGGCCCTCCTCGACCACGACCTTGACGACGGTGCCCTGCATCGGGGAGGTGACCGCGTCACCGCTGGCCGCGGCGCCGGACTTCTTGCCGCCGGCTCGCTTGGGCTTCCCCTTCGACGCAGCGCCAGCGGCTCCGCCGGCGGTGATCGCGCCCAGGCCACCCGGCAGGACGACCTCGAGCCGCTTGCCGCCGACCTCGACCACGACACTCTGGCGCGGCTCCACCTCATCGGCTTCGGCCGCGTCACCGGCGTACGGCGCGATCTGGTTGTCGAACTCGGTCTCGATCCACTGCGTGTAGACCGCGAAGCTCGTCGGAGCCTCGGGCGGGCTGCCGATGTAGGCGGGGTCGGAGACCACCGCGCGGTGGAACGGGATCACGGTGGGCATGCCGTCGACCACGAACTCGTCCAGGGCGCGACGCGAGCGCTCGAGCGCCTGGGTGCGGTCGCGGCCGGTGATGATCAGCTTGGCGATGAGGGAGTCGAACGAGCCGGGGACGGTCTCGCCGTTCTCGTAGCCGCCGTCCACGCGCACGCCCGGACCGCTCGGCGGTCGCCAGGCCGAGAGGGTGCCCGGGGCCGGCATGAAGTTGCGGCCGCCGTCCTCGGCGTTGATGCGGTACTCGATCGAGTGGCCGCGGATCTCCGGGTCGTCGTACCCGAGCTCCTCGCCGGCCGCGATGCGGAACATCTCGCGCACCAGGTCGATGCCGGTGACCTCTTCGGAGACGCAGTGCTCGACCTGGAGGCGGGTGTTGACTTCGAGGAAGGAGATGGTGCCGTCCTGGGCGACCAGGAACTCACAGGTGCCGGCGCCGTAGTAGCCGGCCTCCCGCAGGATCGCCTTCGACGACTCGTAGAGCCGCTTCACCTGGTCGTCGGTGAGGAACGGCGCCGGGGCCTCCTCGACCAGCTTCTGGTTGCGTCGTTGCAGGGAGCAGTCGCGGGTCGAGACGACCACGACGTTGCCGTGCTGGTCGGCCAGGCACTGGGTCTCGACGTGGCGTGGCTTGTCGAGGAACTTCTCGACCAGGCACTCGCCGCGGCCGAACGCGGTCACCGCCTCGCGGACCGCCGACTCGTAGGCGTCGGGGATCTCCTCGATCGTGCGGGCGACCTTGAGGCCGCGCCCGCCACCGCCGAAGACCGCCTTGATCGCGACCGGCAGGCCGTTCTCCTTCGCGAAAGCGATCACCTCCTCGGCGTCCTGGACGGGGTCTTTGGTGCCGGGAGCCAGCGGAGCGTTGGCCCGCTCGGCGATGTGCTTGGCCTTGGCCTTGTCGCCCAGCGCCTCGATGGCCGAGGGTGGCGGCCCGATCCAGGTCAGCCCGGCGTCGAGGACCGCCTGGGCGAACTCGGCGTTCTCGGCGAGGAAGCCGTAGCCGGGGTGCACCGAGTCGGCACCGGCCTTCTCGGCCACCGCGATGATCTTCGCGATGTCGAGGTAGGACTCGCCGGGCGTCGAGCCGCCCAGCGCGTACGCCTCGTCCGCGAGCCGCACGAACAGTGCGTCGCGGTCGGGGTCGGCGTAGACCGCGACGCTCCCGATCCCGGCGTCCTTGCAGGCACGGATCACGCGGACCGCGATCTCACCTCGGTTGGCGATCAGGACCTTCTGCACAGGGGACGTCTGCGGCACCAGCGCAGGTTATCGCCCGTACGGCGCCGCGGAGCGTGGCGCTTGTCTCACTGAGGTTAGCGATCATTAACCAGAGCTAGTAGCCTGCGGCTCATGAGCAGTTTCGAGCTGAGCCGTGAGCACGAGGAGTTCCGGCGGAGCGTCCGGGAGTTCGCCGAGGCGGAGATCGCGCCGCATGCCGCGCAGTGGGACAGGGATCACCACTTCCCTGTCGACGTGGTCCAGAAGATGGGGGCGCTGGGACTGTTCGGCCTCACCTCGCCCGAGGAGTACGGCGGCGCGGGGGAGGACGGCGACTTCACCAGCCTCTGCGTGGCGATCGAGGAGATCGGCCGGGTCGACCAGTCGATGGGCATCACGCTCGAGGCGGCAGTCGGGCTCGGGATCAACCCGATCCTCACCTACGGCACCGACGCGCAGAAGCAGACCTGGCTGCCCGACCTGGTGGCCGGACAGACGTTGGCCGGCTTCGGGCTCACCGAGCCGGGTGCCGGCTCCGACGCGGGCGCGACCAAGACCCGGGCCGAGCTCGGCGGTGGCGAGTGGGTGGTCAACGGCGCGAAGCAGTTCATCACCAACTCCGGCTCCGCGATCACCAGCGTGGTTGCCGTGACCGCCCGCACCGGCACGGTGTCGTCGGAGAGCGGTGGCAAGCCCGAGATCAGCGCCATCCTGGTCCCGAGCGGCACGCCCGGGTTCACCGCCGAGAAGCCCTACGACAAGCTCGGCTGGCACGCCTCCGACACCCACGCACTGAGCTTCACCGACTGCCGGGTCCCCGAGGCCAACCTTCTCGGGGACCGGGGCCGCGGCTACGCGCAGTTCCTGGCCACCCTGGACGACGGCCGGGTCGCCATCGCTGCCCTCGCGGTCGGCTGCATCCAGGCCTGCCTCGACCTGAGCGTTCACTACGCCGGCGAGCGCCAGACCTTCGGCGTACCCATCGGCCGCAAGCAGGGGCTGGCCTTCCAGATCGCCGACCTCGAGGTGATGCTGCATGCATCGCGCGCGCTGACCTACCGCGCGGCAGCGATGAAGGACAGCCAGAGGGACGGGCAGGGGGCGTCGATGAAGGAGTTCAAGCAGGCCGCGGCGATCGCCAAGCTCTACGCCACCGAGTCGGCGGTCACCGCGACTCGGATCGCCACCCAGGTCTTCGGCGGCTACGGCTTCATGGAGGAGTACGCCGTCGCGCGCTTCTACCGCGACGCCAAGGTGCTCGAGATCGGCGAGGGCACCTCCGAGGTCCAGCGGATGCTCATCGCGCGGGGGCTCGGCCTGCCGGTCGAGTAGGCCACGGGGTACCGGCCCGCCATGCCCCGTCCACGCGTGCTCGCACTGATCCAGGCCGGCGGCGTCGGCGGCCGGCTGGACGTGCTGACCAGGGAGCGCGCGAAGCCGGCGCTGCCGTTCGCCGGCGTCCACCAGCTCGTCGACTTCCCGTTGTCCAACCTCGCCCACTCCGGCATCAGTGATGTCTGGCTCTCCCTCCAGTACCAGGGCTCGACGCTCCAGGAGCAGGTGGCCAACGGCCGGCCCTGGGATCTTGACCGCAACCTGGGTGGGCTCCGCATCCTGCTACCCCACGAGGGGACGGGGGGCATGGACGAGGAGGGCTTCGCCCGAGGCAACGCCGACGAGCTGTTCCGGTTCCGCGACGAGCTGGCGTCGTTCGAGCCCGACGTAGTGCTCGTGATGAGTGCCGACCACGTCTACCGGCTCGACTATCACGACGTCCTCGAGACCCACCGCGACCGGGACGCCGAGTGCACGGTGGTGGTCGTCGAGTCACCTGAGGGCGACGATCCCGGTGACCACGGGGTCGTGCACGTCGACGAGGGCCGGATCACGGCGTTCGACTACAAGCCCGACGATCCGGACGGCAGCACGATCGTGGCCGAGGTGATCGCGTACGACCCGACGGTCCTGCGGGAGGTGCTGGAGGAGCTGCACCGCGAGCTCAATGCGGACGCCGAGATCAGTGCGGCCGAGGGCGACACCGGCCTCGGCGACTTCGGCGACCATCTCCTGCCGCGCCTGGTCGAGCGGGGGCGCACCTATGCCCACCGCTACGACGGCTACTGGCGCGACGTGGGCCAGCCGCACCACTATCTCCGCGCCCACCGCGAGGTGCTGACCGACGACCGCGATGTCCTGTCCGTGCCGTCATGGCCGATCCTGTCCCGGCTGCCGCAGCGAGTCCCCGCCCGCGTGCTCGACGGCGCGGAGGTCGGAGACAGCCTGCTCTCGCCGGGCTGTCGCGTCGCCGGCGTCGTACGCCGCAGCGTGCTCGGCCCGGGTGTGGTGGTCGAGGCCGGTGCCGAGGTGCACGACAGCGTGCTCCTGTCCGACACCGTCGTGCGAGCCGGTGCCCGGGTGCACTGGTCTGTCGTGGACGCCGACTGCGAGGTGGCAGCCAACGCGCGGCTCGGCGACCCCGATGCGAGCCAAGCGCTGGACGACCCGGACCTGGTCACCCTGGTCGGTCGAGGGTCTCGGGTCGTCGGCGCCCATCCGAGTGGGAGCCGGTTCGAGCCGGGCAGTATGGCGGCTGCCGGAGCGAGCAGTCGGTAGCACCCCGGCGCACGATGACACCCGCGGCGAGACGAGTAGCCGCGGTCCGGCGCGGTGGCCCTTTAGCATCGGGGCCATGTCGGACCGGACGCAGCGCTTCATCGCTGAGGTGGGCCGGTTCCTCGCTGTCGGTGGAGCGGCCACGATCGTGGCGCTGGTCATCTTCAACCTGCTTGTGCATGGCTTCAACACCGGCGACCACGCGCTGCTCGCCGATCAGCCGATCGGGGCGTTCATCTTCGCCAACAGTGTCGGCATGGGGGTCAGCTACTACGGCAGCCGGCACTGGGCCTTCCGCGACCGCCCGCCGGTGACGTCCGACGGCGGGCTGACGACGTTCGTCGCCATCAACCTGCTGACCATGCTGATCCCGATCGGCTGCCTGGCGATCAGCCGCGACGTGCTCGGCCGCGACGACCCGTTCTCGGACAACCTGGCGGCCAACGTGATCGGCCTGGTGCTCGGGCTGTGCGCGCGGTTCCTGCTGTTCCGCACCTTCGTCTTCAAGCGCCCGATCAGCCTCGTCGAGATCTACGACGAGCCGGGATTGGTCGACGACGTCGAGTACCTCGACGGCGACGCAGGCTCGGTCAACGAGTCGGCGTCGCTGGCCAGAGGTCGGTCCACAAGCGGCCCAATTCCGCCAGGAGTTCTCGGACCAGAGGCAGACTGACGCCCACCACGTTGTGGTGGTCTCCTTCGATCCCGGTCACGAACGCACCGCCGAGGCCGTCGACCGTGAAGGCACCGGCGACGTGCAGCGGCTCCCCACTGGCGACGTACGCCGCGATCTCGGCGTCGCTGACCTCGGCGAAGTGCACCGTGGTGGCGGCGGTGGCCGACGCGACGTGGCCGGTGGCCGTGTCGCGGAGCGAGTGCCCGGTGAGCAGGACGCCGGACCGCCCGCGCATCGCCTGCCACCGCCGGGTGGCCTCGTCGGCGGTGAGTGGCTTGCCAAGCGCCTCGCCGTCCAACTCCAGCACCGAGTCGCAGCCGAGCACCAGCGCACCGTCCGGTACGTCGTCGCGAGTCGCCACGGCGGCGCACTTGAGCTCCGCGAGCTGCAGGGCCAGCTCGGCCGGAGGGAGTGGGCCGAGCTGGTCCTCGTCGACCCCGGAGACGATCACCACCGGCTCGACGCCAGCAGCGCGCAGCGTGGCGAGCCGGGCGGGGGACTGCGAGGCGAGGACGAGTGTGGTCACCGTCCCATCATCGGTGACCGGCGAGCTTTACCTTGATCGTGGCCGAGCCGCTCGTGACCTGGGTGTATGCGTCGCCGTCGTAGCTGATCGCGATCCTCGCCAATCTCGGCCTCCGAATGGTGATCGTGGCGGTGGCGGACCCGTTGGTCAGCGGGGCGGTGACGGTCTTCGTGCGGTACCTGAAGGTGACCGTCCCGGTCGGTGTGCGGCCCGCCGCGGAGACGCTCGCGGTGATCTTGACCCGCTTCGGCGTGATGTGGAATGGGCCGTGTGGGCGATCGGGCGCCCGGAGGGTGAGCTCTTTCGGTGCCTTGATCGCCAGGGCCGAGGCTTGCTTGGGCGCGGAAGGCGGTGGTGGAACACGAACCGTGAAGGTGCGGAAGGCATCTGCCGTGGACCGGTCGTCGCTGAGGAAGAGGACGAGGTAGGTGTGGGTGCCAGTCGCGGGTCGCTGGATGGACAACCGCGCAGTGGAGCCGGTGAGTGGCACCGAGCCGAGAGGGATGCCGTTCTCCAGAAACTCGACTGCACCAGAGACGGGCTGGGGGGTGATGCCTGCGCTGGGATCCGGAGTGACGGTGGCGTCGAGGTTGAGGGCGTCGCCACTCACGGCACCGGTGCCGGTGACCTTGGATTGCTGGTCCCAGCCGCCTTGCTCGGCGGAGAAGATGAAGCGCGGCGAGCCGGTGGTGGTCGTCGAGCTGACCTGCGCGTAATAGGTGGTGCCGGGCACGCCGATGAGCTGGTACTCGCTGTCGCCTGCGCCGTTGCGTGCGCAACCCACGGGGATGAGTTGGTCGGCGGTGGCATGGGCCGGGCCTGACCAGATGTTGAGTGCGGAGTCGATGGCGCCGGTCGTCTCGAAGGTCACGCTGCCGTCAGTGGTCGCGCGATAGCGGTACCAGACGGAATTGTGGATCGGGCCGGGATCGACACACTCGGGCTGCTGTGGCTCGTTCGGCACGGTGGTCGCCGACCGGGTGTCGACTTTGGGATTGATGCGTGGGACGAGCCTGGCCGCCGAGGCGAGGTCGTCGTTGGCGGCCAGGCCTTCCGGGCCAATGGGTTGGAGCATCATCTCGAGTCCGAAACTGCCCGGTGGGGACGTGTTGTCGTGAAGATCGACCTGGAGGTAGTACGTCGTGTTCCCATCGACCACCTCACCGACGGAGGAGAACTTTCCGGGGCCGTCGTCGTCGCCATCGATGGGGGTGAGGCTTGCGATGGTCGCACCGCTTGCCGGGCCTTTGTACAGCGTGAGCACCGTGTCGGGGTTGTCGCCCAGGCTCATGGTCGAGAAGACGACCATCTGGGGCGCGGACGAGACGAACTTGTACCAGACGGTCTGGTAGGGATTTCCGGGCGTGAAGGGCCGGGTCTCCCCGGGCTCGACGGTGGCGCCGTCGGTGGAGACGTTCACCATGGAATCGAGGCTGGTCAGTTGGAAAGCGTTGGCGAGGTTGTCGTTAGCCGGCACCGCGGACGCGGGGCCGGCCGTGGCCAGACTGAGCGTCGACAGGCCGAGGCCGGCCGCGACGATCGCGATCAGTGTGCTCTGAACAGTCATGGGTCCCATCCCTCTACGACGAGACACCAGAACCTAGGTTCGTTCGTCACGGATGGCACCGGAGAGCGCTGAATCGTGCGCGCTGGTGCTAGACATTGCGCTGTACGGCGAAACTCAACCGCCAGATGGGTTCGTCAGCAACGGGAGCGCGTCGCCGAAGGCGCAGCGGGTGAGGGGGGTCAGCTCAGAGACCTCGTCCAGGTGCTCAGGGGCACGCATGGAGAGCATCACGTTGAGCAGCATGCCCTGCGCGACGAACTCCTCCGCCCGCTCCTCGGAGCAGCCGGTGGACATCACGGTGGCGAAGATCGAGCCCATGCCGGTGCGCGCGCAGGCGGCGATCTCGTCGTCGTTCCCGGCCGCGAACCCGTGCATCAGGACCATGAGCAGGTCGCGGTCGCGCAGCAGTTCGGTGTAGGCGAGGCCGAGCCGGCCCCAGTCGTCGTCGCTGTCGGGGTCGAAGCCCTCGGCGATGACCGTCGCGAAGGTGTGCTGGATCTGGGCGCAGGTGAGCCCGAGCACCTCGAGGAACAGCTGCCGCTTGGTGCCGAAGATGCGCACGACGTAGGGCTGGGAGACGCCGGCCTCCTTGGCGACCGCGTCGGTGCTGGTGCCGGCGTACCCGCCCTGGGCGAACGCGCGGGTCGCGGCCGTGAGCACCAGCTCGCGACGGTCATCGGCGTTCATTCGGGTGCTCGATTTCTCAGCCACGGTTGACAGGTTATCAGTCGATTACTTATGGTCGAGAGCGAAGTAATCATTCAATGCCTTCTTGTTCTCGAGTCAGGAGCCGAGATGTCGACCACCCTCGAAGCCACCCCCGCGGCGGCACCCCGCGCGGCCGGGCGCCGCGTCCCCGTGTGGCTGGCGGTCGTGGCCGCCTCGCTGCCGATGTTCATGGCGACCCTCGACAACCTGGTGATGACCAGCGCCCTGCCGGTGATCCGGGCCGACCTGGGCTCCACGGTCGGCCAACTGTCGTGGTTCATGAACGCCTACACCCTGGCCTTCGCCACCTTCATGCTCCCCGCGGCCACGCTCGGCGACCGGCTCGGCCGCCGCCGGATGATGATCGCCGGGCTGACCGTCTTCACCCTCGCCTCGATCGCCTCGGCGCTCAGCACCAGTTCGGAGGCGCTGATCGCCGCCCGTGCGGTGCAGGGGCTCGGCGCCGCGGCGATCATGCCGCTCTCGCTGACCCTGCTCGCCTCGTCGGTGCCCGAGCACCTGCGGGCCGCCGCCATCGGCATCTGGGGCGGCGTCTCCGGGCTCGGTGTCGCGCTCGGGCCGGTCGTCGGCGGCGCGGTCGTCGAGGGCGTCAGCTGGCAGGCGATCTTCTGGCTCAACGTCCCGGTCGCCGTGGTCGCACTGCCGCTGCTGCTGATCGCCGTGCGCGAGTCGCGCGGCACCTGGCAGCGGCTCGACCTGGTCGGTACGGCGATGCTCGGCGGCGCGGTCTTCCTCGGCATCTGGGGCATCGTGCACGGCAACGACGACGGTTGGACCTCGCCCATGGTGCTCGGTCCGCTGGTCGTGGCTGCGCTACTCGTCCCGGCGTACGTCGCGTGGGCCTGGCGGCGCTCCTACGCCGTGCTGCCGCTGCGGCTGTTCTCCTCGCGTGGGTTCACGGTTGCCAACATCGTCAGCCTGACCTTCACCATCGGGATGTTCGGCGCGGTCTTCCTGCTCGCGCAGTACCTCCAGGTCGTGCAGGGCTACAGCCCGCTCGAGGCCGGCATCCGGACCCTGCCGTGGACCGCTGCGCCGATGGTGGTCGCCCCGATCGCGGGCGCTCTGGTCAACCGCACCGGCGTGCGTGCCCTGCTCGTCGTCGGTCTCACGCTCCAGACGGCGTCGCTGGTCTGGTTCGCGTGGCTGACCGAGAACGGGTCGCCGTACTCCGCGTTCGTCGTGCCGCTCGCGATGGCCGGGATCGGGATGGGCCTCACCTTCGCCCCGAGCGCCACCGCGGTGCTCCAGGGCCTGCCGGACAGCGACTTCGCCGTCGCGAGCTCCTCCAACTCCACCGTCCGCGAGTTCGGCGTCGCCTTCGGCATCGCGCTGCTGACCGCCGTCTTCCTCGGCCACGGTGGCGAGATCAGCCCGCTCGGCTACGACGGAGCCATCGGCGCAGCGCTGCTCACCGGTGCCGCCGCCGTGGCGTTGGGTGTGATCGCGGCGGCGTTCGCGCCTGGCCGGTCACGTAGAGCTGTGTAGCTGGAGCCTCGGGCCGCAGGGAAGTCACCGCGCAACGGCCGCCGGACCGCAGCCAGCGCCGCCTAGGTATTGCGCCTGGTGCGGACCTTGATCTTGGCGGTGTCGCTTGAGGCGAGCGCGGTGCTGGTGGCGGTGTACGTCGCCAGCACCGCGACCTTGCCGGTCTTGCGGAGCCGGCTGCTCTTGACCGTGGCCCGCCCGTTGACCAACTGCACCGTCTTGGTCCGCTTGCCGATGGTGACCGTGATCGTGCCTGTTGCAGTTGAGCCGGTGTCGGTGGTGACCAGGACCCGCACTTTGGCCCGGCGTCCGGCGAAGACCTTCGCAGGTGCGAGCACTGTGGTCTCCGTAGTCACCGGTGCCGGCGGGGGCGGCGGCGCGGTCACCGTCACCGAATCGATGGCCGACTCCGAGAAGAGGTAGTCGCTGTCGGCTGGCTCGAACTCGGCGTGGTAGTCGTGCTGGCCTCCGGCCACGCCGGACAGGGTCAGCGTCGCGGTGCCGGCGACCAGAGGCGCGGTGCCCTTCGACACCGCGCCGTCGAAGAACCGCACGGTGCCGGTGGGGTCCCCTGAGATGGCCTCGACCGCGGCCTCGAGTCGGACGGTCTGATCGGTCGCCGACGAGGTCAGTTCGGTCGACGTGCCGCTGCCCAGGCGCAGGTCGAAGGTGCCTTTGGCGCCGAAGGTGCCGGTCTGGATGAGGTACGTCGTACCGGCGGTCACCGGCACGGTCAGCTTGGACAGCAACCCAGGCCCGGAGTCGTCGTCGCACGCCCGCTCATCGAGCGTGCCGATCGACGAGCCGGTGTAGACGGCGACCATCGTGTCGACGGCTTGTGCGGAGTTCGTCTCCACGAGGAGGGTGCCGTCGGCGTCGGGCGTGTAGGTGTACCAGAGTGTCCGCGTCACCGGATCGGCCGTCCCGCAGTCGGGTTCGCCGGCTTGGACATCGGCGAAGGTGTTGTTGATGGCCGTCCGGCTGGGAGAGTCGATCGGTAGTGCGTCGGCAAGATCGTCGTTGGCCGGAGGCGGCGAGATGGTCAGCACCACGTCGCGGGCACCGGGTCGGCCATGCACGCTCTGCGTCCCGGAGTCCGCGACCTGGACGTAGTAGGTCTGGCCGGGCTGGGTCGTGAACTGCACATCGGTGCCGCCGCAGGTGGGGTTGGTGAGCCCCGGACCGGTGTAGACGTTGACCGCGGTGGCCATCTCCGGGTCGAGTTCGGTGGCCTCGATGTCCGCACTGACCGTCGCGTCCGGACGCCAGCGATACCAGACGCTGCTGCTCACCGCCGGACAGCCAAGTGGCTCCGAGGTCTGTCGGGTCGCCATGTCGGTCGTGGGATGCACGGGCCAACCCGGGACGAGTGCATCGATGACGTCGGCGCCGGCGACATCGTCGTTCGCCGGGGGAGGGCCCACGGTGAGCGAGAGCTGCACCGGTCCAGGAGCGGTTCCGTTGTAGTTGGCGACCTGGATGAAGTAGACCTTGCCCTCGGTCATCCGGATCTGGACGTTGGACAGGTTTCCGTCGCCCACCTGGTCGTTGCAACGCTGTGAGGTGAGTGAGGCGATCGTGGGTGCGGCCTCGTTGGACGAGGTGTAGATCCCGACCACCGTGTCTACCTCGGGGTCGTCCGAGAGGGTGTCGACCCGCAGCACGTCGCTGCTGGTCGCGGTGTAGGCGTACCAGACAGTGGTGAGCCCGATCGGCCGACAGTCGGCGGGGATCTTCGTGGACTCACCCGACTCGCGGGTCGCCTCAGTGGTGTCGGCCTGGACGATTCCCGGCTCGGAGATCACCTCGGCGTTCGCGAGATTGTTGTTGTCCGGGGGTGCGGCAACTGCCGGAGTGGCAGTCACCACTCCGAGCAAGGTCAGGCCCAGGGTCAGGGCCAGCGCGACGCCTAGCGTTCTCATCCCGGGCGCCATGGTAGGTGAGAACGGCTAGCGCGGCAGCGAACTTGACCGCCAGCCCCCCGGACCGTGGGGCAGGCTGCGCCTCATCTTGCGGTGGTGCGCGGACCATTCCGGTGTACGTCGCGGCGCGGGCTCGGCGCCGCCAGCGCCCAGTGCGGCGACCACCGCGACCAGCGCGGCGACCTCCTCGGGGGTGGCGTCGCCGCGCACGACGCGGAGGATCGGTGCGTCGCTCTCGGTGGCCATCAGAGGGGGATGTTCCCGTGCTTCTTCGCGGGCAGCGTCTCGCGCTTCGACCGCAGGAGTCGTAGCGCGCGGACCACCTCGACCCGGGTCTCGTGCGGGCTGATCACCGCGTCGACGTACCCACGCTCGGCGGCGAGGTAGGGGTTGGCCAGCGCCTGGTCGTAGTCGTCGATCAATTGGGCGCGGGTGGCGTCGGGCTCCGCGGCCTCCTTGAGCTCGTTGCGGTAGAGGATGTTGACCGCGCCCTGCGCGCCCATGACCGCGATCTGGGCGGTGGGCCAGGCGAGGTTGATGTCGGCGCCGAGGTGCTTGGAGCCCATCACGTCGTACGCGCCGCCATAGGCCTTGCGGGTGATGATCGTGACCAGCGGGACGGTGGCCTCGGCGTAGGCGTAGATCAGCTTGGCGCCGCGGCGGATGATGCCGTTCCACTCCTGGTCGGTGCCGGGCAGGAAGCCGGGGACGTCGACGAAGGTCAGCACCGGGATGTTGAAGGCGTCGCAGAACCGTACGAAGCGGGCCGCCTTCTCGGACGCGTCGATGTCGAGGGTGCCGGCGAACTGCATGGGCTGGTTGGCCACGACGCCGACCGAGTGACCCTCCACCCGGCCGAAGCCGACGATGATGTTGGGGGCGAAGAGCTCCTGGACCTCGAGGAACTCCTCGTCGTCCACGACCGCGCCGATCACGTCGTGCATGTCGTAGGGCTGGTTGGGCGAGTCGGGGATCAGCGTGTCGAGGGTCCGGTCGAGGTCGGAGAACTCTGTGTCCGCGACCTCGTCGTACGCCGGCACCTCGTCGAGGTTGTTCTGCGGCAGGTAGGAGAGCAGCGCCTTGGTGTATTCCAGCGCGTCGTCCTCGTCGGAGCCCAGGTAGTGGGCGTTGCCCGACTTGGTGTTGTGGGTCCGCGCGCCGCCGAGCTCCTCCATCGTGACGTCCTCACCGGTGACGGTCTTGATGACGTCGGGACCGGTGATGAACATGTTGGAGGTGCCGTCGACCATGATCGTGAAGTCGGTGACCGCGGGGGAGTAGACGTGCCCGCCGGCGCAGGAGCCCATGATCAGGCTGATCTGCGTGATCACGCCGCTGGCGTGGACGTTGCGCCGGAAGATCTCGCCGTAGAGGCCGAGTGAGACGACGCCCTCCTGGATCCGCGCGCCGGCGCCCTCGTTGATGCCGATGATCGGGCAACCGGTCTTGATGGCGAGGTCCATCACCTTGGTGATCTTCTCGCCATACACCTCGCCCAAGGAGCCGCCGAAGACGGTGAAGTCCTGGGAGAACACGCACACCTGACGGCCGTCGATGGTGCCGTAGCCGGTCACGACGCCGTCACCGTACGGGCGCCGCTTCTCGAGCCCGAACGCCGTGGAGCGGTGCCGTGCGAGCTCGTCGAGCTCGACGAACGAGCCCTCGTCGAAGAGCAGCTCGATCCGCTCGCGTGCCGTCTTACGGCCCTTGGCGTGCTGCTTCTCGATCGCCTTGGCAGAGCCGGCGTGCACCGCCTCGTCGAGGCGGCGTTCGAGATCGGCGAGCTTGCCGGCGGTCGTGTGGGTGTCGATATCAGCGGGCACGTCGGTGCCTTCGCCTGGCTGCGCAGTCACCTCGGCAGACTAATGGCCATGGACACCGACCCCGCCCCCCGCCCGCCTGACAGACCGGCCCTCGATCCGGGCCGGCTTCCCGACCACCAGGTCGAGGTGGTGGAGGCGGCCGCCTCGACCAATGCGCTGGTGACCGACCAGGCGCGGCAGGGCGGGCCGGAGGGCCTGGTGATCCTCGCCGAGCACCAGACCGCCGGCCGGGGGCGGCTCGATCGCAGCTGGGAGACACCACCCCGGTCGGGGCTGACCTTCTCGGTGCTCCTGCGCCCGACCATGGCGCCGGCGGCGTGGCCCTGGCTGCCGCTGCTGGCGGGGTACTCCGTCTGCTCGGTGCTGCGCGAGGCCGGCTTCGACGCCACGGTCAAATGGCCGAACGACGTGCTGATCGAGGATCGCAAGGTCGCCGGGATCCTGGTCGAGCGGGTCGAGACGCCTGACGGGCCGGCCGCGATCGTCGGGATCGGGATCAACGTCGGGATGACCGCCGAGGAGCTGCCAGTGCCCGAGGCGACCTCGCTGGCCGTGGTGGGCGAGGCGCCGGACCGGACGGAGCTGCTCGGCCTGGTGCTCGACCGGCTCTGGGGTGAGTACGTCGCGTGGCGCGCCGGCGGTCAGGTGGCCGCGGACCGCCTGGCGACGGCGTACGCAGAGGCGTGCTCCACGATCGGGAGCCAGGTGCGGGTGCAGCTCCCGGCGGCCGAGGAGCTGACCGGCACCGCGACGGGAGTCGACGTCAGCGGCCGGCTGCTGGTGCGGCACGCCGACGGGACCACGGCCGTGAGCGCGGGCGACGTCGTACACGTCCGCGCAGCGGAGTAACCGCGGTCGGGGCCGGATCGGTGACATGATCCGTTCGTGGTGATCTCCAAGGATCTGCTCAACGAGGGTGAGTCGATCGTCGTCTCGACGCGCACCCACCCCAAGGCGCTGTTGCTCCCCATCCTTGCGCTGGTGGTGCTGCTCGCGGTCGGCGTCGTCGTCCAGAACGCCATCGACCAGGGCACGGTGACCGGAGCCGTCTGGATCCTGATGGCGATCGGCGTGGTGTGGTTCGTGATCCGGCCGGTGCTGGTCTGGCTGACCGCGACCTACACGATCACCACCCGACGGCTGATCACTCGGCACGGCGTGATCACCCGCAAGGGTCACGACATCCCCCTGACCCGGGTCAGCGACGTCGCCTACGAGCGGGACCTGATCGACCGGATGCTGGGCTGCGGGACCCTGGTGATCAGCGACGCGAGCACTCACGGCCAAGTGGCGTTGCCCGACATCCCGCGGATCGAGGAGACCCACCGCACGCTGCAGAAGCTGTTGCACGACCTGCACTCCGACAACCCGCGGGACGAAGGTGCCTGACCTGCCCGACGACGAAGCTCTCGCCACCGACCTCGCGCAGCACATCCTCGGCGAGCCGCGCGTCTTCAACGCCGCCGAGCTGGCCGCCGAGACCGGTGTCGACCTCGAGCGAGCACGCCGCCTCTGGCGTGCTCTCGGCTTTCCCGAGCACGGCGGCGCGACGGCGTTCACCCGATCCGACGCGGAGGCGCTGTCGACGCTACTGGGGGTCGTCGACTCGGGGCTGATCGACTTCGACCTGGCCGTGCACCTCACGCGCGCCGTCGGCCAGACCATGGCGCGGCTCTCCGATTGGGAGGTTTCGGCGCTGCTGACCCGGGTGCTCGAGCTCGCCGGTGCAGAAGTCGACGCCGGGGCCACCGAGGACGAGAGCGACCGGCTGGCCGTCGGGCTGCGGATGATCGAGGAGTTCTCCGAGCCGTTCGAGGAGCTGCTCATCTATGTGTGGCGACGACACCTGGCCGCGGCGGTGGCACGCGTCGAAGCGCTGGGCGCCCGCGAGGAGGATCTGCACACCACCCGGCTCACCGTCGGCTTCGCCGACATCGTGCAGTTCACGGCGCTCTCCAACCAGCTCTCCGAGGACCGGATCGGCGACCTGGTCGAACTGTTCGAGGCGCGCTGCGCCGACGTGGTCGCCGCCCAGCGCGGCCGGGTGATCAAGTCGATCGGCGACTCGGTGCTGTTCGTGCACGACGACCCGATCGCGGCGTACGAGATCGCCGAGGGGATCATCACGGTGATCGGCCGCGACTCCCGGATGCCCGATGTTCGGGTCGGCCTGGCCTCCGGGCTGGTGGTGCTCCGGCTCGGTGACGTGTTCGGTCCACCGGTCAACCTCGCCGCCCGGCTCACCGCCGTGGCCCGGCGCAACCGGGTGATCGTCGACAACGAGACCGCGGGCTTGCTGCCCGCCGACCAGTTCGAGACCCGGCGGCTCCCAGCCCGCCCGGTCCGTGGCTTCGGGCTCGTGGAGCCGGTCGCCGTACGTCGATCCTGAGGCGAGCGCCCGAAGGTGGCCAGCCCGCTGGGGCTATTGCCGCGCGGGGCCCGCCGGTCGCAGGATGCGCCTGACAGCGGGGGGCACGCGTGAGCACCGACGAGCAGACGTCGAGGGCGGCCGCACGACTCGGAGTGGCGGCCCTGGCGACCTCGTGCCTGACGCTCGTCGCGGGGTTGTTCGGGATCGGCCCCGAGGAGCCGTTGGTGTGGCTGTACGGGCAGCCGATCTCGTCGGTTGCCGTGGCGCTCACCCTGGTCACGCTCTGGCTCTGCTGTTGGGCCCTGGGAGCGGTCGCCGCCGGATCGAGGCGGCCGCGTGTCTGGCTTGCCATGCTGGTCCTGGTCAGCTGCGGCATCGGCTTCAGCGTGCTGGACGGCGCGACCCGGCTCGCGCGGGCGGTGCGTGAGGTCGCGGACGGCTACCCGTCATTCAGGGTCGACTGGGACCCGGTGCCGCGCTGGATCCTGCTCATGACGGTCGTGGGCATCGTGGGAGCGGCGGTGTGGCTGTTGGCGCCTCGCCGCTGGTTCGAGTCCCGACCGGTGCTGGTCGGCTTCGGGACCAGCCTGCCGATCCTGTCCACGCTGGTCGCATGGGTCTGCCTGCCCCACGACGGCAACGTCATCCCGCTCGGGCTCGGCGATGGGCTGGACGGACAGGTCGTCCGGCAGTTGGAAGCGCCTCGCTCGGCGTCGGCGCTGCTGCAGTTGAGCAGCAACGCGGCCCTGGCCGCGTCGGGGTGGCTGGTGCTGATCACCCTCCTGTCGGGTGCGGCGTTCGCGCGCGACCAGGTGAACCGGGCGACGCGAGTGGGCACCTGGGGACCCGCCCAGCACCGGGTCACGCTGGTGCTGGCCGCCGGTGCCGTCCTGGCGTGCACCCTGCTCGGCTTCGCGGGGGTCTTCGGGTCCGACGGCGAGGGTGAGCTCTGGTACGCCGGCACCGCCTGGCAGTGGGCGTTCTGCGCGGTGATGGCCGTGATCGGCAGCGCCGGCCTGGCCTGGGAGGCCAGGCATCCCGCAAGCCGTGGGCAGTTCGGCGCGATGAGCATCACCGCCGTGGTGCTTCTCAGCCTGGTCCCGGTGGTTCTGATGGTCGGCTCACTGCTTCAGCTCATCGCCGGACCGCTGCGGGCCAACGACTGGTCGGATCACGCCCTGGATCTCGGGCTCGCGCTGCAACGCTGGGAGCCGTTGATCGCGGTGGTGGCGATCGCGCTGCTGACCGCGGTGCTGCTGCGCCACGACCGGGTCACGACCGGTGCTGTCTTCGGCGTCGCGTTCGTCGTCTGGGCCGGACCTAGCGCCGTACAGGTCGCGGTCTCGGGTGCGGGATTCGATGCGGTCGACCTCCTTGCCTCGCCGCAGCGCCTGACGCTCTTCGTGGGCGCCGCCGTGCTGGGCTTCGCGCTCGGAGCTCGGCACTTCGGCCAGGTGCGAGTGACCCTGGTCAAGGCGCTGCTCGCGGCGGTCCTCGTCGGCTTCGGGCTCGACGCACTCCTCGCCGGCCTCGACGATCGGCTCGTCTTCCTGCTGGTCGTCCTGATCCCCGTGGTGTGGCGTCTGCTTCGCGACGTACGCCGCCCCGAGCGGCGCCTGGCCGGCCCGGTCGTGCTGTCGATGGTCACGTGGGCGGCGCTCCTGGCCCTGGCCGCCTTCACGATCGGGGCCGGCTCCGGGCTCGACTTCTGGGACACCTCGCACCGCATCGAGTGGAACCTGCTGATCGTGCCGCTGGCGTTCGCGCTGGTGTGCGTGCGCGAACCGGACCGTTCGGGACCGGTCGAGGGGAAGACGGAGGAACCGGTGAGAGGTGGCGTCGCCGGCGCCGCATCGGTCGGGTTCGCAGCCGTGGCCGCCGGAGTGGTCGTGATCTCCGCCGTGCTCGGCGTCGCTCGTTTCCCCGACCCGGTGCACCGATCAGAGCTGCGGGCGACGATCTCGTTGCCGGCCGGGTGGGTGCCGCTGCAGTGCGAGATCAGCGACGGTGAGCTCGGGGCGATCGCGTCGGAGGAGGTGGGCGCCGCCATCGTCTTCGCGCACACGACCTCGAAGGCCCTTGCCGAACCCGAGTCGGTCCCGTGTGGGCTCAAGCCACTCGTGGCCGCTCTGATAGGCGCTCCTGGGTGCCCCGACGCCGCGGCGCCAGCGGCCGCTGAGCTCAGCGGCTTCCGGTGGCGCGAATGCGTTGCCTCCGAGCGCTACCTGGTCGGCAGCCGCGACTCGGACGGCGCGACCGAGATCATCGTACTGATCTCAGATCAGGGGGATCCAGTCGGTCAGGAGCACATCGCAGCGGCCCTTCGGACACTGACGTTCCGTTGACGGCGCCCCGTTGACGGCGCCCCTGACGGATGACACCCTCGGTGCCAGATCTCGGGTCAGCGGCACAACGGGGGGCTGATGACGATGGCGGGGAAGGCATTTCGGTCGGGTTCGGTGGTGCTCGCGCTGGTCGCGACGTTCGCCATCGGCGGCTGTGGTGATGCGAGCGAGTCGGGTGGCTCCGGAGACGCTGACGCGGGGTCTGCGATGCCGAGCTTCGAGCCGCTCACCAGCGACGGCGGCGGTGGTGCGCCCGATGGCGAGCCGCCGACCGATACTGACGCGGGGCCGACGGGCGGTCCTGACGACAACATCGTGGGCGGCACCGACGTCGACATCGCGGAGTTCCCCTGGGTGGTTGCGCTCCGGGTCAGCGGCAAGAAGGGCGACAACTTCTGCGGCGGTGCACTGATCGGCGAAGGTGCCGTGATGACGGCGGCGCACTGCGTGACCCTGGATGCGGAGGGAGGCGGCTACAACGTGCTCCCGCCAAGCGTCATCGAGGTGGTGCTCGGGCGCAGTGTGCTCTCCGACGAGAGCGGGGGCCAGGTCGTCCAGGTCGCCAAGGTGTGGACCGCGAAGGACTTCAAGCGCAAGGGGCTCGCCAACGACTACGCCGTCCTCTCCCTCGCCTCCGATGTGACCACGCCTCCCATCGCGTTGCCCGCCCCCAGCCAGACCGACCTGTGGACCGTCGGGCAGGAGACGCTCACCCTGGGCTGGGGTTGCGAGTTCGGACCGCCCGCCGGCCCCGAGTGCGGCGAGCGACCCGGCGACAGCCCACTCAAGGGCGCGCTGCTGGCGATGCAGAACCGGAACGTCTGCACGCAGGAGTTCGGCTCGCTGGACGCCTCGCACCTGTGCATGAAGTCGACCACCGAGAGCGCGGGCATCTGCCAGGGGGACAGCGGGGGGCCGTTCGTGGTCTACGACGACGGCAAGCCGTTCCTCGTGGGGGTGACGAGCTTCAACGCGCTCAACGGGGAGTGCAACTCGAGCATCCCGCAGGGCGCTGCGTTCGTGCCGCGCGTCACCACCGCGGAGCACTGGCTCGTCGACGGCATCTGGAACGTCTGCGAGGGCACGAAGGCCTGCCCACATGCATGAGCGCTGACGCCCACCGATGGGGGTCGGCCGTCGCGGTGGCCGTGGTCGTCGTCGCGTTTCTGGCCGGGCTGCCGCTGCTCGAACTCGCCACGACGCCCGAGCCGGCCCGGCCCGGTGACGACCTGCCCTGGAACGACCGACTGTCACGCGCGGCGGTCGGCACCGTGACCATCGAGCCGGCCGCCGGTTGGACCGTCGCCACCACGGGGGACGGCACGCCCGGGCTCCGGAACGGCGCCGCGACCTTCGTCGTCCAGCGGCAGGTCGGGGACGGCTGCTC
>DOWL01000157.1:466-9926 GCA_003519585.1 Nocardioides sp. | reverse complement strand
GCGGGGACGGCTGCTCCGCTGCCGAGGCGGCCGCGGTCGCCGACCTCCGCGACGGCGAGCCGGCGGTGCCGGCGGCCGGTCGGCCCTACCTGGCCGGCGCGATCCCGGGCACCGTGCGGACGTGGTGGGGAGCTGACAGCGAGGGAGTGGCTTTCACCGGCTGCATCGAGGACACCGCGCTCACCGTCGTCGTTCGCGGACCGACGGGGTCGTTATCCGGAGATCGGTACGCCGAGGTGGCGGCCATGCTCGACTCGCTCGAGGTGCGATGAACCTCGCCACGACGACCGAGCGCGAACCGGCGTGGGGTCGCGCCCAGCGGCTGTGGCGACCGGATCTGCCACTGGTCTGGCTGACGATCGGCCTGGCCGCCTTCGGGGCGCTGGTGCTGCAGGCCAACGTGGCTGCCGCGTTCGACCGTCAGCTCTCGGCAACCAGCCTGGCCGCGGTCGTCTGGGCGCTCTACGTCGTGCCGTTCGTCGTGGTCGTGGTCCTCCTCGATCTGCTCGAGCCCGAGCCGCCGGCGTACCTCGGGTCGGCGTTCGCGTGGGGAGCGCTGGTGGCGACCCCGATCGCGCTCGTGGCGAACCGCTCGGCGCAGGCGGTGATGACCAACGTGTGGGGGGTCGAGGTCACCGTGCGGTGGGCGCCTGCCGTGGTCGCGCCGGTGACCGAGGAGATCCTCAAGGCGCTCGGCGTGGTGGTCGTAGTGCTGGTCGCGCGCCCGCAGGTGACCACCGTCCTCGACGGCATCGTGTACGGCGCGTTCGTGGGGTTGGGCTTCCAGGTAGCGGAGAACTTCGTCTACACGACCGATGCGTTGACCGGCGGGCTGTTCGGAGCCGAGCCGGGCCACGTGGTCGTCGACCTGTTCGTGCTCCGCGGACTCGAGCTCGGGTTGTGGTCCCACGTCGTCTACGGCGCGCTGGGCGGCTTCGGGATCGCCTACCTCGTGGTCGAGACCGGGCGGAGCCGGATCCAACGCGTCGTCGTGTGCGCCGCATCGCTGCTGGCCGCGTGGGGTCTGCACGCGCTCTGGAACGCCCCGTTCACCCGGGTCCCGGCCGACGCGAGTGCGTGGGAAGCGCTCGGCGTCTACGTGCTCAAAGGGCTTCCGGCCCTCGCGTTGGTCCTAGTCCTCGCGGTCCTGGCCCGCCACCGGGAGGTCGCGTGGTTCGCGGGAGCCCTGGGCGAAGAGGACGCTGACGTCGTCAGCCCCGGCGAACAGGCCATGCTCCGCACTCGGCGCTCCCGACGTGCGGCCCTCGCCGAGGCACGTGGCAGAGGCGGCACGCCAGCGCGGCGGGCCGCCCGTCGGCTCCAGACCCTCCAAGTCCAGCTGGCGGTCCGTCGCGCCCTGGATGCCACACCGGAGGAGGTCGCCCTCGCCCGGACTCGAGTGCGGGCCGCGCGGCAGGCATTGGACGACGTCACCGCAGGCTGACGTCGTACCCCGCTGCGGCGTACGCCAGCTCGACGGCGTCGAACAGCGCGGCGTCGAGGTTCCGCGGCGTGAGCGCGTCGCCGATGACGTGGGTCGGGGCTGGCATCCCGACCGGCCGCACCGACGCCCGGGGTTCGATCACGACGACCGTGTCGATGCCGTCGAGCACCCGGCGTTCTCCCGTGAGCGTGTCGATGAGGGCGAGCCCGTGGGGTGTCCGGGCCTCGACGACGTGCTGGACCCGGCGCCGGAAGCTGGGTTGGGTCCCCAGGTTCTCGAGGAGGAGCTGCCGGTCGTAACCGCTGCCGACGTGAGCGAAGAGCGTCTCGTACGGCGTCACCACCGTGAGCTCGCAGTCCGCCGTCAGCAGGGACAACACGACTCCCGAGGCGAAGGCGGTGCCGTCGCTGTCGACGACGGCGACCCGTGGTCCGAGAGCGGTCGGGTCGAGCACGGCCGTGAAGGGGTCGACCACGTCGTCGGCGACCCCGTTCGGCCACCCGGCGCCGACGGCCAGCGACGTACCGTGCGGCGCGGTCGCGCCGGTGGCGACGACGACCTCGTCGGCACCCTCGGCATGCACGACGTCCGCGGTGACCTCGACGCCGAGCCGTACGTCGACGCCGAGCGCCGCGAGGTCGCGGGTGAGGTCGTGCAGGAGCAGGTCGAGCGACTCCCGGCCGGGCACCCGCCGGGCGAGGAGAAGTTGGCCGCCCAGCTCGTCAGCCCGTTCGAAGAGGACGACGTCGTGCCCGTCACGCGCCAACTCCACCGCGGCCCGCATACCGGCCGGACCGCCGCCGACGACCAGCCAGCGGAGCGCGCTCGTGGTCCTGCGTCGCGGTGGACGGTCCAGCTCGCGGCCCGCGGTCGGGTTGACCGTGCAGGACACGGGCAGCCCGCGGCTGCCGCGCCCCAGACAGCCCTGGTTGAGCCGGATGCAGTGCACGATCTCCTCGGTCCGCCCCCCGCGCAATTTGGTGGCGAGGTCCGGGTCGGCCAGCTGCGCGCGGGTCAGCGCGACCAGGTCCGCGACGCCTGAGTCGACCACCTCGGCGGCCTCCTCGACCGACCGCGCCGCGCCCACCCCGAAGACCGGGACATGGGGGTTCTCGGCCTTGACCGCCGCGACCTCGTCGCGCAGCCAGTCGACGGGCATCGGCGAGGACGGGAACACGTAGTGGACGTTGTGGTAGCCGCCGGCCGCGAGGTCGAGGAAGTCCAGCCGCGCCTCCGCCCGCAGCGCGGCGATCACCTCGCGCGCGTCCGCGCCGTCAAGGCCGTCGGGATGGAACTCGTGGGCGACGATCCGGATCCCGACCGGGTAGTCGTCACCCACCCGCGCTCGGACCGCGCGCAGCACCTCGCGCGGGAACCTCGTCCGGCCCTCGAGATCCCCGCCGTACCCGTCGGTCCGCAGGTTGTAGAGCGGGGAGAGGAACTGGTGCAGGAGATAGCTGTGCGCCATGTGGATCTCGACGCCGTCGAAGCCGCCCAGCCTGGCCAGCTCGGCGCTGTGGGCCCACGCCTCGACGAACCCGGCGAGTTCACCCGGCGTCGCCTCGGTCGTCGCGTGCCCGGTGGCCGGGGAGATGACCCGCGACGGCGCGTACGCCGGCCGTGGTCCCACCGGCCCGTCCGGCTGGGTCTGCGCGCCGTGGTGGTTGAGCTGCACCAGGATCTTCGCTCCGGCCTCGTGTACGGCGTCGGTCAGCCGCCGGCTCGCCTCCACCGACCGCGGGTCGAAGGCGTCCTCGAAGTTGCGGATCGACCCACTCGGGTGCACCAGGTGGTTGCCCGCCACGAACAGGCCGCACCCGCCCTCCGCGCGCCGTACGAAGTACGCCGTCTCCCGGTCGGTCTCGAACCGGTCGGAGTACTGCTTGGAGTGCGCCGCCTGCATCAGCCGGTTCGGGACCTCCACGCTGCCGATCCGGATGGGAGTGAACAGTTTCGACGGGGGAGCCCTCATGTGGTCACGGTAGGGCTGGGGTTTGACATGGTGGTGATCTCAACGGCGTAGAAGGTGAGCGCGATGGCTGAGTCGATCCTGATCAGGAACCTGAAGCCCGGCACCAAGGCTGCTCTACGACGCAGAGCGGACCGCAATCACACGACGATGGAGGCCGAGGCGAGGTCGCTTGTCGAAAGCGTTCTCGAGGGCGACGGCATGGCCTCCTTCGTTGAAGGGTGGCTCACGGTCAACAATGCCTTCCGCGGTGGACCGGATCTCGAGCTCCCCGAACCAGCCGAGCCACGCCCGGTGGATGACCTCTTCTCGTGATCCTGCTCGACACACGAACGTCTGGCCGGAACCCACGAAGGCGGACGCAGTTGGGCATCGACGTGGTCAACCCGTGGACGGCTAACTGATCACTCAGCCGCCAGTCCGGTGCACGACCCACACGTTCGGCTCGACGTACGTCGCGACGCCGTGTTCGACATCGCAGTGGACGGGGGCGAGCGCCCGGGGCACGACGACCGGCCCGGTGTGGTCGAAGGGCAGGCCGGTCCAGTCGCGCCACTCCTCGAGGGTGCCCGGGACGCACATCGAGCGCGGCGCGACCTTCGCGATCCGGCCGCCGGCCCGGACGTGGACGCGCAGCCACGGGTCGACGGGCAGGCCGTCGGCACGGGTGCGGAAGGCGTAGGTCGACATCGGCTCCGCGGCGTCGGTCTTGCCGTTGGGACGGACCGGCGCGACCAGTTCGGCAAAGCCGTGCCGGGCGGCGTTCTCGCGCATCGCGATGAGCAACTGGGAGGAGAGGCCGGTGCCCTGGCGGTCGGGGCGGACCGCGATCTCGACCGCGGAGATCGCGTCCGGTGTCTCGCCGCGCAGATTGGACAGCAGCCCACTGCGGATCACGAAGTCCCAGCCGTTGTCGGGCAACTCCTCGCCGTCGCTGACGTACGGGATGGAGTAGGCGCAGCCGACGACCTCGCCGCTGTCGTCCTGACCGACGAGGACATAGTCGGCGAACCGGGACTCGACGTTGCCGTAGAACAGTCCGCCGATCGGGTCGTGGCGCATGAACTCAGGCCACGAGTTGGGCATGTCCCACATCGGCTCGACCAGATCGGGTCGGTCGGCGAGGGCCGAGATCGTGAGTGCCACGAGGTCATCGTGGCGGGTGGGAGGGGTCGCGGTCGCGCGAGTTTCGTCGGGCCTAGGGTTGACCCCGTGCCTGAGCTCGCGCCCACCGTTGCGATCATCGGCGGCGGACAGCTCGCCCGGATGCTGGCGGAGCCGGCCGCAGCACTCGGGATCCCGCTGCGGCTGCTCGCCGAGGCCGAGGGAGTCTCGGCGGCGCAGGTCATCCCCGACACGCTTGTCGGAGACCACCGTGACCTGGAGGCGCTGCGCAAGGTGACCGACGGCGCGGCGGTCGTCACCTTCGACCACGAGCATGTGCCGACCGATCACCTGCGCGCGCTGGCCGAGGCGGGTGTCGCGGTTCGTCCCGGGCCGGAGGCGTTGGTGCATGCCCAGGACAAGGCGGTGATGCGCGCGCGGCTGAGCGCGCTCGACGTACCGTGCCCGCGCTGGGCGGTCGTCGCCACCGTCGAGGAGGTCGCCGGGTTCGGTCTGCCGTGCGTGCTCAAGGTGACCCGTGGTGGGTACGACGGTCGCGGGGTCTGGGTGGTCCGCGAGCCGGCGGACGCGGACGAGGCGTTCGAGACCGCGGCCGCCACGGGGGTGCAGGTGCTGGCCGAGGAGCTGGTCGACTTCAGGCGGGAGCTGGCCGCCCAGGTGGTGCGGTCGCCGAGTGGTCAGGCGGCGGCGTACCCGGTCGTTGCGAGCACCCAGCTCGACGGCATCTGCCACGAGGTGGTGAGCCCGGCCCCCGGCCTCGACGCAGAGCTCGCCACCCACGCACAGCACGTGGCGCTCCGGATCGCCCAGGAGCTCGACGTCGTCGGCATGCTCGCGGTCGAGCTGTTCGAGACCAGCGACGGCCGGGTGCTGGTCAACGAGCTCGCGATGCGCCCGCACAACTCCGGCCACTGGAGCCAGGACGGCGCCGTGACCAGCCAGTTCGAGAACCACCTGCGCGCGGTGCTCGACCTGCCGCTCGGCTCGCCCGCCCCACGCGCGCCCTGGACGGTGATGGTCAACATCCTCGGTGGTCCGGCCCGCGCCGACGGCAGCCAGGTGGGCCGGCTGTACGACGGCTACCCGCACGCGCTGGCGCGCGACCCGCGGCTGCGCGTGCACCTGTATGGCAAGGAGCTGCGGCCCGGCCGCAAGGTCGGCCACGTCAACGCCTACGGTGACGACCTCGAGGATTGCCTCGAACGCGCCCGGCACGCGGCGGCTTGGTTCCGCGGCGACCTCGGAGACGAGAGTGAGTGAGATGAGCGAGCCACAGGTCGGGATCGTGATGGGCTCCGACTCCGACTGGCCGGTGATGAAGGCGGCCGCGACGGCGCTCGAGGAGTTCGGCGTGCCGTACGAGGCTGACGTCGTCTCCGCTCATCGGATGCCCGAGGAGATGCTCGCCTACGGCAAGGACGCGGCCGGCCGCGGATTGCGGGTGATCGTCGCCGGGGCCGGGGGAGCCGCCCATCTGCCGGGCATGCTCGCGGCGGTGACGCCGCTGCCGGTGATCGGCGTCCCCGTCCCGCTGGAGAGGCTCGACGGCCTCGACTCACTGCTCTCGATCGTGCAGATGCCGGCCGGCGTACCGGTCGCGACCGTCGCGATCGGCAACGCCCGCAACGCCGGGCTGCTCGCGGTCCGCATCCTCGCTGCCTCCGACGACGCGCTGCGCCAGCGGATGGTGGAGTTCCAGGTCTCGCTCAAGGAGGCGGCGCAGGCCAAGGGCGCCACCGTCCGCGGCGACCCGGGACCTCGGCGGGTGGGCTTCTGAGCCAGCCCGGCACGAGGCTCGTCGGCCTCGACGTCGCGCGCTGCCTGGCGCTGCTGGGCATGGTCGCCGCGCACGTCCTCGACGAGCGGCGACCGGACGGCACGCTGACCCGGACCTCCTGGCTCGTCGGCGGCCGGGCGTCGGCACTCTTCGCGGTGCTCGCCGGGGTGAGCCTGGTGCTCCTGCATCGCCGTACGACGCGGGCCGGTCTCGCGGTTCGCGCGATCCTCGTCGCGCTGCTGGGCCTCGCGCTCGGCCGTTGCCGTCATCACCTGGCGGGCCAAGGTGGCGCGCTGCTCGCGCGACAGGGCGGCGCGGTCGATCGCGCTCCATGTCTCCGAGATGCCGGCGCGGTAGCAGCCGAACACGCCGCCGCGCAGGTCGGCGAACAGCTTGCACCAGCCGGCGCTATCCCCGCGGCGGTCGCTCGTCGGAAACCGATGGAACCGGCCGGGCTCGATCACCTCGGGTGCGTGGCCCAGCGTGGCCAGGATGGCGGCGCGGAAGGATTGCAGCGGGTCATGCATGGCCGGCTCCCAGTTCCTTGGCCAGGGCGCGACAGAAGCCGCGAAGGGTGGCGCCATACAGGGCCGCGACGATCATCGCCAGCTCGTCGGGGTCGGCCTGCTGGGCGCGCAGCCGGGCCAGGTACTCGGCCGCCTGGCGCTCGCCATCGGCCAGGCACTGGGCCTGCCCGATCGGGCGCGGGGTCGTTGCAGTGCGTGCGCTCATAGGCCACTACCTGCCATGCGTTGAACAAGGGCCAGCACGTCATCGCGTGCGGCCTCGAAACCGGCCACGGCGGCGGCCAGGGCCTCGGCGCCGTGGACAGTGCCGATGCAGGCGCCGTGTGCGTGGCGCAGCATCCATGCCGCCGGGCCAATGCTGCGGGCTTCGATGCCAAGCAGGGCGGCGCGGGCTATCGCGGTTGCGGTTGCCTTGGCAGAATCCGGGGCGTTTGCTTCCCTGACTTCTCTCGACGCGCCCGGCTCCACCCGGGCGTTGTCACTTGTGGGCCCCGGAACCGGCCCCGGGGCTGCTGCCCCGACGTGATGGCGGGCGGCCATCGCTCAGGCCCCCGCCTGCGCCGCCAACCAGGCGGTTAGATCGCCGGCACGGATGCGCGTGCATCGCACGCCCATGCGAACCAGGCGCGGAAAGCTCGGATCGGTCTTGGCCTTGCGGTACAGCGTGGCTTCGCTCAGACCAGCCACTGCCGATGCCGTGCGCATGGTCAGTAGCGCATCGGCGATCTGTGCCGCGTGCAGCGGCTGACTGCCGCCGCGTTTGGGCTTGCCGGCTGCGGCTTTGCCCGCCTGCGCCGCGTGGAAGGTGTCGGGTTGCATGTGCGCCCTCGTGAATGAAAACGGAGGACGCGACGGTAGGGAGGGCCGCCCGCACAGTCAGGGACGGCAGCGCAGAAACCTACGGCACCTGCCGTCCCTGACTGCGTTTGGCACCTGCCCGCCAGCGCATGAATGCCTTGATTGCGCGCTCGGGATCGTTGTCCCGAGTGCCGAGCGCAGCGTCGAAGCAGATGCCCACAATCTTTCGAAATGGACTCGTCGCGCCACTGCTCGGGACGTGCGGAAAGGGCGGAATCGCACCGCCTGCGTCCCCAGGCGCATCGTCGCCACGCCGGACGGTGTAGTAGGTGCGGCCCCACCCGCGCACCAGCGCCTCATGAATCCGGAGGATCGGCCCCGCCGAAGCCTCCGGCCTGCGCTGCATCTTTGGCAGGCGAGCGGCCGCCTGCTCTGCCACGATCATCGCAAAGTGGACGGCATCCGCGGCATCGCCTGTTGCGGTCCCTTTCTCGGCCAGGTCAAACGATGCTTCGAGAACGCGCGCTCGGGCCTCCGCCAGCGCAGGCGTCTGCACGCGGGCAGATTCCCACCGCTTAAGTGTCGTCAAGGCTGCGTCCATGACCTTGCGGAGTTGCGTCAATTCGTCCCGCACATCGGTCATCGACGTAAGCGGCGCCAACGCCTCTGCCCTGCACAACGGCAAGATGCGCCGCAACTCGACCAACTGCTCATCAGTCACGCCAAGCCGTCGCAGCTCGGTCAGTTGATCCCTGTGAAAGCTGTTCACGCTGCCCGGATCGGGATGACCTCTGCACCAGCGCGCAGCCGGTCCAGGTAGTCCGCCCACTTCACCATCAGCTCCCGCCGATGCGCCACATATTCCGCTCGGTCATAGGCCATGCCGAGCGGGCCGCTCTTGCCGTGGGCTAGCTGCGCCTCGATCACATCGGGATCAATGCCCGGCAGGTGTTCCACCATCAGCGTGCGAGCCATCGCCCGGAAGCCGTGCGCCGTCATCTCGTCGTTCGCATAGCCCATGCGGCGCAACGCGGCGCGGATGGTGTTTTCGCTCATGCACGCCTCGCCGGTCAGCATGGACGGAAACACGTAGCGTCCGTGCCCCGTGAGCGGGCGCAGGTCCTTCAGGACAGCCAGGGCCTGCGGCGCCAGCGGCACCAGGTGCGGCCGGCCGTTGACCTTGCCGTGGACCGTGCGCTTCATCTTCGCGGCCGGGATGGTCCACAGCGCCCGCTCGGAGTCGATTTCGGCCCACTCCATCGCGCGGATGTTGCCCGGCCGCTGAAAGGTGAACGCCGACAGCAGCAGCGCCGCGCGCGTCACTGGCTGGCCGACGTAGCCGTGCAGGTCGCGCATCAGCTCGCCGGCCTTCTTCGGGTCCAGGACGGCGCCCATGTGCCGCACCTTCAACGGCTTGAGCGCGTCGCTCAGGGCGGCAGCCGGGTTGCGGTCACAGCGGCCGGTGGCG
Source organism: Nocardioides sp. (assembly GCA_003519585.1). Taxonomy (GTDB): domain Bacteria; phylum Actinomycetota; class Actinomycetes; order Propionibacteriales; family Nocardioidaceae; genus Nocardioides. The sequence goes on along the minus strand of DOWL01000157.1, from coordinate 818 downwards.
ATGCCGTTCCGGTACACCTGCCCCGCGTACTGGCGCAGCGCGTGCGCCGTGTCGTGCGCCCCGCGCGCCTCCACCCGCTGCAATGCCGACAGCAGGATCGGCGCCGACACGTCGCGCAGCGGCAGCGCACCGAGCCACGGGAACAGGTCGCGCTCCATCAGCCGCAGCCACTTCGCCGCGTAGGACTCGCTCCATCCGCTGCGCTGCGTGGCATAGAACTCTCGCGCCACTGCCTCGAAGCTCGTCGCCTGGGCCGCGCGGTTTGCAAGCTTTTCCGCGCGCGCCGCCAGGCGAGGATGTGTGCCGGCCTTGTGCAGCTTGCGGGCCTCGTCGCGGGCGGCGCGCTCGGCGG
>DOWL01000157.1:0-388 GCA_003519585.1 Nocardioides sp. | reverse complement strand
CGGGCCTCGTCGCGGGCGGCGCGCGCCTTCTTCAGCCCCACGTCGGGATAGGTGCCGAGGGCTAGTCGGTCTTCCTTGCCGGCCACGTAGAACTTCCAGAACCAGCGGCGCGAACCGGACGGGGCTACCTCCAGGTAAAGGCCCCCACCGTCGTTCAGCCGGTGGCGGGCCTTGCCCTCCGGGCACTTGGCATTGCGGCAGTCGGCATCGGTCAGCATGGCTCACACCCCTCGGCTGTGCCCCGGACCTACGGCTCGGAGCGGGCTGTGCCCCGGTCTTTGTCCCGCTTGCCCCGGTTGTGCCCCGGTTGGTGCCCCGGTTCACTTCGCACAGTCTAGCGGCCTTGTGCCCCGACGTGCAAAGGAAACGGCGCCTAAGGGGTTGCTTC
>DOWL01000218.1:7946-8090 GCA_003519585.1 Nocardioides sp. | reverse complement strand
GGCCTCAAGGACCCCAAGCGCCCCGGTGGCTCCTTCATCTTCGCCGGCCCGTCCGGTGTCGGTAAGACCTGGCTGTCCAAGACGCTCGCAGAGTTCCTCTTCGGCGACGAGGACGCGCTGATCCAGCTCGACATGTCCGAGTAC
>DOWL01000218.1:6302-7817 GCA_003519585.1 Nocardioides sp. | reverse complement strand
GCACTCGGTCAGCCGCCTCATCGGCGCGCCCCCCGGCTACGTCGGCTACGAAGAGGGCGGTCAGCTCACCGAGAAGGTGCGGCGCAAGCCGTTCTCCGTCGTGCTCTTCGACGAGGTCGAGAAGGCGCACCCCGACATCTTCAACAGCCTGCTGCAGATCCTGGAGGAAGGTCGCCTGACCGACTCGCAGGGCCGGGTGGTCGACTTCAAGAACACCGTCATCATCATGACGACCAACCTCGGCACCAAGGACATCGCCAAGGGCCTCAACCTCGGCTTCGCGCAGTCCGGTGACGCGGCAGGCTCCTACGAGCGGATGAAGACCAAGGTCCAGGAGGAGCTCAAGCAGCACTTCCGGCCCGAGTTCCTCAACCGTGTCGACGAGATCATCGTGTTCCCGCCGCTGACGCAGGAGCAGATCGTCCACATGGTCGACAACATGATTGCCTCGGTCGAGACCCGGCTCAAGGACCGCGACATGCGCCTCGAGCTGACCCAGTCGGCCAAGAGCCTCCTGGCCGTGCGGGGCTTCGACCCGGTGCTCGGTGCCCGGCCGCTGCGCCGCACGGTCCAGCGCGAGATCGAGGACGTGCTCGCCGAGAAGATGCTCTACGGCGAGGTCGGACCCGGCCAGATCGTGGTGGTCGGCGTGGAGGGCGAGGGCCCGACCGCGGCCTTCACCTTCGAGGGCCAGAAGGTCGGCGAGCTGCCCGACCTGCCGCCGTTCGAGACCGCCGGCGTCGAGCTGGGCGACTCGCTCGGCGACCCCACCGCCGACGACGAGCCCGGCCCCATCGACGTCCCCAAGTCGGGTGGCGACGACTGACCTCCGCCTGACCAAGCTCCATCCAGGGCCCGGACACCGAACGGTGTCCGGGCCCTGGTGCGTTGTGAACGTGGATCAGAGGCGGTAGGAGCCGTGATCCTCGGCGATCAGGCCGTCGTCGAGAAGCGATTGGAGGCACCGGTCGCGCTGGCCGGCGTCGGGCCAGGCGGAGTCGAGTCGGCTGCGGCGAACGGGACCCTGGCTGTCCCGCAGGACCGCCAGTAGCCGGCCCCGGCACTGCCGATCCGTGCCGCTCCAGGCCTGGCCGCGGCGCGGCGGGCCGGCGTACGCCGGGGAGCCGGCGGCTCGCCAGGCGCACAGGTGGGCGACCGGGCAGTCGGAGCATCGCGGGGTCGCCGCCGTACACACCAGGGCGCCGAGCTCCATGACCGCCACCGCCCAGGTCGCTGCGGTCGCCGGATCTTCGGGCAGCACGGAGGTCGCCAGGTCGCGCTCGGCGCGCGTCACGGAGGGTCCGGGGAACTCGGCACCGGACAGGGTGCGCGCGAAGACCCGGCGCACGTTCGTGTCGAGGACCACGTGTCGCTCGCCGTACGCGAACGACGCCACGGCGGCGGCGGTGTAGTCGCCGACGCCCGGCAGGGTCAGGAGGTCGTCGTACGACGCGGGCACCTCGCCGTCGAACCGGTCGACGATCGCGGCGGCCGCCGCGTGCAGCCGCAGCGCCC
>DOWL01000218.1:0-6195 GCA_003519585.1 Nocardioides sp. | reverse complement strand
GCCGCAGCGCCCGCCGCGGATAGCCGAGTCGCCCCCAGGCGCGGACCGCCTCGCCCGTCGGCTCGCGCGCCAGGTCCGCCGGGGTCGGCCACCGCTCCAACCAGGCGGCGTGCACGGGCAGCACCCGCGCGACCGGGGTCTGTTGCAGCATCAGCTCGGAGACCAGCACCGACCACGGCGAGGCCTCCGGCCGACGCCAGGGCAGGTCACGGGCGTGGTCGGCGTACCAGTCGAGGACCGGCTGGTGGAGGGCGTGCATCGCTGGGAGGGTAACCGCCCTGCGGCGTGGGTACCCGGTCGGCGGCCCATGGCGTCATACCGTGCAAGACATGCCTGCGAGCACGCGTGGACCCCTGCCGGCAGGCGTCTACTGGCGGCGCCGGCTCGCGGTGCTGAGCATCGCGCTCGTGGTGTTCCTCGGGGTCGGCAAGGTGCTCGGCCACGGCAGCGACGGCAGCTCCGACGGGCAGGCCGAGCAAGCCGGCGCCTCGACATTGACCAGCCCGACGGCGACCGTCTCCGTGACCGACCCGACCACCGAGCCCACGAAGAAGGGCAAGGGGAAGAAGCACCAGGGCAAGGGGAAGGGCAACGGTGGCCAGGCATCTGCCACCTCTGACCCGATCTCCGACCCGACCCCCACACCGCCGCCGACGCCCGTGCTGCCGGACCCGACCGGTCCGTGCGCCGACGACGACGTGTTCATCACGCCTACTGTGCCCTCGCCCATCGGCGGGTCGGACGTGACCGTGATGCTCAACCTGCAGACCAAGACCAGCCAAGCCTGCACCTGGCAGGTCTCGCCGGAGTCGGTGACGGTCAACATCGTCTCCGGACACGACCAGATCTGGCTGAGCAAGCAGTGCCCCGACGCGATCCCGACCACCGACGTCGTGGTCCGGCTTGCCTCGGTGACCCAGGTGCCGGTGGTGTGGAACGCGATGCGCTCCGACGACGAGTGCTCCGACCGCACCGCTTGGGCGCTGCCCGGCTTCTACCACGTGCGCGCCGCGGCGTACGGCGGCGAGCCGACCGACGTGCAGTTCGAGCTGGTGGCCCCGGCGCCGGCGACGGTGACCCAGACGGCGCAGCCGCAGGACGACCAGAGCAAGCAGGGCGGCGCCGGCTGACCGGGTGCCGTCGTGCCGGGCGCCCACCCTCGGCGCACCTGCTCGGTTCTAGCGTGTGGCGGTGTACGCACGGGTAGCCTGGTGTGGTGGCACTTTCGGAGGACCGGCCCTGGGGGTCCTGGCACGTCATCGACAGCGGTGACGGGTTCAAGGTCAAGCGGATCGAGGTCCTCCCGCACTCGCGGTTGTCCTATCAGTTCCACGAGAAGCGGGCCGAGCACTGGGTGGTCGTGGCCGGCAAGGCGACCTGCACGATCGACGGGCACACCGTGGTGGCCGGGCCCGGCGACTTCCTCGATGTCGGTATCGGCCAGGCGCACCGCATCGCCAACGAGGACGACGACGTTCTGATCGTCATCGAGGTTCAACTCGGTCAGTACACCGGCGAGGACGACATCGTTCGGCTCGAGGACGACTACGGCCGCAACGACGACTGAGCAAGCTCAGACGTACCGCTCCAGGATCGTCGACTCCGCGAGGCGGGAGAGCCCCTCGCGGACGCTCCGGGCGCGCAGCTCGCCCACGCCCTCGACCACCTGGAGATCCTCGACGCCGGCCGAGAGCAGCTTCTGCAGCGTCCCGAAGTGGTCGACCAGCCGGTCGACCACCGCGGCCGGAAGGCGGGGCACCTTGGCCAACAGCCGGTAGCCGCGCGGGGCGACCGCTCCGTCGAGGTGCTCGACGCTCCCCAGGCCCAACACTCGGGCGGCGGACGCGGGGTCGACGAGTTCGGTCGCGGTGAGTGCCTCCAGCCGCTGGAGCAACACCTCCGGCTGCTTGCCACGGCGTCCGCCGGGCACGTAGTCGCGGATGACCAGCTCCCGCTCGACGTCGACCCCGGTCACGAGCTCCTCGAGCTGGAGCGACAGCAGCCGACCGTCGGTGCCGAGCTCGAGCACGTAGTCCTCGATCTCCCGCGCGATCCGAGTGACCATCTCGAGGCGCTGCGCGACGACCGCGACATCGCGCACCGTGACCAGATCCTCGATCTCGAGCGCCGAGAGGGTGCTCGACACCTCGTCGAGACGGAGCTTGTAGCGCTCGAGCGTGGCCAGCGCCTGGTTGGCACGCGACAGGATCTGCCCGGAGTCTTCGAGCACGTGGCGGGTCTCGCCGACGTACGCGGCGATGATCTGCATCGACTGGCTGACCGAGATCACCGGGAAGCCGGTCTGTCGTGCGACCCGGTCGGCTGTGCGGTGGCGGGTGCCGGTCTCCTCCGAGGGGATCGTGTGGTCGGGCATCAGGTGTACGGCGGCCTTGAGGATCCGGGTGATGTCGCGGTCGACGATGATCGCGCCGTCCATCTTGGCCAGCTCACGGAGCCCGGTCGCGGTGAACGGGACGTCGAGGTCGAAGCCCCCTGTGGCGATCGAGTCGACCGTGCGGTCGCTGCCGAGCACGATGAGCGCGCCGGTGCGACCCCGGAGGATCCGCTCGAGCCCGTCGCGCAGCGAGGTGCCGGGTGCGATCGCCTGCAAGGTGGCGCGCAGCCGCAGTGTCTCGTCGGTCCGCTCGGCCATCGCTTCACCCCCCTCGTGCGTGCAGCAGAAGTTTAAGGCCCCATGTGGCTAGCCTTCGTCGGCTGCGCGCAGCCGGGTCGCCGTCCCGCCTGAGGTGAGCTGGAGGAGCCGCAGCGCGGAGGAAACGTCGGGTACGTCGAGCACCCGCATCCCGTCGACGCTCCACGACTCGGGCGACCGCGGCCTCGACGTGCTGCGATCGCTCGGCACCACGGCGACCTGGAAGCCGAGCCGGGCCGCCTCGGCCAACCGCTGCGGCAGGTCGCGGACCCGGCGCAGCTCGCCGGCCAGACCCAGCTCGCCCATGGCGACCACCCCGGAGGGTGGGGCGACGCCCAGCTTGGCCGAGCCGATCGCCACCGCGACCGCGAGGTCGCTGGCCGGCTCGTGGAGTCGGGCCCCGCCCACGGTCGAGGCGAACACGTCGTAGGAGTGCAACCGGATCTGCGCGTGCTGCTGGAGCACGGCCAGGACCATCGCCACCCGCGAGGAGTCGAGCCCGGACGTCGTCCGACGTGGTCGCTCGAGCGGGGAGACCGTGACCAGCGCCTGCACCTCCGCCAGCAGCGGTCGTCGGCCCTCCATCGTCACCGCGACACACGTGCCGGGGACGCGGCCGGACTGGTGCTCGACGAAGAGGCCGGTGGGATCGGTGACCGCGCTGATCCCGTCGGGGCCGAGGTCGAAGCAGCCGACCTCGTCGACCGGCCCGAAGCGGTTCTTCATTGCCCGGACCATGCGGAACCGGGAGTTGCGGTCGCCCTCGAAGTGCAGCACGACGTCGACGAGGTGCTCGAGGACCCGTGGCCCCGCGATCGCGCCGTCCTTGGTGACATGGCCGACGATCACTGTGGTGATGTTGCGGGTCTTGGCGACCCGGATCAGCGCGGCCGCGACCTCCTTGACCTGAGTGACGCCGCCGGGCACGCCCTCGATGCCGGAGGCGCCGATGGTCTGGATCGAGTCGACGACCAGGAGCGTCGGGCGCACCTGCTCGATGTGGGTCAACACCGCGCCGAGGTCGGTCTCGGCGGCCAGGAACAGCTCGTCGTGGACGCCGCCCGTGCGGTCGGCACGCAGCCGCACCTGGGAGGCGGACTCCTCGCCGGTGACATAGAGGACGCGCTGCCGTACGCGCGCGGTCTGGGCGGCGACCTCCAACAGCAGGGTGCTCTTGCCGACTCCGGGCTCGCCGGCGAGCAGGATCGCGGCCCCGGGAACCAGCCCACCTCCGAGCACCCGGTCGAGCGCGGGCACGCCACAGCTTCGGGCGGCCGACTCCTCGACCGAGATCTGCGCGATCGGCACCGCCGGCGCGCTCACCGGGCTCGCCGAGGCGCGCAGCTGCGGGGCGGCGGCCTCGGCCACCGAACCCCAGGCCTGGCACTCGCCGCACCTGCCCAGCCACTTGGCGGTCTCCCACCCGCACTCGGTGCAGCGGTAGGCCGGGCGGGTCGTCGTCTTGGGCACGACGTCAACCTAGGCGGGGGCGCCGACAGTGGCCGTCAGCCGCTCCGGACGAGACCTCACCCGTAGAGGTGGACCCCGCGCTACCCTGTCTTGGAACGATCCAGAGCATGCGCGCGCGTACGGCACAAGCACCGTTGGGAGGGGACGTGTCCGACACCATGAGCCGGTTCCCCGTGACGCCGCCGACCCTGGCCGACGTCGCCGAGCGGGCCGGGGTCTCGCGCCAGACGGTCTCCAACGCCGTCAACAACCCCGACCTGCTGCGCGAGGACACCCTGCTCCGGGTCCAGCGAGCCATCGCCGAGCTCGGCTACTTGCCCAACCGCGCGGCCCGCAACCTGCGCACCCGGGCCTCGCACCTGATCGGGCTGCCGATCAAGGCGGCCGAGGAGGGCACCGCCAACGCCGCCATGGACCGGTTCGTCCACTCCCTCGTCGACTCCTCGCGCGAAGCCGGCTACCACGTGCTGCTCTTCTCCGGCACCCGCACCGGCAAGGCCGAGGACGAGCTTCCGGCCTACGACGACCTGCTGCGCTCGACCGCCGTCGACGCCTTCGTTGTCACCGACACCTACCTCGGCAACCCGCAGGCCGCGTGGCTCAACGACCGGCGCGCGCCGTTCGTCGCGTTCGGCAGGCCCTGGAACGATCCCGAGGCCCGGCACCCCTGGGTGGACGTCGACGGCGCCGCGGGCGGCGACATGGCGACCTCCCACCTCGTCGAGCGTGGCCATCACCGCATCGCCTGGATCGGTTGGCGCAAGGACTCCCTGCTCGGCGAGGACCGCCGGGCCGGATGGTCGCGGGCGATGCGCTCGCGTGACATCCCGACCGCCGGGTTGGCCTCGCGCGTCGAGGACACCGTCGCCTCCGGCCGCGAGGCCAGTGCCGTCCTGCTCGACGAGGCCCGACCCACGGCGTTCGTCTGCGCCTCCGACACGCTCGCCATGGGCGTTCTCCACACCCTCGCCGACCGGGGGCTCCGGGCGGGTCACGACATCGCGGTCACCGGCTTCGACGACTCCCAGGTGGCCCAGACGGTGCCGCCGGGGCTCACCTCGGTCCGGCTGCCTCTGGAGCAGGTCGCCATCGAGGTGGTGCGGGCTCTCGAGGGACTGCTCGGTGCTCCACCTTCGGTCGCTCCTGGCGTGCTGCTGACTCCGACGCTGGTCGTGCGGGGTTCGAGCTAACGCCTGTCTCGCGCGCCGCTGATGGATGGATCCCAACATCTGTTGGGGTTCCTGACGTTCTGGGGCATTGCAACGCCGTAGAACGTCGGGAATCCCTACATATGTTGGGATTCCCACCCCGGAAGTGACAGCGTCAGAAATCCCTCGACCACACGTTGACCGCGTAGTCGACCTCGACGCCCTCGTGTTCGGCCAACACCGCCTCGGCGGTCGCTGCGTCGAACTCGATGCGTACGACGCTCTCCAGGTCGGCGCGCGAGGAGAACCGCCAGCCCATGTCCACTGGGATCCGGGTCCAGCCGTGCGCCGACCAGAAGCGCTCGACCACGGTGGGGTCGACGTCGGGATAGCCACGACGGAACCAGCCGCCGAACGTCGACCGGGTCGGATCGTTGTCGACGACCAGCGCGACGCCGCCGCGACGTACGACGCGGTCCAGCTCCGCCAGCCCGGGCTCGCAGCCGGGACCGAAGAAGTACGCCCAGCGTGCGTGCACCACGTCGACCGATGCATCGGGCACGGGTAGCGCCTGCGCCGTGCCCTGAAGTACGGCGACCGTCGGCAGGCTGCGGGTCCGGCGACGTGCGATCGCCATCAGGTCGGGGTGCGGCTCGATGCCGACCACCGAGCGAGCGGTCAACGCGAACCGGGGAAGGTGGAAGCCGGTCCCGCAGCCGACATCCAGCACGTCGCGGCCGGCCCAGTCGACGCGCGCGAGCAGGGCCGACCACAGCCGACCGTCGGGATCGACCGCACGGTTCTCGACTTCGTACGTCGAGGTGTGCTGCCAGATGTTGGGGCTTGGTCGGGTGCCGTCTGGAAGCTGGGAGAGTTTCATCGGCCAGCCGACGAAACTCTTGCTGGGACGACGAAACTTCATCG
>DOWL01000209.1:28076-37754 GCA_003519585.1 Nocardioides sp. | reverse complement strand
GACCGCATCCAGCAGGCCGGCGGCGGCGACGTCAACAAGGAGCAGTGGACGCACGGCTCCTCGGCCGAGCGGATGCGGTGGTTCACCACCGGCTACAACGCGACCAGCATCGAGGACTGCGACACCTTCTCGGCGTCCAGCCTCTGACTGAATCTCAGCTCATCAACTGCTCGATCTGTGGGAACTGCCGCTGCAGGGCGCGGAGGTACGGCGCCACGGCCGGATGGCGGTACTTCCCGGCCAGCGCGCCCTCCCCGCCGGCCACCCGGGCCAACGCCCACTCGGCGCGGCTCAGGGCGGTCAGCACCGCGGTGACCCGCGCCCCGTGCGCAGCCTGCTCGCGGGTGGCGAGGCCCTCGGGGAGGCCGAGCAGGTAGGCGTCGAGGAGCGGCTCGAACTCTTCGCGGGCGGCGAGCATGTAGAGACCGAGGTCGGCGCCCACCGCGCCGGTCCCGAGGGTCGCCCAGTCGATGGCCAGCACCTCGTCGCCGTCGCGACCCGGGAGGTTCACCGGGCCCGGGTCGCCGTGCTGGCTGACCTGCGGCAGCGCGTCCAGCTCGTCGAGCAGGGCGCGACGCCGCCGCCAGAGGTGGTCCGCAACGTCGGCGACCGTCGTCCGGGCCAACGTCGGCCAGCCGCCGCGGTGCTCGGTGCGGGCCATCCGGTCGCGCAGCTGACCGCGGGCGAGCCACCGGTGCTCGCCGATCTCGGCTCCGGCGAAGCGGCCCAGGGCGAGCGCACAGAACAATCCACTGTTGGCGGCGTCCTCGACCCAGTCCTGGATCAGCGTGATGCCCTCGTCGTCCTCCTCGACCGAGGTGAGCCCCGGCGCGCGCAGCCCCGGTGTCGTGTCGAGCGGCACCTGGGCAGTGATCACGTCGGCCGCCCGGCGCCAGTAGGCGAAGTGCCGGGGGTCGCTCAGCTCGGCGGGGTCGTGGTCCGAGGGGGCGGCGAGCCGCTTCACGACGACCGGCCGGCCGCCGAGAACGGTCCGCCAGACCCCGACGGTGGACGTGCCGGTCCCGCCGGGCAGCGGGTGCCACCCCGGCTCGGGCTGCCACATGAGGGGGACGTTAGTGCACATCTCTCCTGAGGAAGGCGAACTGGCCCACGACACTCAGAAGGGCCGCAACGACGCTCACGGCGGCGAACGGCGCCACACTGAAGTCCTGCAGTGGCACCAGCGCCAGATGTTCGAACGGAGAGAGATCCTGGAGCCACTGCGGCAGGTCGAACACGTCGCCGAAGAGGAGGACGACCCAGGCCAGCAGCAGGGCAGCCCACGCCAGCGGCGCGGCGCGGGGGACGACGCCGTAGAGCAGCCGCGCGAGCCCACTCAATACCAGGACCGCCGGCGCGAAGGTCATCGCCGGGAGAGCGAGGCGGAGCATCGCGCCCCCGTCGCCGGTCACGAGGGCATAGCTCGTCCCGAGCCCCAGGCCCGCGAGCGCCAAGACCAGGAGCGTGCCTACGAGGGTCACCGCCACGTGTCCGCCGAGCCAGCCCGCCCGCGGCAGGGCAGTGGCCAGCAGCGGCTCGAGGCGCCCGCCGTCCTCTTCGCTGCGCGGTCGGAGGGCCGAGGAGACGGAGAAGCCCGCGGCCAGGAGTGCGAGCATGACGCTGAGCGTGGCGTAGAAACCGTCCACCACGTCGGCGCTGCCCTGAAGCATCATCTGCTGGGACAACGACGAGTCGCCGACCAGGTCTCCGACGCTGTCCCCCATCGCCCCGAAGCTCAGCCCACTCAGCAGCAGACCGATCGCCCAGCCGAGCAGGGCGGGCCTCTGCAGCCGCAACGCCAGTCCCCACCCGGTGCCGAGCGCGCCCGAGGCCCGGGCCGGGCCCGGCCGGTCGGCGACGACACCGGACCCGAAGTCCCGGCGATCGAACACCGCCCGCGCGACGGCCACCACGACGACCGTGAGGACGAGCGGTACGAGGAGTGGCCACCAGCGCAGGCCGGAGAAGGCGTGCATGGCCTGGTACCACCCGATGGGTGAGAGCCAGCTCAGCGCCTGCGCACCGACGTCGCCGACAGCCCGCAGCACGTACGCGACGCCGATCACAGCACCGGCGATGCCGTACGCCGCACGCGTGCTGGCCGTGAGCTGCACGGCGACCAGGGCAGTCGCGGAGAAGAACCAGCCCGTGACCGACAACCCCAGGCCGAGACCGACCGAGTCCGCGAGGGCCAAGCCGTAGGCGGCCAGGCTTCCCGCCACAAGAGCCCCGAGCACGAGGTTCGCCAGGACCGCGTCCATCAGCGCGGCGCACGCGGGTGCGTACCGGCCGACGGGCGCCGCGCGCAGCAGCTCGTCGCGCCCGCTCTCCTCCTCGGCCCGGGTGTGCCGGCCGATGACGAACATGCTCATCAAGCCGGCGCAGACCGCGCCGAACGCGGCAGCCTGCCACGTCACCTGACCGCCGGTCGTGTTGAGCGCTCGGGCCGGGCCGGCCATCGCAATCAGAGCCTTGTTGCCGGCCATGTTCGCGGCAGCCCGGTCGAACTCCTCCTGGGTGGTGTAGAGGCCGTCCACACTCCAGGCCTGGCTGACGTAGAGCAGCGCGACGCCGAGACCCCACCAGAGGTACAACCAGCGGTCCCTCCTCAGGAACGCGCGCAGCAACAGCACGGTTCCCGTCATCCGGGGTCGCCGTCCCCGGACGCACGGAGGCGGTCACCGTAGTGCCGCAGGAACAGGTCCTCGAGGGTGGGGGGCTGACTCTCGAGGGACCGCAGTCCACCGGTCTGCAACGCGTCGAGCACCGCATCGAGCCTCGTGGTGTCGACCACGAGATGGACCCGATGGTTGTCGATGTCGACGTCGTGCACGCCCGGCAGCCGCTCCAGACCCTCGGGGACGGTGACCAGGTCTGCCGTGACGGAGGTACTGGTGAGGTGCCGGAGCTCCGCCAGCGTTCCGGTCTCGACACACCGACCCGCTCGGATGATGCTGACCCGATCGCAGAGGTGCTCGACCTCGGCGAGGATGTGGCTGGAGAGCAGCACCGTGTGCCCCTCGGATCTGAACTCGTCCACGCAGTCGCGGAACACCGCCTCCATGAGCGGATCAAGGCCCGAGGTCGGCTCGTCGAGAAGCAGTAGCTCGACGTCGGACGCCAGAGCGGCCACCAGGGCAACCTTCTGCCGGTTGCCCTTCGAATAGCCCCGCCCCTTCTTGGTGGGGTCGAGCTCGAACCGGTCCAGCAGCTCCTTGCGGCGGCGCTCGTCGAGACCGCCGCGGAGCCTCCCCAACAGGTCGATGACCTCACCGCCGGTCAGATTCGGCCACAGGTTCACATCGCCCGGGACGTAGGCCAACCGTCGGTGCAGCTCCGCCGCGTCCCGCCACGGGTCTCCCCCGAGCAGCCGGGCCTCTCCCGAGTCCACGCGCAGCAGGCCGAGCAGCACGCGGATCGTCGTCGACTTGCCGGCGCCGTTCGGCCCCAGGAAGCCGTGCACCTCGCCTCGGGCGACGGAGAGGTCGAGTCCGTCGAGCGCGCGGTGCGGACCGAAGCTCTTCACCACGCCTCGAACGTCGAGCACGGAGTCAGCCACGGTCCGACGATACGCAGCCGCGCCGGCAAGGGCCGGGTCCCGACGCCGATCAGCTCGCGTTGTCCACCTCCACCCAGATCCCGGCCGCGTCGAGAACTGCCTGGTCGAGGACCGCCCGCCTCGGGTCGGCCACGGCGAGCCAGCGCTCGTCGACGGAGACCCGCCGGAGCCGAGGGTCGGCGAGCACCTGGTCGACCGCGGTGTGGTCGCCGCCGGTCACCACCCTCGGGGCACCGTCGCCCAGCAGCCGAGCCGCGTGGTCGGCGGCCGCCTCGTAGGCCTGCCGGGCCTGGTTGTCGCGGCGTCGCGCGAAACGCTGCTGGCTCTGCCCACCGGCCTTGGTGCGCCCCTGCACGTGCCGCTGACCCACCTTCGACGCGACCAGCCGCTCCTCCGTCAGCCGTGCCACGGCGAAGCCGCCCTTGCGTACCAGCAGCACGCCCCACTCGTCCGGCCGCACGACCGCCGCTGCGAAGGCCGCGGACTCGTCCGGGCCGTCGTACTCTGCGCCGAACGGCAGGCTCGCGTGGAACGTCGAGTCGTCGGGTGCGATCCCGGAAAGACCCCCCGAGGCCGCCGTGAGGCGCACCGCCCCGCCATGCCGGCCGGCGAAGTTGGCCACCCAGCGCTCGAACCTCTCGCGGGGAACGAGCACGGTCGGCACGGCGCCGACGTTAGTGGATGCGGGCCGGCGTTCGGGCTGGAGACTCAGCCCGGGCTCAGACGTTGAAGCCGAGGGCGCGCAGCATCTCGCGGCCGTCGTCGGTGATCTTGTCGGGACCCCATGGGGGCATCCAGACCCAGTTGATCGCGACGTCGTTGACCAGCCCCTCGAGGGCGGTGTTGGTCTGGTCCTGGATCACGTCGGTGAGCGGGCACGCGGCCGAGGTCAGCGTCATGTCGAGCACACAGTTGTGGCTCTCGTCGAGGTGCACGTCGTAGACCAGGCCGAGATCGACCACGTTGATCCCGAGCTCGGGGTCGACGACGTCCTTCATCGCCTCGGTGACGTCCTCGACGGTCACCGTCGCCGTACCTCCGCCGGAGGCCTCGGGGACCTCGGGGAGCTCGCCGTGATCAACCTTGCCCTCATCCATGTTGAGCCTCCAGGGATTGAGCCGTGGCGTCCTTCCAGGCCATCCACGACAGTAGTGCGCACTTGACGCGCGAGGGGAACTTGGCGACACCGGCGAAGGCGATGCCGTCCTCGAGGACGTCCTCGTCGGGCTCGACGGTGCCCTTGCCCTGCATCAGGGCCAGGAACTCGCCGTGGATCTCCATCGCCTCGTCGACCGACTTGCCGATCACGAGGTCGGTCATCACCGAGGCCGCCGCCTGCGAGATCGAGCAGCCGACGGCGTCATAGGAGACGTCATCGACCACCTTCTGACCGGACGCGCCGTCGGCGAGGTGCACGCGCAACGTCACCTCGTCACCGCAGGTGGGATTGACGTGGTGCACCTCCGCCTCGAAGGGCTCTCGGAGCCCCTTGTGGTGGGGGTTCTTGTAGTGGTCCAGGATGATCTCCTGGTAAAGGTTGTCGAGGTCCACTTCAATCCAACTTGAAGTACGAGCGGGTGTATTCCAGGCCCTCGACGAGCGCGTCGATCTCGGCCGGAGTCGTGTAGAGGTAGGACGACATCCGCGTGGAGCTCTGCACTCCGAACCGGGCGTGCGCGGGCTTGGCGCAGTGATGCCCGGCGCGCACGGCGATGCCGCGGGTGTCGAGCACGGTGGCCACGTCGTGCGGGTGTACGCCGTCGAGCTCGAAGGAGATCGCCCCGCCGCGATCGGCGGCCGCGAGCGGGCCGAGCACGGTCAGGCCGCGCACCGTCTGCAGCCCCTCCAGCGCGTAGGCGGTGATCGCCTGCTCGTGTGCGTGGACGATGTCCATGCCGAGGTGACCGAGGTATTCGACCGCGGCGCCCAGGCCGACGGCCTCCACGATGGGCGGGGTGCCGGCCTCGAACCGATGCGGTGCCTTGGCGTACGTCGACCGCTCCATGGTCACGGTCTCGATCATCTCGCCGCCACCGTGGAACGGCGGGAGCTCGTTGAGCAGCTCCTCGCGGCCCCAGAGCACACCGATGCCGGTCGGGCCGACGCACTTGTGGCCGGTGAAGACCAGGAAGTCGGCCCCCGTGGCGGCGACGTCGACCGGCAGCTGCGGCGCGGCCTGGGAGGCGTCGATCACCGAGTAGGCGCCGACCGTCCGCGCGCGAGCCGCGAGGTCCGCGACCGGATTGACGGTGCCGAGCATGTTGGACACCCAGGTGAAAGCCACGACCTTCGTGTGCTCGTCGATCAGCTGCTCGGCGTTGGAGAGATCGAGGTAGCCGTCGTCGGTCAGGCCGAACCAGCGCAGCTCGGCGCCCGAGCGCTCACAGGCGAGCTGCCAGGACACGATGTTGGAGTGGTGCTCCATCTCGGTGATGACCACGTTGTCGCCGGGCGCTAGCTCGATCGTGCGCGCGAGCAGGTTGAGCGCCTCGGTGGCGTTCTTGGTGAACACCACCTCGTTGCGCGAGGGCGCCCCGATGAAGCGCGCGACCTGGTCACGGGCCGCCTCGTAAGCCGCCGTCGACTCGGCGCCGAGCTGGTGCATCGCACGGGCGATGTTGGCGTTGTGCCGCTCGAGGTGGTCGACCATGGTGTCGATCACCACCTGCGGCTTCTGGCTGGTGTTGGCGCTGTCGAGATAGACCAGCGGCACGCCGCCCGCGAGGGTGCGCTCGAGGATGGGGAAGTCCTTGCGGACCACCTCCAGCTCAGGCAACAGACCATCCAGAGTCGTCATGGTCAGACCGACGCCCTGAGGTACTTGTCGTAGCCGTGGGCTTCCAGCTCTTCGGCCAGCTCGGCTCCGCCGGACTCGGCGACCTTGCCGTCGACGAAGACGTGGACGAAGTCGGGCTCGATGTAGCGCAGGATCCGGGTGTAGTGGGTGATCAGCAGGACGCCCTTGCCGTCCTTCTCCCGGAACCGGTTGACCCCATCCGCGACGACCTTGAGCGCGTCGATGTCGAGGCCGGAGTCGGTCTCGTCGAGGATCGCGACCTTGGGGTCGAGCAGCTGCAGCTGGGCGATCTCGTGGCGCTTCTTCTCGCCGCCGGAGAAGCCTTCGTTGACCGAGCGCTGCGAGAACGACGCGTCGAGGTTGAGTTCGTCGAGCGCGGTGTTGACGTCCTTGACCCAGGTGCGGAGCTTGGGCGCCTCGCCATCGATGGCGGTCTTGGCGGTCCGGAGGAAGTTGGCGACCGAGACGCCGGGGACCTCGACGGGGTACTGCATCGCCAGGAACAGGCCGGCCCGGGCCCGCTCGTCGACCGTCATCGCGAGGACGTCCTCGCCGTCGAGGGTCACCGAGCCGCCGGTCACGTCGTACTTCGGGTGGCCGGCGACGGAGTAGGCCAGCGTCGACTTGCCGGAGCCGTTGGGGCCCATGATCGCGTGCGTCTCACCGCTGTTGATGGTGAGCGTGACGCCCTTGAGGATCTCCTTCGGCCCGTCCTCGGTGGCGACGGAGACCTGGAGGTCCTTGATCTGGAGGCTGGTCATTGCGGGGTGACTCCGTTCAGCGTGGTGGTGATGTCTACGTAGATGTCGCCGTCGCGTACGTCGACGGGGAAGGTCGCGACCGGCTCGGTGGCCGGTAGTCCGGTCGGCTTGCCGGTGCGCAGGTCGAATCGCGAGCCGTGCAGCCAGCACTCGACCGTGCAGCCCTCGACCTCGCCCTCGCTCAGGGCGACCGCGGCGTGCGAGCAGAGGTCCTCGACCGCGAAGACCTCCTCGCCGTGCCGGGCGACGGCGAGATCCTGGGCGCCGATCGTGACCCCGAGAGCTTCGTCCTCGGGTACGTCGGCCAGGGCACAGGCGCGCTCGAAGCTCATGCCTTCAACACGTTCTTGGCCAGCTCGGCCTCGACGGTGGACGTCAGCGACTCCTCGAGCTCCGGCACCGCGATCTTGCGGATCAGGTCGTTGAAGAAGCCGTGCACGACCAGCCGCTGCGCCTCCTGCTCGGAGACCCCCCGCGAGCGGAGGTAGAACAGCTGCTCGTCGTCGAACCGCGCGGTCGCCGAGGCGTGGCCGGCGCCCTCGATCTCGCCGGTCTCGATCTCGAGGTTGGGGACCGAGTCGGCCTGGCACCCGTCGGTCAGGACCAGGTTGCGGTTTTCCTCGTAGGTCTCGATGCCCTCGGCCTCCTTGCGGATCAGCACGTTGCCGATCCAGACCGAGTGCGCGCCCTGCCCTTGGAGCGCACCCTTGTAGACCACGTGGCTCTTGGTCTTGGGCGCGTTGTGGTCGACGAAGAGCCGGTGCTCGACGTGCTGACCCTCGTCGGCGAAGTAGAGCCCGAGCATCTCGATCTCGCCGCCCGGGCCGTCGTAGGTCGCCGTGGCGTCGTGGCGGACCACGTCGCCGCCGAAGGTGACCGCGACGTGCTTGAGCGAGGCGTCCCGGCCCACCTTGGCGTGCTGGGTCGAGTGGTGCACCGCGTCGTCGGCCCAGTCCTGGACCGTGACGTAGGTGAGGTGCGCGCCGTCGCCGACCACGAGCTCGGTGGTGTCGGCGAACGTCGCGGAACCCTCGAACCGGAGCACGACCGTGGCCCGCGAGTGCGCGCCCAGCGTGACCACGATGTTGCGGGCGATCGCCTCGGCACCACCCCGGCCGGTCACCGTGATCACCACAGGCTCGGTCAGCTCGGTGTCGGCCGGGATCTCGACGATCCGGGCCGTCGGGGCGTCCGCCCAGACCCGGGCCGCGACCCGGTCGGTGGGCACGAACCCGGAGCTGCCCCGGCCGGACTCGGCGACCGGCACGGTCTCGGTGCGGACCCCGGCCGGCGCCTCGACCTTGACGTCGAAGTCGTCACCGGTCAGCGGCGCGTCGTCGTGCAGCCCCTTGAGCCGCTTGAGCGGGGTGAACCGCCAGACCTCCTCACGTCCCGTGGGGACGGGGTGATCGGACAGCTCGAACGAGCCCACCGGGTGGAGGTGGGAGATGACGTCCAGACTCATGATCTAGCCGACCGCGCCTTCCATCTGCAGCTCGATGAGCCGGTTGAGCTCGAGGGCGTACTCCATCGGGAGCTCCTTGGCGATCGGCTCGACGAAGCCGCGCACGATCATCGCCATCGCCTCGTCCTGCTCCATGCCGCGCGACATGAGGTAGAAGAGCTGGTCGTCGGAGACCTTGGAGACCGACGCCTCGTGGCCCATGGAGACGTCGTCCTCACGGATGTCGACGTACGGGTAGGTGTCGGAGCGCGAGATCTGGTCGACCAGCAGCGCGTCGCAGAGCACGTTGGACTTCGAGCCGTGTGCGCCCTCGTTGACCTGGATCAGGCCGCGGTAGGACGTCCGGCCGCCACCGCGCGCCACCGACTTGCTCAGGATCGAGCTGGAGGTGTGCGGCGCGGCGTGCACCATCTTGGCGCCGGCGTCCTGGTGCTGACCCTCGCCCGCGAAGGCGATCGACAGGGTCTCGCCCTTGGCATGCTCGCCCATGAGGTAGATGGCGGGGTACTTCATCGTCACCTTCGAGCCGATGTTGCCGTCGACCCACTCCATGGTCGCGCCCGCCTCGCAGGTGGCCCGCTTGGTGACGAGGTTGTAGACGTTGTTGGACCAGTTCTGGATCGTCGTGTAGCGGCAGCGGCCGCCCTTCTTGACGATGATCTCCACGACCGCGGAGTGCAGGGAGTCGGAGGAGTAGATCGGCGCGGTGCAGCCCTCGACGTAGTGCACGTAAGCGTCCTCGTCGACGATGATCAGGGTCCGCTCGAACTGGCCCATGTTTTCGGTGTTGATCCGGAAGTAGGCCTGCAGCGGGATGTCGACGTGCACCCCCTTCGGCACGTAGATGAACGAGCCACCCGACCACACCGAGGTGTTGAGCGCGGCGAACTTGTTGTCGCCGACGGGGATGACGGTGCCGAAGTACTCCTTGAAGAGCTCCTCGTGCTCGCGCAGCCCGCTGTCGGTGTCGACGAAGATCACGCCTTGGGCCTCGAGGTCCTCGCGGATCGAGTGGTAGACGACTTCGGACTCGTACTGTGCCGCGACACCGGCGACCAGGCGCTGTTTCTCCGCCTCGGGGATGCCGAGCTTGTCG
>DOWL01000209.1:27212-27755 GCA_003519585.1 Nocardioides sp. | reverse complement strand
CGGCCTCGTTGAGACCGCGGGTCGCGGTCGCGCCGGCCTCGTCGGAGTCGGCCCAGCCGAACTGGTAGCGACCCAGTCCCTCGAGCTCGGGGTTGCGCTCCTCGATGGAGGTCATGAGGTGACCTTCTCCTTCTCAATGGGGTGCTCTGTCGTGGACGTCGTGGGGTTGGGGATGCACGTGGTGCACACACCGTCGCCGTGGGCGATGGTCGCCAGCCGTTGCACGTGGCGACCCAGGACCTTGCTGATCGCTTCGGTCTCGGCCTCGCACAGCTCGGGGAACTCGTGGGCGACGTGGGAGACCGGGCAGTGCTGCTGGCAGAGCTGCTCCCCCACGCTCTGCCCGCTGACGACGGGGAGCTTCTTGACTCCGGCGACGTAGCCCTCGTCGGTGAACACCTGGGCCAGCACCTCGGCCGGGCTGAGCTGCGGGTTGGCGCTCATCACCGCGTCGAATCGGTCCTCGACGAAGCCCACCCGCTGGTGCGCGAACGCCCGGACGGCGTCCTCGCCGCCGGTCTCGCGCAGGAAGCGCAGCGCCTG
>DOWL01000209.1:10646-27145 GCA_003519585.1 Nocardioides sp. | reverse complement strand
CTCGCGCAGGAAGCGCAGCGCCTGGACCGCCAGGTCGTCGTACTGCTGGTCGAAGCCCTCGCGGCCCCGCTCGGTGAGCGCGAACACCTTGGCCGGCCGGCCTCGACCGCGTTGGGCGGCGCGTCGCGGCTCGCGGGCCTCCACCGCTCCCTCCGCAACCAGTTGGTCGAGGTGGCGGCGTACGGCGGCAGGCGTAAGGTCCAATCGCTCGCCGAGCGCCGCAGCGGTGGAGGGACCCTCGACGAGGATCGACCGGGCCACGCGATGCCGCGTCGACTGGTCGTCCTCGAATATCACAACACCAGTGTGCCGTTAATAGTTTCCGGTCTTCAAGGAAGGTCACCCTTACTTGCACCGATCTAGCGCTAGATCAGGAAGGATGGTTAGTCTTCGACCATGGTGGGATCGATCCTTGGTAATCGTGTCCGTCGGGTCGAGGACCCCGAGCTCATCGACGGGCGCAGCACATACGTCGACGACCTCCGGATCCCCGGGACCGCGCAGGCGGTGTTCGTGCGCAGCCCCGTCGCGCACGCGCGGATAGCCAGTCTGGACACCTCCGCCGCCGAGCAGGCGCCGGGCGTGCTCGCCGTCCACACTGCGGCGACGCTCGGCACCAACCCGGTGCCGACGTTCATGGTGATCAACGAGCAGGTCACCCAGGGTCCGCTCGCCGACGGGGTGGTGCGGTACGTCGGCGACCCGGTCGCGCTGATCGTCGCGGAGACCCGCGCGCAGGCCGTAGACGCGGCCGAACTGGTCGACGTGGAGTACGACGAGTTGGGCGTCGTCGTCGACATGGAGGAGGCGCTGGCTCCCGACGCCCCACTGCAGTTCCCCGAGCTGGGCAGCAACATCGCCCAGTCGCTCAAGGTGCTGTTGCCGCCCGATGCCGGAGACGCGCTGGGCGACGCCGAGGTGGTGGTGCGGGCCCGCATCGAGAACCAGCGCATCGCCGTCGCCCCGATGGAGGGCAACGCGATCCTGGTCGACCCCCGGCCGGACGGCGAGACGCAGCTCACGGCGTACATCTCCACCCAGCACCCGCACGTCTCGCGCGACATGATCGCGGGCTACGTCGGCACCGACCCCGCCCACGTCCGGGTCGTCGCCCCCCACGTGGGCGGCGGGTTCGGCGCCAAGGCCGGCATCGGCCAACCCCACCAGGCGATCGTCCTCGCGGCGCAGGCGCTGGGACGACCCGTGGCCTGGACCGAGACCCGCAGCGAGGCGTTCATGTCGATGCACGGCCGCGCGGCGGTGCAGTTCGTCGAGCTGGGAGTGACCCGCGACGGTCGGATCACCGGGCTCCGGGCCAGGATGGTGGGCGACTGCGGCGCCTACGCGGGACTCGGCGGCTCCCTGCCTGCGGGGCCGGGCTTCATCATGGCCCAGGGCCCCTACGAGATCCCGAAGATCGACTACTCGGCCATCGCCGCCCTGACCAACACCACGCCCAACGGCGCCTTCCGCGGCGCCGGCCGGCCGGAGGCCTCCGCGATGCTGGAGCGGCTGATGGACCTGGCCGCGGCCGAGCTCGGCCTCACTCCCGAGGAGATCCGGCGGCGCAACCTGATCGGCAAGGACGAGTTCCCGTACACCACGCGCACCGGGATGATCTACGACGTCGGTGACTACCAGCTGGCGCTCGACGAGGCGCTGCGGATGGCCGATGTCGCAGCGCTCCGCGCCGAGCAGGCGCGCCGGATCGAGGCGGGCGAGGAGAAGCTCCTCGGTATCGGCATCTCGGTCTACGTCGAGATCACCGGCTTCGGCGGCTCCGAGCTGGGCGATGTCCGCATCGAGGCGGACGGATCGGCCACCGTCATGTCCGGCACCTCCGCACACGGGCAGGGCCACGCGACGGCGTTCGCGATGATCGTGCAGGACCGGCTCGGGATCCCCATGGACAAGATCCGCTACGTCCAGTCCGACACCCGCCTGGTCCGCAGCGGGGGCGGCACGGGCGGCTCGCGCTCCCTGCAGCTGGGCGGGAGCGCGGTCGCCGCCGCGGCCTCCGCCGTCCGCGACCAGGCCCGTGAGCTCGCCGCCACGCTGCTGGAGGCCGCGCCCGAGGACATCGAGCTCACCGACGACGGGTTCCGGGTCTCTGGGGTGCCCGACACGGTCGTGGACTGGCCCGCGCTGGCCGCCGCGGCTGTCGAGCGCGGGGAGGAGTTGCACGCGGCGCTCGACGTACCGCAGGACGGCTCGACCTTCCCCTTCGGCGCCCACGTCTCGGTGGTCGAGGTCGACACGGAGACCGGCTTCGTCAAGCCGCTCCGGCACATCGCCGTCGACGACTGCGGCCGGGTGCTCAACCCGATCCTGGTGGAGGGCCAGCAGCACGGTGGGGTCGCGCAGGGCATCAGCCAGGCCCTGTGGGAGCAGATCCTCTACTCCCCCGACGGTCAGCCGCTCACCTCGACGTTCGCCGACTACCAGATGCCGACCGCCGCGGACACGATCTCCTTCGACACCGCCAACACCGAGACGCCTACCCCGCTCAACGAGCTCGGCGCCAAGGGCATCGGCGAGTCGGGCACCCTCGGCTCCACGCCCGCCGTACAGAGCGCGGTCGTCGATGCGCTCAAACACCTCGGCGTGCGGCACGTCGACATCCCGTGCACCCCCGAGCGGGTCTGGCGGGCCGTGCAGGACGCGCGGGCCGGCACCCTGCCCGATCCGTGGCGCGAGCCCCCCGCGGCCTTCGACTCCCTCGAGCTCGCCACCGGCGAGATCGACGGCGGCGTGGAGGTCTGACCGGCGAACCTTCGACCCCTGGCGAAGGCTTCGCCCCTGATCGTCGCGCTGTCAGGATCGTCGTCGTGGACATCAGCCTGATCGTCGACAACGGCCGGCCCTGGCCGGAGATCCGCGAGCTGGCGCAGACCGCCGACGGGCTCGGGGCGTACGCCGTGTACCTCTGTGACCACTTCATGGGTCACACAGACGACGACTCGATCAGCGACGAGCCGATGCTCGAGTCGATGACGCTGCTCGCGGCGCTCGGCCCGCTGACCGAACGGGTGCGACTCGGTCCGATGGTGCTCGGTGGGACATATCGGCACCCAGCGGTGGTCGCCAACCAGATCACCGCCCTCGACCACGTGAGCGGAGGCCGCGCCATCGCCGGGCTCGGCGCGGGGTGGCAGGTCAACGAGCACGCGGCGTACGGCATCGAACTGCCGGCTCCCGGGCCACTGTCCGATCGGTTCGAGGAGACCGTCGCCGTGGTCTCCGCGCTGTTGAGGGAGGGCCGAGCGACCTACGAGGGCCGGTACTTCCAGGTGCACGACGCCCCCAACCAGCCCGCGCCGGTCCAGGAACGGCTGCCGATCCTGGTCGGTGGCGGTGGCGAGCGGCGCACGATCCCGATGGCGGCGAGGTACGCCGATGTGTGGCACATCTGGGGGAAGCCGGAGTCATACGCCGCCAAGAGCGCCCAGCTCGACGCGGCCTGCGAAGCCATCGGCCGCGACCCGGCGGAGGTCAAGCGCGCGACGGGGTTCCCGTTCCCCGTCGGGACCGACTATCTCGAGAAGCTGGAGCCCTACCGCGAGGTCTGCGACGAGTTCGTGGTCTTCGACTGGTTCGACCGGCCACTGCAGTCGACCATCGATGACCTGACGGCGGCCCTGGGATGACCCAAACCTAGACTTCGCCCCGTGTCCGAGCCCGCAGTCCTCGTCGACGGGCTCGTCATGCGGTACGGCGACACCACCGCGGTCGACAGCCTGACCCTCACCGTCGACACCGGCACCATCACGGCGGTTCTGGGGCCCAACGGCGCGGGCAAGACCACGACGCTCGAGACCTGCGAGGGATACCGCGCGCCGCAGCAAGGGTCGGTGCGGGTGCTCGGCCTCGACCCGCGGCGGCAGGCCCGCGCGCTGCTCCCCCGGATCGGCGTGATGCTCCAGGAGGGCGGCGCGTGGAGCGGCGCCCGGGCGCCGGAGATGCTGCGCCACATCGCCTCCCTGCACGCCCACCCGGTCGATCCGGTCGTGCTCGAGGAGCGGCTGTCGCTCGGCGAGTGTGGGCGGACGCCGTACCGACGGCTCTCCGGGGGCCAGAAGCAGCGGCTCGGCCTGGCGATGGCGCTGATCGGCCGACCCGAGGTGGTGTTCGTGGACGAGCCCACCGCCGGGCTCGACCCCGGGGTGCGCCGTACGGTCTGGGAGCTGTTCTCCGAGCTCCGCGACGACGGCGTGACGGTGGTGCTGACCACGCACTACATGGACGAGGCGGAGCGGCTCGCCGACCAGATCCACATCATCGACCGGGGTCGGCTGATCGCCTCGGGCACCCCGATCGCCCTGACCCGGGGCGGCACCGCCTCCACGATCCGGCTCGTGGTCACCAAGCCGTTCCCACCTGGGGCACCCGTGTCGCTCAAGGTCGCCCTCGGCGCCGACATCGAGGTGGTGCTGCTCGACGAGCTCAGCCTGATCGTCACCGGTCCCGCCGATGCGTCCACGCTTGCGAAGGTGTCGCGCTGGTGCGAGGAGAACGACGTGCTGCCCGAGTCGCTGACCCTCGGCACCCGCAACCTCGAGGACGTGTTCCTCGAGCTGACCGGGCGGGAGCTGGCTCCGTGAGCGTCTTCACCCCCGCACCCGGTGCCGCACCGCTGTCCCGCATGGTGCTGGCGCAGGCACGGATGGAATCGCGGCTCATGGTCCGCAACGGCGAGCAGCTGCTGCTGGCCGTCGTGATCCCCGTGCTGGTCCTGATCGGGATGGTCCAGGGCGCCGATCGGCTCGGCCTCGACTACGACCACCCGGTCGTCGACGTCGTGACGCCCGGCGTGCTGGCGCTGGCAGTGCTGTCGACCTCGTTCACGTCGCTGGCGATCGCCACCGGGTTCGAGCGGCGGTACGGCGTGCTCAAGCGGCTCGGTGCCTCGCCGCTCCCGCGCTCCGGGCTGCTGGCGGGCAAGGTCCTGGCGCTGCTGCTCGTCGAGGTCCTGCAGCTGCTCGTGCTGTCCGTGGTCGGCCTGCTCCTGGGCTGGTCACCTGAGCTCACCGCGACCTCCGTCCTCGGTGCGGTGCTGGCCGTGCTGCTCGGCACGGCCGCGTTCGCGTCGCTCGGGCTGCTGATGGCGGGTGCGCTGCGGGCCGAGGCCACGTTGGCCGCCGCCAACCTCGTCTACCTCCTGATGCTGGCCGGAGGCGCCGTCGTACTCCCCGCGTCGGCGTACGGCGCCTTCGGGGACGTCGCGGCCTGGCTCCCCAGCGGAGCCCTCGGCGAGGCGATGCGCGAGGTGTTCCTCGACGGATCGATCGCCTGGCACGATCTCGGCGTCCTCGTGGGCTGGGCCATCGTGGGGACCTTCGCGACCGCTCGGACGTTCTCGTGGGAATGAGCCACGAGCGCTGGGTCCGACCGCTCGCATGGGCGACCCTGGTTGCGAACGTCGTCCTCGTCGTCACCGGCGGAGCGGTCCGGCTCACCGGCTCCGGCCTCGGCTGCCCGACCTGGCCGCGCTGCACCGACCAGTCGTTCCGACCGCACGGCGCACTGGACCTGCACGAGGCGATCGAGTTCGGCAACCGGACGCTCACCTTCGTGCTCGTGGCGATCGCCGTCGCGACGTTCGTGGTGATGTGGCGCACCGGCCGGCGCGACCTCCGCACGATGGCGCTGATCGTGGCTCTCGGCATCCCCGCGCAGGCGGTGATCGGCGGCATCACCGTGCTCACCGACCTCAACCCCTGGGTGGTCTCCTTCCACCTGCTCTGCTCGCTGGCCATCATCGGCGTCGCGGTGCGGATGCTGCTCAGCGTCGACGCACCGCTGCCACCCGCCCGCCGCGGGCCGGTGGTCGGCCTGGCCTGGGCGACGTTCGCGGCGGCCTGGGCGGTGCTCTACGTCGGCACCGTCGTCACCGGCTCAGGACCGCATGCCGGCGACGTGGACACCGAGCGCAACGGCCTCGACCCCCTCCAGATGAGCCAGCTCCACGCGGACCTGGTCTTCCTCTTCGTGGGCCTCACCCTCGGCCTGCTGTTCACCCTGCACGCCGTTGGCGCCCCCCGGTCGGCGCGGCGTGCCGTGGCCGTCCTGCTGGCCGTCGAACTGGCCCAAGGGGCGATCGGCTTCGTGCAGTACTTCACCGACCTGCCCGTGGTCCTGGTCGGCCTCCACATGCTGGGCGCGGCCACGATCTCGGCCTGCGTCACCTGGGCGCTGCTCCGGGTGCGCCACCCGTTGTCGAACTGAGCGCGCACGTTGCGCGGCGATCGGGGTACCGGTCCCGCACCAGAGGTCAGCTGCCGAGATCCGGCGACCTCACGACTGGAGGGACAACCCCATGCTGATGACCATCCTGATCATCCTGGCGATCATCGCGCTCATCCTGTTCATCGTCGGCGCGGTCCGAGGCCGCAGGGGCCGCATCTGACCCCCTGGACGCCGCCGGACTACCGGGTCAGGAGCGGGTCGAGCGCGACCGCGACGAAGAGCAGCGAGAGGTAGAGGTTCGAAGCGTGGAACAGCCGCATCGGCTGGATCACGGTGAGATCCTCGGTGCCGCGGCTCCGCGCCCACATGCGGTGCGCCTCGAGCAGGAAGACCGCGCCGAGGACGGTCGCGGCGATCGGGTAGACGATCCCGGTGCCGGCGACCGGCCACAGCAGCAGGGATACCGCGACCATGATCCAGCTGTAGACGACTACCTGCCGGCCCACCACGTGGGCCGGTGCCACGACCGGCAACATCGGGACGTCGACGTTCGCGTAGTCCTCGCGGTAGCGCAGCGCCAGTGCCCAGGTGTGCGGCGGCGTCCAGAAGAAGACGACGGCGAACAGCACGACCGGCACCCAGGACAGCTCACCGGTGACGGCCGTCCAGCCGATCAGCGCGGGGAAGCAGCCCGCGAGTCCGCCCCACACGATGTTCTGGGTGGTACGCCGCTTGAGCAGCATGGTGTAGCCGAAGACGTAGAACGCGTTGGCGGTCAGCGAGAGCACCGCGGAGAGCGGGTTGACCCACAGCAGCAACACGACCGTCGAGAGCGCGGCCAGCACGAAGCCGAAGATCAGCGCGGCTCGCGGCGAGACCAGGTGCCGGGGCAGGGCGCGCCGCCGGGTGCGCCGCATCTGCTCGTCGATGTCGCGGTCGTAGACACAGTTGAAGACCGAGGCCGAGCCCGCGGAGAAGGTGCCGCCGACGACCGTGGCGACCACCAGCCCGAGCGGCGGGACGCCCTGGGCGGCGAAGAACATCACCGGGACCGTGGTGAGCAGCAGCAGCTCGATGACCCGCGGCTTGGTCAGCCCGACGTACGCCGCCACCACGTCTTTGAACGTGGCTCGCTGGGTCGGTGCCACGCCCGAAGAAGTCGAGGCGGGACGCGCGGTGCGCGGGACCGACTGGCCGACGTAGGTCACAAAGCCTCTGTGGTGTGCGTTCGAAGGATGGGATGGGGCACTGGAGCCGCTGTGAGTCTAACCGTGACGCTGAGTAGTGTCGGCAGTGCCCGCAGCCTGTCGAGAGGAGCCCCGTGAGCACCAGCCCGGCCTTGGAGTGGAACGACCTCGACGAGAAGGCAGTGGACACCGTCCGGGTGCTGGCCATGGACGCGGTCCAGAAGGTCGGCAACGGCCACCCCGGCACCGCCATGAGCCTGGCTCCCGCCGCCTATCTCCTCTTCCAGAAGGTGATGCGGCACAACCCCGCCGATCCGCACTGGCCCGGCCGCGACAGGTTCGTGCTCTCGTGCGGCCATTCCAGCCTGACCCTCTACCTCCAGCTCTATCTCGGTGGGTGGGGGCTGGAGATCGAGGACATCGAGGCGCTGCGCACCTGGGGCAGCAAGACGCCTGGCCACCCCGAATACGGCCACACCGCCGGCGTCGAGACGACCACCGGCCCGCTCGGCCAGGGCATCGGCAACGCCGTCGGCATGGCCATGGCGGCCCGGCGCGAGCGCGGCCTCTTCGATCCGGGCGCCGGTGACTCGCTCTTCGACCACCAGGTCTATGCGCTCTGCAGCGACGGCGACATCGAGGAGGGCGTCTCTGCCGAGGCCAGCGCCATCGCGGGGGTCCAGGAGCTTGGCAACCTCACGGTCATCTACGACCACAACCGGATCTCGATCGAGGACAACACCGACATCGCACTCGGCGAGGACGTCGCCGCCCGCTACGCGGCGTACGGCTGGCACGTCCAGGACGTCGACTGGACCAACGGCGGCACCGAATACCGCGAGGACGTCCCGGCGCTGTACGACGCCATCCTGGCGGCCCGCGCGGTCACCGACCGGCCCAGCTTCATCCGGCTCCACACGATCATCGCCTGGCCGGCGCCCAACGCCCAGAACACCGGCAAGGCGCACGGCTCCGCGCTCGGCGTCGAGGAGGTAGCTGCCACCAAGGAGGTGCTCGGCTTCGACCCGGCACTGGCCTTCGACGTCGACCCGGCGGTGCTCGAGCACACCCGGCAGGCGGTCGCTCGCGGCAAGGCCGCCCAGGCGGCGTGGGACGAGGAGTTCGCGGCGTGGGCCGCGGGCGCGGGTGATCGGCTCGCGCTGTTCGAGCGGATGCAGACCCGCACCCTGCCGAGGGGCTGGACCGACGCGGTGCCGAGCTTCGACGCCGACGAGAAGGGGATGGCCACCCGCAAGGCCTCCGGCACGGTCATCAACGCCCTGGCTCCGGTGATCCCCGAACTGTGGGGCGGATCGGCCGACCTGGCCGAGTCCAACAACACCACGATCGAGGACGTGCCGTCGTTCCTGCCCGCCGACCGCTCGACCAAGATGTGGCAAGGCGACCCGCAGCAGGGCCGGGTGCTGCACTTCGGCATCCGCGAGCACGGCATGGGCGCGATCATGAACGGCATCGCCGCGCACGGCGGGACCCGCGTATTCGGAGGCACGTTCCTCACGTTCTCCGACTACATGCGGGGGTCGGTGCGGCTGGCCGCGCTGATGGGACTCCCGGTCACCTACGTCTGGACCCACGACTCGATCGGCCTGGGCGAGGACGGCCCGACCCACCAGCCGATCGAGCACCTCGCTGCGCTGCGGGCCATCCCCGGCCTCGACGTGGTCCGCCCCGCCGACGCCAACGAGACCGCGGCCGCCTGGGAGACGATCCTCGGCCACACCGACCGGCCGGCCGGGCTGATCCTGACCCGGCAGAACGTCCCGGTCTTCCCGCGCGGCGAAGAAGGCTATTCCGACACCTCCAACGTGCACCGGGGCGGCTACGTGCTGCTCGATGCGGAGGGCTCGACCGGACTCCCCGACGTCGTACTCGTCGGCACCGGCTCCGAGGTCCAGTTGGCCGTCCAGGCCCGCGCGATCCTGGCCGAGGACGGCATCGCCGCCCGGGTCGTGTCGATGCCGTGCCGGGAGTGGTTCGACGCGCAGGAGGAGTCCTACCGCGAGAGTGTCGTACCCCCCACCGTGAAGGCCCGGGTCTCGGTCGAGGCCGGCATCGCCCAGGGCTGGCGGGAGGTGGTCGGCGACCACGGCCGGATCGTCTCGATCGAGCACTACGGCGCCTCGGCGGACTTCCAGCGCATCTTCACCGAGTTCGGGGTCACCGCGACCGCGGTGGCCAACGCGGCCCGCGACTCCATCGCAGCCGCGACCTGATCCTGATCGAATCCGTTCGCACCTCACAGGAGGAACCCATGACCGACCGACTCCAGGCGCTCGCCGACGCCGGCGTCTCCATCTGGCTCGACGACCTTTCGCGCGAGCGGATCGAGACCGGCAACCTGGCTGCGCTGATCAAGGACAAGCACGTCGTCGGGGTGACTACCAACCCGACCATCTTCGCCAGCGCGATCGGCAACGGCGAGCGGTACGACGAGCAGGTCCGCAAGCTCGTCGCCGAGGGGGCCGAGGTCGACCGGGTGATCTTCGAGCTGACGACCGAAGACGTCCGCAACGGCTGCGAGATCATGAAGCCCGTCTTCGAGTCGACCAAGGCCGACGGCCGGGTCTCGATCGAGGTCGAGCCGTCGCTCGCCAAGGACACCGAGGGCACCATCGCCTCCGCCCAGCGGCTGTGGCGAGCCGTGGACCGGCCCAACGTCTACATCAAGATCCCGGCCACCGAGGCCGGGTTGCCCGCGATCACCGCCGCGATCGCCGAGGGCATCAACGTCAACGTCACGCTGATCTTCAGCGTGGAGCGCTACCGCGGCGTGATGGACGCCTACCTCACCGGCCTCGAGCAGGCCCGCGATGCCGGGCTCGACCTGCCCCGGATCTTCTCCGTGGCCTCGTTCTTCGTCTCGCGGGTCGACACCGAGATCGACAAGCGGCTCGAGGCACTCGGCACCGACGAGGCGTTGGCGCTGCGCGGCAAGGCCGCGGTGGCCAACGCGGTCCTCGCGTACGCCGCCTTCGAGGAGGTCATCGCGAGCGACCGCTGGAAGTTGCTCGCGTCCGCCGGCGCCAACCCGCAGCGGCCGCTGTGGGCCTCGACCGGGGTCAAGAACCCCGACTATCCCGACACCCTCTACGTCACCGATCTGGTCGTCGACGACACGGTCAACACGATGCCGGAGAAGACCCTTGAGGCCTTCGCCGACCACGGCGAGGTGCGGGGCGACCTGGTCACCGGCCGGGCCACCGACGCCCAAGCGGTCTTCGACCAGCTCAGCGGCGTGGGCATCGATCTTCCCGACGTGTTCCGGGCCCTCGAGGACGAGGGCGTCGAGAAGTTCGTCGGCTCGTGGGACGAGCTGGTCGGGACAGTCAAGGAGCAGATGGAGCAGGCCCGCTCGTGACCCGGGCCCCCGTCGACCCGACGACGACGGACGCCTGGGCAGCACTGCGCGCGCTGGCCGACGGGTTCACCCCGAGTCTGCGCGCCTGGTTCGCCGAGGACGCCGATCGCACCACCGCGCTCACCTTCACGGCCGCGGACCTGCACGTCGACCTCGCCAAGGGTTTGGTCACCCAGCCGATCCTCACCGAGCTGCTGGCCCTGGCCGAGCAGACCGACGTGGCCGGCCGCCGCGACGCGATGTTCCGCGGCGAGCACATCAACGTCACCGAGGACCGAGCGGTGCTGCACACCGCGCTGCGGCTGCCGTCGTCGGCCTCCCTCGAGGTCGACGGACAGGACATCGTGGCCGACGTCCACGAAGTGCTGAGCCGGGTCTACGACTTCGCCGACCGGGTCCGGTCGGGCGCATGGACCGGGGTCACCGGTGAGCGGATCCGCACCGTCGTCAACATCGGCATCGGGGGCTCCGACCTCGGACCGGTCATGGCCTACGAGGCGCTGGAGCCCTATCGCAACCTGCCCGACGGCGAGCCAGGCCTGGAGTGCCGGTTCATCAGCAACATCGACCCGACCGATGCCGCGCTCAAGCTCAAGGGCCTCGATCCCGCGACCACCCTGTTCATCGTCTCCAGCAAGACCTTCGGCACCCTCGAGACGCTGACCAACGCGCGGCTGTGCAAGGCCTGGCTGCTGGCCGGGCTGTCGTCGTACGACGAGGCCGACACCGTCCGCAAGCACTTCGTCGCCGTGTCGACGGCGCTGGACAAGGTGGCGGCGTTCGGCATCGACCCCGCCAACGCCTTCGGCTTCTGGGACTGGGTCGGCGGCCGCTACTCCATGGACTCCGCGATCGGCACCTCGCTGGTGCTGGCCATCGGCCCGGAGCGGTTCGGCGAACTGCTGGCGGGCTTCCATGCCATCGACGAGCACTTCCGGACCGCCGAGCCGGCCCGCAACGTGCCCCTCCTGATGGGGCTTCTCAACGTCTGGTACACCAACTTCCTGGGCGCCCAGACCCACGCTGTGCTCCCCTACTCCCAGCTGCTGCACCGCTTCCCGGCGTACCTCCAGCAGCTGACCATGGAGTCCAACGGCAAGGGCGTCCGTTGGGACGGCAGCGCGGTCACCACCGACACCGGCGAGATCTTCTGGGGCGAGCCGGGCACCAACGGGCAGCACGCCTTCTACCAGCTGATCCACCAGGGCACCCGGCTGATCCCCGCCGACTTCATCGCCTTCGCCAACCCCTCGCACCCGCTCAAGGACCGCGACCAGGACGTCCACGAGCTGTTCCTCGCCAACTTCTTCGCCCAGACCCGGGCGCTGGCCTTCGGCAAGACCGCCGAGGAGGTGCGCGCCGAGGGGACCGCGGAGAACGTCGTCCCGGCTCGGGTGTTCCCGGGCAACCGGCCGACCGCCTCGATCATGGCGCCCGAGCTGACCCCGTCGGTCCTCGGTCAGCTGGTGGCGCTCTACGAGCACATCACCTTCACCGAGGGCGCGATCTGGGGCATCGACAGCTTCGACCAGTGGGGCGTCGAGCTGGGCAAGCAGCTGGCCCAGCAGCTGGCACCCGCGGTCGCCGGCGACCAGAGCGCCGCGGCCGCGGCCGACTCCTCGACCCAGTCCCTCATCGCCTACTACCGGGAGCACCGCCGACCGTGACGACACCGAGGCCCAACCCGCTGCGGGACCCGGAGGATCGCCGGCTGCCCCGCATCGCCGGACCGTGCGGCATGGTGCTGTTCGGCGTCACCGGCGACCTGTCGCGCAAGAAGGTCATGCCGGCGATCTACGACCTCGCCAACCGCGGCCTGCTCCCGCCGGGCTTCAGCCTGACCGGCTTCGCACGCCGCGACTGGGCCAACGAGGACTTCGCCAAGATCGTGCACGACTCGGTGAAGGAGCACGCCCGCACCGAGTTCCGCGAGGAGACCTGGAAGCAGCTGGCCGAGGGGTTCCGGTTCGTCCCGGGCGAGTTCGACGACGACGTGGCCTTCGACCGGCTGCGCCGTACCATCGAGGAGCTCGACGAGGTGCGCGGCACCGACGGCAACCACGCCTTCTACCTCGCGATCCCGCCCGGGTTCTTCGGCACCGGCGCCGGCCAGCTCAAGGAGCACGGTCTCGCGCATGTCGACGGCGACGCCTGGCGGCGGGTGGTCATCGAGAAGCCGTTCGGCCACGACCTCGCCTCGGCCCGCGAGCTCAACCACTCACTGATGTCGGTCTTCGCGCCCAACGAGATATTCCGGATCGACCACTATCTCGGCAAGGAGACGGTGCAGAACATCCTGGCGATGCGGTTCGCCAACGAGATGTTCGAGCCGCTGTGGAACAACAACTACGTCGACCACGTGCAGATCACGATGGCCGAGGACGGCGGCATCGAGGGACGAGCCGGCTACTACGACGGCATCGGCGCGGCCCGTGACGTGATCCAGAACCACCTGCTCCAACTTCTCGCGCTGGTGGCCATGGAGGAGCCCAGGGCGTTCGACGCCGACTCGCTGCGCCACGAGAAGCAGAAGCTGCTCGCCTCGGTCACCCTGCCCCATCGGCTCGACCTGACCACCGCACGCGGCCAGTACGCCGCCGGCTGGTCCGGGGGCCGCAAGGTGCGCGGCTTCCTCGAGGAGGACGGCGTCCGCAAGACCTCCACGACCGAGTCGTTCGCCGCGGTGACGCTGCACGTCGACAACCGTCGGTGGGCCGGGGTGCCGTTCTACCTCCGCACCGGCAAGCGGCTCGGCCGCCGGGTGACCGAGGTCGCCGTGGTCTTCAAGAAGTCGCCGCACCAGCCCTTCGCCGACTCCGCGGTCGAGGAGCTGACCCAGAACGCCTTCGTGATCCGGGTCCAGCCCGACGAGGGTGTGACGCTGCGGTTCGGCTCCAAGGTGCCCGGCGCCGGGATGGAGATCCGCGACGTCAACATGGACTTCGTCTACGGCGGCTCGTTCACCGAGTCGTCGCCGGAGGCCTACGAACGGCTGATCCTCGACGTACTCCTGGGTGACCCGCCCCTGTTCCCGCGACACGAGGAGGTCGAGCTCTCCTGGGAGATCCTCGACCCGATCCTCGACTTCTGGGAGCGCAAGGGCGGCAAGCCCGAGCCCTACCCCGCCGGTGGTTGGGGTCCCGAAGGCGCAGTGAAGATGCTGGCCCGCGACGGACGCACCTGGAGGCGCCCATGATGATCGCGCTCTCGGACACCGACTCGGCGGGCATCGCCCGCGAGTTCATGCGGGCGCGCTCGCGCGCGGGCAGCCCGGCGATGGGCATGGTGATGACCATGGTCGTGGTCGCCGACGAGGACGACGCCGACCGGGCCATGGAGATGGCCCGCGAGGCGTCGCACGAGCACCCGGCGCGGGTGCTCGGGGTCATCCTCGGCGACGCCCGGGGCGACTCCCAGGTCGACGCCCAGGTCGGCACCGGGTCGGGCTGGGCCGGGGAGACCGCGCTGATCCGGCTCACCGGTGAGGTGGCGAAGCACCCCGAGTCCGTCGTGCTGCCGTTGCTGCTCCCGGATTCGCCGGTCGCGGTCTGGTGGCCGACCGATCCACCGGCCGATCCCTCGACCGACCCCCTCGGCGTTCTCGCCCAGCGGCGCATCACCGACTCGGCGAACGTGTCCCGGGGCAAGACGCGGGCACTGCTCGGTCAGTGCCACGCATACACCCCCGGCAACACCGACCTGGCCTGGACCCGGCTCACGCCCTGGCGCGGGCTGCTGGCCGCGGCGCTCGACCAACATCCGCTCAAGGTCACCGCGGCCACGGTCGTGGGCGAGCGTGGGAACCCGTCGGCCGACCTGCTCGTCGCCTGGCTGCACAACCGGCTCAAGGTCGAGGTCGCCCGCAAGATCTCCGCCGGACCGGGCCTCACCGCGGTCGAACTGGAGACCCGGGAGGGACCCATCCGGATCTCGCGTCCCGACGGCCGGCTCGCGACGTACTCCTCCCCCGGGCACCCCGACCGGCCGATCGCCCTCCGCCGCCGCGACGTCCACGAGTTGCTGGCCGAGGAACTGCGCCGGCTCGACGAGGACGACGTCTACGCGTCGGTGGCCAAGTCGCTGTCCAAGAGCGGTGCCCGATGAGTGCGGCGCCCCGGGTCGAGGTCCACGAGTCGGCCGAGGGACTCGCCACGGCGATCGCGGGCGAGCTGCTCACCCGGCTGTCCGACGCGCAGGCGGCCAGTCACCAGCCCCACATCGGGCTGACCGGCGGCACCATCGCCGACGCCGTACACCGTGAGCTGGCCCGCCTCTCCGCGACGTCCGAACTCGACTGGTCCGACGTCGTGGTGTGGTGGGGAGACGAACGGTTCGTGGCTCCCGACTCGCCCGACCGCAACGCGCTCCAGGCCCGCACCGCCTTCCTCGCGGCGGTCGGTGTCGATCCCGCCAAGGTGCACGAGATGCCCAGCACTGCGGACGCCGAGGATGTCGCGGCCGGCGCGGTCGCGTACGCCGACACGCTCCGCACCCACGGCAGCGGTGAGTTCGAGGTGCTGATGCTCGGCGTCGGCCCCGACGGCCACATCGCCTCGCTGTTCCCGGGCTTCCCGCAGCTGGATGTCGACGACGAGATCGCCGTACCCGTCACCGGCTCCCCGAAGCCCCCGCCCGAGCGGATCAGCCTCACCTTCCCGGCTCTCAACCGGTCGAGGTCGGTGTGGTTCCTGGTCAGCGGCTCCGAGAAGGCTCAGGCCGTGGCCCGCGCCCTCGCCGACGGCACGGACCTGCACGACTGCCCGGCCGCCGGCGTCACCGGCTCCGAAGAGACGATCTGGTTCCTCGACCGGGACGCCGCGTCGCAGCTCTAGAAGATGATGTCGCCGGACTTGCGGCGCGAGCGCAGCAGTTCGAGAGCCTCATCGAGGATCGTCTCGGCCTCGGCGTCGGAGCGGCGCTCCTTCACGTAGGCCAGGTGCGTCTTGTAGGGCTCGATCTTGGGAGCCGGGGGCGGGTTCTCCGAGTCGAGGCTGGCCGGTAGCCCGCAGCGGGGGCAGTCCCAGGAGTCGGGCACGGCCGCTTCGACGGCGAAGGTGACCACAGAACGGTGGTCATGGGAGCAGAAGTAGGTGACTGCCTGACGGGGGGCCGCCTCGCCCCGCTCCGCCTCGCCCATCGGGCCGGCGCCGACCCGGCTCCCGCGAATCGCATTTCCTCCACCGGCCATGACGCCCTCCTCAGCCCTGGTAGGCCAGCAACAGGCCGAGCGCGATGACGCTGGCGAACCAGATCACCCCGATGCCGACAGTCAGTCGGTCGAGGTTGCGCTCCGCGACGGAGGAACCGCCCAAGGAACTGGAGACGCCGCCTCCGAACATGTCGGACAGACCGCCACCGCGACCCTTGTGCAACAGGACGAGCAGGATCATCAGCAGGCTGGTGATCACCAGGATGATCGTGAAGAGGAGATCCACGGGCGCGATCCTACGTCACACCTGGTCCCTCGCCCGAACGGGTGATCACAGCGCTGGCATGTCGTAGTAGCGGCAGATGCCGCCGAACTCGTCTGCTTGGAGGCTCGCGCCCCCGACGAGGCATCCGTCCACGTCCGCCTCGGCCATGATGCCGGCGACGTTGGCCGCCTTCACCGAGCCGCCGTAGAGGATGCGGACGCCGTCGGCCGCGGCGTCGCCGTACGCCTCGCGGATCTGCGCGCGGATCGACTGGCAGACCTCCTGCGCATCGGCGGGGGTGGCGACCTCGCCCGTCCCGATCGCCCAGACCGG
>DOWL01000209.1:0-10532 GCA_003519585.1 Nocardioides sp. | reverse complement strand
CCCAGACCGGCTCGTAGGCGATGACCAGCGCAGCGACCTGCTCCGGCTTGAACCCGGCCAGCGAGCCCTCGACCTGCGACATGCAGTGCGGGACGTGCTCGCCGGCCTGCCGGACCTCGAGACCCTCGCCGACGCACACGATCGGCGTCATGCCGCCGTCGAGCGCCTTGTGCGCCTTCGTGTTGACCAGTTCGTCGCTCTCCTGGTGGTACTCGCGCCGCTCGCTGTGGCCGACAACGACATAGGAGCAGCCGAGCTTGGCCAGCATCGCCGCGGAGATCTCGCCGGTATAGGCGCCGCCGTCGTGTTCGGAGACGTCCTGCGCGCCGTACCGGATCTGCAGCCGGTCGCCGTCCACGAGGGTCTGCACCGAGCGGATGTCGGTGTACGGCGGCAGCACGACGACCTCGACGCGACCGTAGTCGTGCTTCTTGTCGTCGAGGGTCCATGCCAGTTTCTGGACGAGGACCACCGCCTCCTGGTGGTTGAGGTTGGACTTCCAGTTGCCCGCCATGAGCGGGATGCGAGACGCGGCCATGCCCTCAATCCTGTAGTACGGAGATGCCGGGCAGCTCCTTGCCCTCGAGGTATTCGAGGCTGGCGCCACCGCCGGTGGAGATGTGACCGAAGGCGTCCTCGTCGAAGCCGAGGGTGCGGACCGCGGCGGCCGAGTCGCCACCGCCGACCACGGACAGCCCGTCGACCTTCGTGAGCGCCTCGGCGACCACCCGGGTGCCTTCGGCGAACGCGGGCGTCTCGAAGACGCCCATCGGGCCGTTCCAGAAGACCGTCTTGGCCCCGGTGACGGCGGCGGCGAACGCGCGGGCGGACTCGGGGCCGATGTCGAGGCCCAGCGCGTCTGAGGGGATCGCGTCGGCGGCGACCACCTGCGGCTGCGGCTCACGGTCGCCCGACGGGAAGGCGGTGTCGATCACGATGTCGGTGGGGAGCACGATCTCCACGCCCGTTTCGGCCGCCCGCCGGAGGTAGTCGCGGCAGGTGTCGAGCTGGTCCTCCTCGAGGAGGCTCTTGCCGACGTCGTGGCCCTGGGCCTTGAGGAAGGTGAAGACCATCCCACCGCCGATCAGCAGCGTGTCGGCCTGGCCGAGCAGGTTGTCGATCACCCCGAGCTTGTCGGAGACCTTCGAGCCGCCGAGAACGACGGCGTAGGGGCGCTCCGGATCCTCGGTGAGCCGCTTCATGACCTCGAGTTCGGCGGAGACCAGGCCACCCATCGCGTGCGGCAGCCGCTGGGCGACGTCGTAGACGGAGGCCTGCTTGCGGTGCACCACCCCGAACCCGTCGGAGACGAAGGCGTCGGCCAGCTCGGCGAGCTGGTCTGCAAAGGCGCCGCGCTCTGCGTCGTCCTTGCTGGTCTCACCGGCGTTGAACCGCACGTTCTCGAGGACCGCGACCTGGCCGTCGGCCAGCCCGGCGACCGTCTCCCGGGCCGAGTCACCGACCGTGTCGGTGGCGAACGCGACGTCGTGGCCGAGCAGCTCACCGAGGCGTACGGCGACCGGACGCAGCGAGTAGCGGTCCTCGGGCTCGCCCTTGGGGCGGCCGAGGTGCGCGGTCACCACCACCCGGGCACCTGCGTCGACGAGCGCCTGGATGGTCGGCACGCTGGCCCGGATCCGCCCATCGTCGGTGATGCGCTCACCGTCCAGGGGCACGTTGAGGTCGGACCGGACGAGGACCCGCTTGCCCTTGACCTCACCCAGCCCGTCGTAGGAACCCATCGTCAGAGCGACTCGCCGACGTACTTGATCAGGTCGGCCAGCCGGTTGGAGTAGCCCCACTCGTTGTCGTACCAGCCGAGCACCTTGACCTGGTTGCCGATCACCTTGGTCAGCGGGGCGTCGAAGATGCAGGACGCCGGGTCGGTGACGATGTCAGTGGAGACGAGCGGGTCGGTGGAGTACTTGAGGAACCGGCCGTCGGCCGCCTTCTCGATCGCGGCGTTGATCTCCTCCACGCTGGTCTCGCGGCCAGCCTCGAAGGTCAGGTCAGTGGCCGAACCGGTCGGGACGGGCACCCGCATGGCGTAGCCGTCGAGCTTGCCCCTGAGCTCGGGCAGCACCAGGCCGATCGCCTTGGCGGCGCCGGTCGAGGTCGGGACCATGTTGAGTGCCGCCGCGCGGGCCCGGCGCGGGTCCTTGTGGATGTTGTCCTGGAGGTTCTGGTCGGCGGTGTAGGCGTGGATCGTGGTCATCAGGCCCTTGACGATGCCGAACTCGTCGTGGAGGGCCTTGGCCATCGGCGCCAGGCAGTTGGTGGTGCACGACGCGTTGGAGATCACGGTGTGCGCCGCGGGGTCGTAGTCGGTGTGGTTGACACCCATCACCACGGTGATGTCCTCGTTGGACGCCGGCGCCGAGATGATCACCTTCTTGGCGCCGCCGTTGTCGACATGCGCCCGTGCCTTGGTCGCGTCGGTGAAGAAGCCGGTGGACTCGACGACCACGTCGACCCCTTCGTCGGCCCACTTGAGGTTGCCCGGGTCGCGCTCGGCGAAGACCTTGACCACCGTGTCGCCGACCACGATCTGGCCCTCGCTGGCCTGGACGTCGGCGTCGAGCCGGCCCAGGATCGAGTCGAACTTGAGCAGCGGCGCCAGGGCCGCGGGGTCGGTGAGGTCGTTGACCGCGACGATCTCGAGGTCGAGTCCCTCACGCTGCTGGAGGGCGCGGACGGCGCGGTAGAAGTTGCGGCCGATCCGGCCGAAGCCGTTGATGCCGACGCGTACGGTCACGGTCTTGCTCCTGGATCTCGGTGACGTCTGGATCGTTCAAGTCGACCCTACCGAGCCTGCGCGGATGTACCAGTGCCGCGTCCGATCTACGTACCGGTAACCAGCACGATCTCAGTCGTCCGCGAGCATTTCGGGAGTCAGCGACGCCTCGGTGTCAGGGATGCCGAGCTCCTCGGCGCGCTTGTCGGCCATCGCCAGCAGCCGCCGGATCCGGCCGGCAATGGCGTCCTTGGTCAGCACCGGGTCGTGGAGTTGCCCCAACTCCTCGAGCGAGGCCTGCTTGTGCTCGAGCCTCAGGTCGCCGGCCATCTTGAGATGGTCGGGGACGTCGTCACCCAAGATCTCCATCGCCCGCTCGACCCGGGCACCGGCGGCCACCGCGGCTCGCGCGGAGCGGCGCAGGTTTGCGTCGTCGAAGTTGGCCAGCCGGTTGGCCGTGGCTCGGACCTCGCGCCGCATCCGGCGCTCCTCCCAGGCCATCAGCGACTCGTGGGCCCCCAGCCGGGTGAGCAGTTGGCCGATGGCGTCGCCGTCGCGCATCACCACCCGGTCCACGCCGCGCACCTCGCGGGCCTTGGCCTGGATGCCGAGCCGGCGGGCGACTCCGACCAGGGCCAGCGCCGCCTCGGGGCCGGGACAGGTCACCTCGAGCGAGGACGACCGGCCGGGCTCGGTGAGCGAGCCGTGGGCCAGGAACGCACCTCGCCAGGCCGCGACCGCATCGCATCCGCCGCCGGAGACGACCGCAGGGGGCAGGCCACGCACCGGGCGGCCGCGCTGGTCGAGCAGCCCGGTCTGCCGGGCCAGGGCCTCACCCTGCTTGCTGACCCGCACGATGTAGCGGCTGCCCTTGCGGATGCCGTTGCCCTGCACCATGACGACGTCGGACTCGTGGCCATAGACCTCGGACACGTCGGTGCGCAGCCGGCGCGCGGCAGCTCCGGTGTCGAGTTCGGCCTCCACGACGATCTTGCCGTTGACGATGTGCAGGCCGCCGGCGAAGCGGAGCATCGAGGCCACTTCGGCCTTACGGCAACAGGTCTTGGTGATCTGGGTGCTGGCCAGTTCGGACTTCACCTGCGCCGTCATCGCCATGCGCCGATCCTCGCACGGGAGTCAATCACCCTCCGGCGAGGATCCGTGAGAACGCGGCGGCCAGCTTGACGGGGTCGTGGCGGGGCGTGCCTGGGGCCTCGGCGACGTCGTCGACGACCAACTGGGCGCCGTACGCCGCCACCACCTGTTCGAGGTCGGCGAGCTCCTCCGAGCCGAGATGTTGGTCGGCCAGGACCGTGTGGATCGGCAGGTCGGGAGCGTGTTCGGCCAGGACGCGCAGGTGATCGGCGGCGCCGAACCCCGGCGTCTCCCCCGCCTCGGCGGCGAGGTTGAGCACGACGATCGCCCGGGCGTCGGTGTTGACCAGCGCATGACGGAGCGCGGGCACCATGAGGTGCGGCAGCACCGAGGTGAACCACGACCCCGGGCCGAGCACCACCCAGTCGGCCGCCTCGATGGCCTTGAGTGCCTCCGGAGCGGCGGGCGGGTCGGGCGGAACGAGCGCGATCGAGTCGATCATGCCGTCGGTGGTGGCCACCTCGACCTGACCGCGGACGCTCACCAGGGCGTCGGGATGGTCGGGCACCAGACCGCGTACGTCGGCCGTGATGTCCATCGGGACCAGCGCCATGGGGAGCACCCGGCCGGTGGCGCCGAGCAGCCGCCCGACGTAGTCGAGGGCATCGACGTGGTCGCCGAGCAACTCCCAGAGGCCGACGATGAGC
This sequence comes from Nocardioides sp., assembly GCA_003519585.1. Lineage (GTDB taxonomy): Bacteria > Actinomycetota > Actinomycetes > Propionibacteriales > Nocardioidaceae > Nocardioides. Next base: position 5,996 of record DOWL01000209.1, on the reverse strand, counting down.
AGGTTGCCGACCACGTGGTCGCGCATCTCACCGTCACCGGCGAACCGGTGCTGGAGCACCCGCGACCAGGTCACGCCCCACTCGTTGCGACCGCACAGCGCGGCCAGCGCCATCCGCAGATCGCCCGGCGGCAGCACGCCGAACTCCCCGCGCAGCCGCCCCGACGACCCGCCGTTGTCGGCGACCGTGACGATGGCGGTCAGGTCGTCGACCACGAGCTCGTCGACCAGCAGCCGAAGCGCCGACAGCGACGCGTGCAGCCCGTGGCCGCCACCGAAGGCGACGACGGCGACCGCGCGGTCCCTCATGCGCGGCCCCTCATTCCCGGCCCAGGTCGCGGTGGTAGGCGCGGGCCTCGATGCCGCGCGCCTGGAGGCGCCGGACGACCTCCTCGGTCACGGTCACGCTGCGGTGCTTGCCGCCGGTGCAGCCGATCGCGACCTGCGCGAACCGCTTGCCCTGGCGGAGGTAGCCGCCGGCGACGCCCTCGATCAGCTCGACCCACCGCTCGACGAACTCCTCGGCGCCGTCCTGACCGAGGACGTACGACGAGACCTCCTGGTCGAGGCCGGTGCGGGCCCGCAACTCGGGGATCCAGTGTGGGTTGGGGAGGAACCGCATGTCGGCGAGGTAGTCGGTGTCGACGGGGATGCCGTACTTGAACCCGAAGCTGACCACGCTCACCTTGAGCCGCACGGTCTGGGGCGTCCCGAACTCGGCGGCGATCCGGTCGGTGAGCTGGTGGACGTTGAGAGCGGAGGTGTCGATCACCATGTCGGCGTCGCCGCGCAGCCCCGCAAGCACCTCCCGCTCCCGCTGCAGCCCGTCGAGCAGCCGCCCGTCACCCTGGAGCGGGTGGGGTCGACGCGCGGCCTCCTGGCGGCGTACGAGGACCTCGTCGGTCGCCTCGAGGAAGACCAGCGTGGCGTGCCGGCCGGTGGCTCCGCGGGCGAGGTTGGCGGCCAGCGACTCGAAGAACGCGCCCGAACGCACGTCGACGACGACCGCGACCGGCTGGGCCGGCCCCTTGCTCGCGTCGACCAGCCGGATCACGTCCTTGAGCAGTTCGGGCGGGAGGTTGTCGACGACGAAGTAGCCGAGGTCCTCCAACTCCTTCGCGGCGGTGCTGCGGCCGGCTCCGGTCATCCCGGTCACCACGACCAGCTCGCCCGAGGTGGCTGTTGCGTCGTCGGTGCTCATTCGTCGATCACCTCGCCGGTCGCTGCGTTGAACGAGGGAGTCACGCCCACAGTCTGGCGAGACGAGCCGGCCGCGGCCACCGCGTCCTTGATGGCAGTCGCCGTGGCTGGTCCGATGCCGGGGACCTGGGCGATCTCGTCGACCTCGGCCGCACGGAGCTTCTTGAGCGACCCGAAGTGCTTGAGCAGCGTCTTGCGGCGCACCTCGCCGAGGCCCGGCACGTCGTCGAGCAGGCTCTCGACCATCGACTTGGAGCGCCGCGAGCGGTGATGGGTGATGGCGAAGCGGTGGGCCTCGTCGCGGATCCGCTGGAGGAGGTAGAGGCCCTCGGAGGAGCGCCGCAGGATGACCGGGTCCTCCTGGCCCGGCACCCAGACCTCCTCGAGTCGCTTGGCCAGGCCGACGACCGGGATGTCGTCGATGCCGAGCTCGTCCAGCGCCCGCTGGGCGGCCGCCACCTGCGGCGGCCCGCCGTCGACGACCACCAACCCCGGCGCGTAGGCGAACTTGCGCGGCCGCCCGGTCTCGGGGTCGACGAGCATCGGCCCGGACTCCGGGCTCTCGGGGTCGCCCGGGCGAAGCTCGGACTTGGCCTGCTCGTCGAGGAGTCGGCGGAACCGCCGGGTGATCACCTCGTGCATGGAGGCCACGTCGTTCTGGCCGTCGACGCCCTTGATCACGAACCGGCGGTATTCGCTCTTGCGCGCCAGGCCGTCCTCGAAGACCACCATCGAGGCCACGACCTCGGTGCCCTGGAGGTTGGAGACGTCGTAGCACTCGATGCGCAGCGGCACGTCGTCGAGCTCGAGCGCCTGCTGGATCTCCTCCAGGGCCCGGTTGCGGGTGGTCAGGTCGCTGGCCCGCTTGGTCTTGTGCAGCGCCAGCGCCTCGAGGGCGTTGCGTGCCACGGTCTCCTGGAGCGTCTTCTTGTCGCCGCGCTGTGGCACCCGGATCTGCACCCGGCTGCCCCGCAGGTCGCCCAGCAGCTGCTCGAAGGTCTCCACGTCAGGTGGCAGCTCCGGCACCAGGATCTCGCGCGGGATCGAGTCGCTGGCCTCCTCGGGCTGGGCTCCGGCGTAGAGCTGGAGGAGGAAGTCCTCGACCAGCTCCGGCGTGCCGCCCTCGTCGACGCGGTCGGCGACCCAGCCGCGCTGGCCCCGGATCCGGCCACCGCGGACGTAGAAGATCTGGACCGCCACCTCGAGCGGGTCCTCGGCCAGCGCGATCACGTCGACGTCGGACCCGTCGCCGAGCACCACCGCCTGCTTCTCCAGCGCCCGCTCCATCGCACCGAGGTCGTCGCGGAGCCGGGCGGCCTTCTCGTAGTCCTGCCGGTCAGAGGCGGCGTACATCTCGCGCTGGATGCGCTTGATGAACGGACGGGTCTGCCCGCCCATGAAGTCGCAGAAGTCGTCGACGATCGCGCGGTGGTCGTCGGCGGAGATGTTGCCCACGCAGGGCGCCGAGCACTTGTCGATGTAGCCGAGAAGGCACGGCCGGCCGATCTGTCCAGACCGCTTGAAGACGCCGTTGGAGCAGCTGCGCATGGGGAAGACGCGGAGCAGGATGTCGACGGTCTCGCGGATCGCCCAGGCGTGGCTGTAGGGGCCGAAGTAGCGGGTGCCCTTGCGCTTGGCGCCACGGCCGACCATGACCCGCGGGAACTCCTCGCCCACCGTGACCGCGAGCCATGGGTAGGACTTGTCGTCGCGGTACTTGACGTTGAACCGCGGGTCGAACTCCTTGATCCAGGAGTACTCCAACTGGAGCGCCTCGACCTCGGTGTTGACGACCGTCCAGTCGACCCCGGCCGCCGTGGTCACCATGGTCGCCGTCCGGGCGTGGAGGTTGCCGATGTCCTGGAAGTACGACGAGAGCCGGGCGCGGAGGTTCTTGGCCTTGCCGACGTAGATCACCCGGCCGCGGGCGTCGCGGAACCGGTAGACACCGGGCTGGGTGGGAATCGACCCGGTCGCGGGACGGAACGACGCGGCTGGCACATCGTCAACCCTACGAGCCGGCAGGGACACACCCGAGGCGCGGCTTGGTCGTTAATGTCGCGTGATCTACTCTACTTATATGCCGTGTCGAGACCCGTACGGGTATGTGCTGACCACCAGCCCGGAGGCTGCAGCGGCGTACTCGCGTGGACTGCTGGACGTGCTCCGGCTGCGATCGGGGGCGCTGCCCTCGTTGGCAGCCTCGATCGCACACGACCCGACGTTCGCGCTCGGACACGCGGCCCTGGCTCTCCTCGGCCACGAGCTGTGCGCGCAGGTCGACGTACCAGCTCGGCTCCGCGACGCCTCGCTGCACGCGGCCCGGGGCACCGCGCGGGAGCGGAGCCACGTGCACGCAGTGACGCAGCACGTGGCCGGGGACTCGCGGCCGCTGATCGCCCACCTGGCCGCCTACCCCCTGGACGCCCTCCTGCTCTCGACCGCGGTGCCCACGATCGCCTTCGCCGGGGTCACCGAGGTGCCGCAGGAGGCGTGGTCGATCGTCGAGCGCGCGGCGCCGGCGTACGGCGCCGACTGGTGGTTCACCGGACTCCTTGCGTTCGTGCGACAGGAGCAGGGCCGGTTCGACGAGGCGATGTCGCTCTCGTGCGCCTCGCTGGCGCTCGAGCCCGGTGCGGGCCACTCCGCGCACGCTCGGGCCCACGCCCACTACGAGACCGGCGACCACGCGGCCGGCCTGGCCTGGATGGACGCCTGGGTGGTGGGCGACGGCGCCTCGATCGAGAGCATCAGCCACTTCGCGTGGCATGCGGCCCTCCATGAGCTCTCACTGGGCGACCTCGACGCCGTCCGCCGGCGCTACGACGGCCAGCTCCGGCCGGAGCACGGCCTGGGCTGCCGGGCGCTGGTGGATACCGGGTCGCTGCTGTTCCGCTGGGCCCTGACCCCGGACGCGACCGACGTACCGACCCTCGACCAGGTGGCCGCGCTGGCTGGCCGGGACGTGCTCGAGAGACCCGCCACGCCGTTCCTGGCGATGCACAGCGCCGTGACACTCCTCGCTCTCGACGACCGTCCTGGGCTGGACCAGTTGGCGCGCTATGCCGCCGGACACGCCCATCCCACCCAACGAGAGGTGGTGGCGCCGCTGGCCCGCGCGCTGCGGTGGCTCGCGGCGGGCCGGTACGACGAGGCCGCGGACGCCCTGGCCGCCCTGGCCGGCGGGATTCCCCGCCTCGGTGGTTCGGACGCCCAGCGGGAGATCGTCGAGGAGACCAGGATCGCCGCGCTGGTCCGGGCCGGCCGGCTCGACGAGGCCCGTGAGCTCCTCGACGACCGCCTCGACCGCCGCCGCTCGCCCCGCGATCGGCGCTGGCGGGAGACCTTCTCGGACGCACACCTCCAGACCACGTAAGACCACGCCAGACCACGCCAGACCAGTCCGGTCCGGCCCTCCACCGAACGGACAGTTCTCACGCGTGATCCGTTGACTTTTGCACCGGATCCCTGCGCCGCGCCCCTCCGGCTCCCTACCTTCGGGACTCCCATCACCACCTAGGAGTCACCCGTGTTCAACACCCCCACCCCGCGCCGCGTGGCGGCTGCCCTGGCGGCGGCCACCTTGGTCACCGCACCCCTCACCGTCGCCTCGCTCGCCGAGGCCGCCCGGCACCACGGCTCGCACCGGGGTGACTGGGACCGCGACCGGATGCCCAACCGCTGGGAGCTGCAGTACGGCCTGGACGCCCACAAGCCCAACGCCCGCCAGGACCCCGACAACGACGGGTCGCGCAACCTGCGCGAGTACCGCGAGGGCACCAACCCGCTCGACGCCGACACCGACTCCGACGGGATCCAGGACGGCGACGACGCCAACCCGACCGTGCCGGACGAGACCTACCAGCCGACCGACGACGGCACCGACGGGGACAACCCCAACATCTGACGCTGACCTCGGCTGATCCCGGCGGTGCGGCGTCGCCGTACCGCCGGGTCAGGCGTCTCGTCTAGGCCAGGCTGATCTGGTCGCCCTCGACGTTGATCGGGACCTCTTCGAGCGGGAACGTCGCCGGGCCGGTCTCGACGTCACCGTTCTCGATCGAGAACCGGCTGCCGTGGCACTCGCAGTTGATGGTGCCGTCGGAGACGCTGGAGACCACGCAGCCCTGGTGGGTGCAGATCGCGCTGAAGCACTTGAACTCGCCCGCGCTGGGCTGGGTGACCACGACCTCCTGGTCGGCGAAGATCGAGCCTCCGCCCACCTCGACGTCGCCCGTGGTCGTCAGTGCGTCGGCCGCGGGTGCCGAGCTGCTTGCCGCCGTCTCGGAGGGCGACCCGCTGGGCGTCGTGGTCGACGGTGCCGCGGAGCTCGACGTGCCCGCGGGATCGGTGGCGGTGCTCGAGTCATCGCCGCTACAGGCCGCCAGCAGGGGTACGCCGACGCCGGCAGCGGCGAGGCCGCCGAGGGTACGTCGGGAGATCTTGTCGGTGGTCATGACAGTGGCAACGAGCCAGCGGCCGCGATGGTTCAGGTCAGGCCGACTTGCGGACGCTTCGCTTGGCCGGCGCCTTCTTGGCCGGCGCCTTCTTGGCGGGTGCCTTCTTCGCTGGCGCCTTCGTGGCCGGTGCTTTCTTTGCCGCGGGGGCGGTCGAGGCTGCCTTCTTGCGGGCCGGCTGCTTGGCCTCGCGGCCGTCGAGGAGCGGCTTGAGGAACGCGCCGGTGAAGCTGTCGGGGTTGGCGGCGACCTGCTCGGGCGTCCCCTCCGCGACCACCATGCCCCCACGCGAGCCGCCCTCGGGACCCATGTCGACCAGCCAGTCGGCGGTCTTGATCAC
>DOWL01000223.1:3471-7417 GCA_003519585.1 Nocardioides sp. | reverse complement strand
GGATTGTTCCGTCGGGCTGAGTTGAACTTGGCGCAGGCGAGTTGGGGAATCGCGTGGGGTGAGTCGAACTTGGTGCGGACGAGTGAAGAAATCGCCGCCGCCGGAACGTTTCCCCGTCCTCGTCACTCCTCAACCGAGCGACGCCAGGCGCTCCACCAGCGCGGCGTGCCCCTCCGACCGCGCGATCTCCAGCGCCGTGCCGCGAGGCGAGTCGAGCGACATGTCCATCCCCCGCGCGATGAGCCACTCGATGGCCGCGACCTGACCGGCGCCCGCCGCGACGTGCTCGGGTGCGTAACCCTCCGCCGTCCGCGCCTCGAGGTCGGCGCCGCGCTCGACCAAGAGCTCCATCAGCATATCGCGCCCGAACTGGGCCGCGACGTGCAGCGCCGTGAAGCCCAGCTGATCGGCCGCGTAACCAGACGTCACTTGGTGCCGAGGCGTGTGGAAGCGATCGTGTCTCGCGCGTCTGATGGTGTAGGAGTTGAGCACGCCGATTCCATCGGTTTCACAATCATCTCGTATGTTTGTGCACCTACGGTGGTTTCAAGCGTGACTTATTTTTCGTGAAAGATCCCCGAGATCCATTGACGCGTTCACGATCGCGATCCTACGAAGCCTCATGCGGTTGTACACGCTCAACGTCGGGCAGGGCTGCTTCGCCGTCGTCACGGTAGGTGACGAGGCCGTTGCCATCGACTGTCGCATTCCGGGGCCGAGCGACGAAGGAGCGGAGACTGTCATCGGAGTGCTCCCTGCACTACTCCGCGGTCGGAAGTTAGTCGGGGTGGTTCTCACCGGCTTCGACGTTGACCACGCGGATCCGAAGGGGATCGGGATCCTCGTCGGACGTTACCTGCCCAGGTGGATCATGTATCCCGGCTACTTCAAGTCAGGGGGCTTCGCGACTCGCGTCTTCACGGCGATCAGAGAGGCCGAGCAGGAGAGGAGCGATAGCGCGTGGTCGCTCAAGCGCATCTCGGTGCGCCTCGATAGGGACGTTAGTCGTGTCTACGAGGATCTCTCGAAGTACCTGAGGTTCGAGGTCTTCAGTCCGCACCCAGCAGACATGAGCACCTCCAACAACAGCTCCCTTGTCGTACGAATCGATCCAAAGCCCGGTCACGACGGCTTCAGCTACCTCGTAACCGGCGACACGGAGAACCCGAGGTGGGAGTCCATCAACCGCATCTTCGGCAAGCGTCTCAAATCCGACGTGCTGGCGGCTCCACACCACGGCTCCCGGGGCGCCATCAACGAGAGGACGATGAGTCTCGTCCGTCCGGAAACGGTGATCGTCAGCGCAGGCAGGAACAACACCTACGGCCATCCTCACCCCGAGGCGGTCGCCTGCTACCAAGCTGGCGGGGCAGAAGTCCTCTCCACCCACGAGGGCTCCTCGTTCGTCACCAAGCCCGGCCTGGTCTGGGGAGCCAACACGGAGGTCTGGGACTCGGCCGAGATGAGGGGAGCCCGCCTTGCCCTTCGTTGACGACCACCTGGTTCGCGTCTGGAAGACTCGGGACATCGGAAGGGGCGGGGAGCTGCTCACCACGCTGTGCTGGGGGGACGAGCTGGCCCACGTCGGCGCCAGCCGTGCGGGCGGCAGGCCCGTCACGCTGCCCGACGGCCGAACGGGCTACGTCGATGCTGCGCTTCGCAAGCGCTCCAATGGCATCCTCCAGGTGGCCTTCGTGGACGTGGGTCAGGGGGATGCCTGCATCATCACGACGCCCACCGGCAAACGGCTATTGATCGACGCCGGGGAGAATCAGCAGCTCGCTCGGTATCTGGCCGCCCGCAACCGGAGCGTGACCGCCGCGGGCAAGACGACGCTGTTCGACGCTGTCGTGCTCACGCACGGCGACGCTGACCACATCGCCGGGCTGGTTCACCTCGTCGACGCAGCCACCGAGACGCGGGCGGAGAAGAAGATCGTGTTCGCTACGCGCGCACTGCTTCACAACGGACTCGCGAAGCGCCCAGCAAGCACACCTTCCTCAGCGCGATTCGGACCAACCGAGAGCGCGAGCGACGGCGGCCGAGTCGTTCCCCTGGTGGAAGACCCGTCCTCCCTCCCTGACTCGGAGTTGAACAGGCACTTCCGCGACTTGAAGCGTTCGATCGGCGAGCTACGGCGGCGACACACCAAGCTCGAAGTACGTCCCCTGTCCCGCGGGGAGAACGTGAACCTCGGGGACATCTCCATCGTGGGGATCAACCCGACACTCGAGGTCAGCACCAAGGGCGCAGCGGGACTGCGATGGCTCGGGTCGCCAGCGGCAACGGTGAACGGCCACTCCATCGTGCTGAAGCTCGTCTACGGCCGAGCCCGCTTCCTCCTCGGGGCGGACCTCACCCGGCGAACTGGGGACCAGATCGCAGCCGACCACGCTGCCGGGATGGTCGACGTCGGCGCAGACGTCCTCAAGGTCCCGCACCATGGGTCCTCTGACATCTCGGAAGCGATGTTGGCGAAGGTCGCGCCTGTCGTGTCCATCATCTCCGCCGGGGACGAGGATGCTCGGCGAGACCACCTCCACCCCCGAGCCACCGTCTTGGGGGCTGTGGCTCGCCACGCACGCGAGCCGGCGCTGGTCTTCGTGACCAACCTAAACGCCTTCGACCGTTGGCGAGGACGTGCCTTCCCGGCGATCGAGAGTCCGCGTGGGTCGGGGACATGGGTCCCGGACGTCGCAGCCGGCAGCTTCTACGCGCGGGAGCGAACACAGGCTGGCGTCCTTCACGTGAGGACGGATGGAGAACATCTCCTGGTCACACGCTGGGGCGCCAGTCCCGGCGCCCATGAGAGCTATGTGCTGGACCTCAAGGATGCTGCGCCCACCGCCGGCCGCGCAGTGGTCCGGTGACGGAGAAACGCATGAGCGAGTTCAACGATATCATCGGTCCCCATCCCAGCGGAGGAATGCGGGTCATCTTCCTCTACGTAGGCCAAGGCGAGGCCACGCTGGTCTTCGTCCCCAAAGGAGCGGGCAAGCACCTCTCGGTGTTGATCGACTGCAACAGGGCTCCGAAGCTCGGGGGCATCGATCTCGTGAGGCTCCTCGCGGACGCGCTGCCATGGAACAACGCTGGTCGGCCGCAGCTCGACGTGTTCATCAACACCCACCCGCACGCCGACCACTTCGGCGGGCTCGCAGAGCTGCGCGGGGCGATCGACATCGCCGAGGTGTGGCACAGCGGTCACAAGCCTGGGCCTGACAACTACGCCGGCTACAAGGAGCTGAAGGCCCTGATGAAATCGGTGAAGGACTCTGGCGGAGGGGTCGTCGAGATGCTCGGAAGCCGCACGGCGACGACGCTCGGAGATGCTCACATCAACATCGTGTCGCCTGCAAAGCACGTGTCGGACGACATCGGCGACGAAGATCCCGAAGTCCGGCGCAAGCGCATCCACGAACAGTGCGCCGTGCTCCGGATCTCTATCGGCGATCACCCATCGAGCCACGGCGTCCTGATCACAGGCGACTCGGATCGAACTGCCTGGGAAGACCACATCACGAACTACCACGGCCAGGACGAAGCCAACCGCGTGGCCGCCGTCGTGATGTCCGCCTCGCACCACGGCTCGTACACGTTCTTTCGGCACAAGCGCGAAGATGAGGGGGAGAAGAGCTACACCAAGCACCTCGACCAGATCGCACCGACCGACATCATCATCTCCGCCCCCGACGCAAAGGACAGTCCGTTCGAACACCCTCACAAGGAAGCCCTCGAGCTGTACAAGGACAAGGTCGGAGAGGACGGGATCCACCACATGGGCAGCCGGGGCTGGTCGTTCATCGCCGACTTCAAGTCGGACGGCACCTACGAGGTCTGGAACGATGGGGGAGATCTCAAGGGGAGCTACGGACTCGACGTGCCCGACGATGGCGATGACGGCGGTGGCGGCGGTGGAAGGAAGATCGATGGGGCCCCGACGGTG
>DOWL01000223.1:416-3333 GCA_003519585.1 Nocardioides sp. | reverse complement strand
GGGTGATACCGATGATCTCCTGGACTGTCCGAAAGCCCGAGCTGCTCAGGTACGAGCTAGAGCAGATTCATCTCGCGTTCCCCGGTTTCGAGCCCCTCCCCGACGCCTGGACCAACAACGCACTCGCCCTCTCCGGCTCGCTGAAGTTCCGCATGGACGGCGAGACCAAGACCGTTCGGATCCTGCTGCGCTTCGACGACGATCACCCTCACGTGCCGCCGCGCGTCATTCCCCTCGCCGATGGGGCTCCCAACGAATCGCGGGTCAGCAAGGAAGAAGTTCGCTGGTTCTCAGCACGGCACCAGATGGCCGACGGCTCGATCTGCTTGTTCGAGCTGCCAGGTACCAGCGGCAAGTCTCGCTACGTGTCGGGCCGAGATGCACTGCGCCGGACAGAGCGGTGGCTGCGCTCGGTTCTTCGCGGCGAGTTCCCCGCGGGGATCGACATCGAGCGAGTCGCCATGGGGGAGCATTACCAGGGGATCGGTGATGTTCTACTGGGGCCCGCTGCCTGGGGGCCGCTGGATGAGACGGGCGCCTTCTTTGCCGTGAACGCGCGCGAGGCCGAGGACCTGCCGCTGTACGTCGTCAGCCGCTGGGCTGGCGACGGCGGGTCGACGAAGACCGAGCACAAGCTGCTCCCCTGGTTCGAACAGGACGCTCCAACGGCGGGACAGACCTGGGATGCGATTCTCGGAGACCCGAGCGTGTCGATCCCTGCCGTACTCGCAGGCCGCTATTACACGCTGGCTTCGGAGCCGCCGCCGGTTCGTGACGTGCGCCAGCTCGCCCAACTCGTCTTTCCAGACGAGGCAGATCCCTTCGAACGACTTCGCCGCGACTTCGCCGTCGAGCGACTGCGAGCGCGAGCCGTTGCGATCGCGCTTCGCCTGCCAGACCGGGATGGGGAGGTGGAGTGGGTCTTCTTCTTCCTTCGCCTGCGAGAACGCGAACTCGAACGGAGGCCGGTCTCGGGCCTGTCGGCCCACGGTCTCGTGCTGGACCTCAGCCCGCACGATCCGCTCGAACACGCGAAGCTGGAGATCCTCCGAACGCACGACCTTCGGCGGCGCACCTTCCTTCTGCGGAACGGCGAGGATCTTCTCTCCAGCACCGAAGACATGAAGTTCGTGTTGGCTGGAGCCGGCGCGCTGGGGTCAACCTGCGCAGACCTACTGGCGAAGGCTGGGGCTGGAGCCTTGGAGCTGTGGGACAGCCAGCTCCTTGAGACCGGGAACGTGGTGCGCCACGTCGCTCCTCTCGGCAATGTCGGGCTGCCGAAGGCGTTTCTGGTGAGCGCCCATGTTCAGCACCGAGCACCTCACTGCGAGACCACCTCCCAGCTTGCGTCCGTGCTCGAGCGCGGTGGCGGCGGTCCCTTTGGTCGCGGTTGGCCGATCCTCAGCACGATCGCGAACGACGCCACCGAGTTGGCGCTCAACGAGCACGCGGTTCGGGCCGGTGCCACCGTCTTCTATCTGCGGGCCCTCCGTCGTGGCACTGTCGGTCGCCTCATCCGTGTTCGACCAGGGCAGGATGCCTGTCTCGAGTGCATCGCCCGATACCTGGAGGCCGGCGAGCACCGCTTGGTCTCGGTGGAGGCGGCGGAGGACGAGGTCATCACCCACGAGTGTGGGAACGCCGTGCTCGCCGCCAGCGCGGCCGACCTGACCATCGTTGCTGGCCTCGCCGTTCGGACCTTGCTCCACCTCGAGGAGGAAACTCTGGACAACCACTGGCTATGGGCCACCGAGGGGGTTCCCGACCACCCGGAGTTGACGACGAGCTTCTCGAAGTCGGCCTTCCGACTCGATCCCCACCCAGAGTGCTCTGTGTGTGGTGGACCGCCGGTGACCAAGGTCGTCCTCCCCCCCGAGGCGCGCGCGAGAATGGAGCAGCTCGCCGGAGAGACGGCCCCCAACGAGACCGGGGGCATTCTCGTCGGATCTCGTGAGGGGCAGACCGTGAAGATCCTCGCCGTGAGCGGGCCCGGCCCGAACGCGATCTCGACCCCCGTGAAGTTCATCCGGGACGGTGAGTTCTGCGCGGAGTTCTTGAAGGAAGCCGCCGTGCAACACCCAGGCGCAGACTACGTGGGCGAGTGGCACTCGCATCCGAACGGCGATGTTCGGCCGAGTGGTCGTGATGTCGCCTCGCTGCTCGACGTGGCGGAGGACCCGAACTTCCTGACGGAGTGCCCAGTCATGGTCATCCTTGGAGCCCCGGCAAGCCCCGACATCTCGGCGACGGCCTTCCCCGTCGAAAGGGCGCCCGTCCAGCTCGCCGTGACCGTCGCCCCGGTTAGCGATGTTGATGGTGTTGAGGAGCGAGGTGCTAGCGATGTCGACTGACTTCGAAGCTCTCAACCGCCGAGGCGTCTATCGGCTCCACCAGCTCGTGATCGAGCTGATGCCAGGGGTCACGGTCTACGACGCGAGCGGGAAGGCCCTCGCGGACGCGAGTGCGCCCGATCTAGGAACGCTGGTCCACGAGTACGTCCACTTCCTACACAACTACGGAACACTCTCCGGCCTCACGCTCGTGGTCCTCCAGCACAAGCTCGCAAATCACTTCGCGGTGACCGAGGCGGAAGGGCGCGCTTCGCGCGACCGGCCATAACGACCCCAACTTCGCGGCACGCGGAGTGCGGTCGGGTCTTGCCCGTTTTCGGCGCGCAACTCGCCGCGCTTCGCGCACCGACCGTCCCGCGCAGCGCCGCCGAGGCCCCAACGCCCCCGATAGACGGACGGAGCGGTGCCTCGACGTCGAGACTCCTCTCGAGGCGAGGCTCGAGACGCACCTCGGCCTCACGCGCTCGCGGCGCGTTCGGACGGGGTCGCCTCTCGGGCGTGGCCGGTTAGCTGAACGAGGCGCTCTCGAAGAACGCCGCCTCCATCTCTTCGCGCGGGAACCCGAA
>DOWL01000223.1:0-258 GCA_003519585.1 Nocardioides sp. | reverse complement strand
CTTCCCAGAACGCGAAGAGACGCCACAGCGCCTTCGCGCGCGCCACGCCCTCGCCCATTCCCGCCTTCACGCGCGGGGCGATCTTTCCTTCGAGACACGGCGGCGTGTACCAGGACGCCGCGTTCTTCGTGACCCGCTGATGCATCGCGTGCATCACGCCCACGAAGCGCTGGCCCTTCTTCGCCTGGTCGGCGCGCTTCTCCGCGATCTTCCCCTCCACCCGCTTGCGCACCTCCGCGACGCACGCGTCGGGGTCCA
>DOWL01000229.1:434-2962 GCA_003519585.1 Nocardioides sp. | reverse complement strand
GGTGATGCCGACCAGCAGCCCGCCCAGGGCGCCGACCAGGAGGGTCGGCAGCGGCCGGACGGCGGGGTCGTGGTCGTCGAACTTCTTGCCGCTGCGCATCCGGCGCAGGTTCAGGTAGAGCCGCAGTGCGTAGGTCAACGCCGCGAAGAGCAGCGCGAAGCCGATGCAGAGCTTGAGTACGCGGTCGAGCTCGCCGGGCGGCGCGATCGCGTTGATCAGGTGCGGCCCGATCAGCGCCATCGGCACCGAGCCGAGCACCAGCCACATCGCCAGCTTCATGTGCGGCGAGCCCTCGCGCTTGTGCACGACGGCGCCGCCGGTCTTGTAGACCGCGGCGGCTGTCAGGTCCGCCGTGACAACGGTCGCAGCATCCCCGACGCCCAGGAAGATCAGCGCCGGGGTCATCAAGGCGCCGCCGCCCATGCCGGTCAGGCCCACCACGACACCCACGAAGAAGCCGGCCGCGACGATGGCCAGGGCGGTCGTGGTCACTACATCTCCCATGCCCGGAAATAAACGGCTTGGAGGACCGCGCTAGAGGGGCTTCCACCGCTACCTCACCGTTATTGGGGATTGTCCGGCGAGCACCCCGGTCCGACGTCCAGACATGCCTAACTTCCGCTCAGAGGCCGCGCGTCGGTGGCCTCGCCTGTTCGGCGAACGCCGTTTTTTGTGAGGGAGCACATGATGATCGGTACGCGGGCCCGAGTCCCCGGACGAGGTGGCGTCGCCATCGCGTCCGTGGGAGCGATGGTGGTCACCCTGTTCGCACTGCTGGGGGTGAGTGCATCTCCAGCGTCAGCGGCCGACAACATCACCTTCCGGGCGGCCACCCAGGCGGCGTGGAACCAGACCACCGCCCGGGTGACGATCCCGAGCAACGTCCAGGCGACGGACGGCATGTTGCTGTTCATCACCACCAACAAGGACATCACCGTCTCGACACCTGCCGGGTGGACGCTCGAGGGCAGCAGGCTCTCCAACGTCGACACCGAGACCACGCTGTTCAGCAAGGTCGCCGCGGCCAACGACGCGGGCCGCAACGCGGCGGTGACGCTGTCGGAGACTGCCAAGAGCTCGATGACGCTCCTCGCCTACGACGGCACCGCGGCCGACCCGGTCGCGACGTTCGCCTCCGCGGCCGAGACCAACCCGAACAAGACGACGCACGCGACGCCCGGCGCGGCCGTGGCGACCGCGGGCTCCTACGTCGTGTCGTACTGGGCCGACAAGTACGGTCAGGAGACCAACGGCTGGACGCTCCCCGCCGGCCAGACCCAGCGCAGCATCGTCTCGGGCGTCGGCGCCGGCCGGATCTCGGCCGTCGCCTCCGACACGAACTCGGCCGTCGGCGTGGGCAACAGCCCGAGCCGTACGGCGACCAGCGCCGCCTCGAGCGCCAAGGCGACGATGTGGACCGTCGTCCTCCAGGCCGACCAGGAGAGCGGCCCCAACGTCGCGCCGGTGGCCTCGTTCACCGCGAACTGCCCCACCGCCACCTGCACCGTCGACGCCTCGGCGTCCACCGACACCGCTCCGGGCACGATCACGTCGTACGCCTGGGACTTCGGCGACGGCGGCACCGGCACCGGCGTCAGCACCACGCACCCCTACACCACCAGCGGCAGCAAGACGATCACCCTGACCGTCACCGACAACCAGGGGCTGACCAACAGCACCACCCGGACCGTCAACGTCACCGTCGGTGGTGGGGGAGTCGGCAACCAGCCGGTGCCCGGCCACACGCACCTGGTGCCGAACACGCCGCGCAACAACACGCCGCGGATCAGCAACGGTGAGATCTGGGACATCGAGGTCGTGCCGCAGCTCAACCGGGTCTTCATCGCCGGTAACTTCACCTCGATCCAGAACACCGCGACCGGCAACACCACGAACTACAACCAGGCCAACCTGGCCAGCTACAACCTGACCACCGGTCTCGTGGACGCCAACTTCCGCCCGACCTTCAACGGCGGCGTCGCCGCGGTCGAGGCCTCGCCCGACGGCACCAAGCTGTTCGTCGGTGGCTCGTTCAACACCGTCAACGGCGTCGCCAAGCAGAAGGTGGCCAGCCTCAACCTGACCACGGGCGCCCCGCTGACGACCTTCGGCTTCACCAACAGCACCAACAACCAGGTGCAGTCGCTGGCGGCCACCAACTCCACGCTGTACGTCGGCGGTCGCTTCACCCGCATCAACGGCGTCCTCAAGACCGGCCTGGCCGCGGTGAACGCCGCGTCCGGCGCGGTCGACGCCAGCTTCAGCAACAACCTGTCCGGCGGCATCGGCGTCAACGGCCAGCTCGGCGTCCCCCAGCTGAAGCTGACCCACGACAACAGCAAGCTGCTCGTCGTGCACACCGGCCGCCAGATCGCCGGCCAGGACCGTCTCGGCGTCGGCCTCATCGACACCGCGACCAAGCAGCTCCTGCCCTTCCGCACCCGCCTCTGGGACAACAACCTGTCCCGGGTCGGCGGCGTGACCCGCATCTGCTGCGCCGACATCGCGCCCGACGACTCCTACTTCGT
>DOWL01000229.1:0-216 GCA_003519585.1 Nocardioides sp. | reverse complement strand
ACCTCGATCCAGGACGACGACGTCAGCGAGCTGTGGATCTCGCGCCACTTCGACTCGATCTACTCGCTGGCGATCACCGAGAACGCGGTCTACGTCGGTGGCCACTTCCAGTTCATCGAGTCGCCCCAGTCCTGCACCACCGAGCCCTGCTACCCGGGTCTCGAGAACGTGGGCTACGGCACCGGCCAGGGCCTCGCGGGCTACGGCCTGGGCGAC
>DOWL01000193.1:52086-77935 GCA_003519585.1 Nocardioides sp. | reverse complement strand
CCCCCGAGCAGGCCACTGACGTGATCCACGGGTACACGATCGCCAACGACGTCACTGCGCGTGACCTCCAGAAGAGCGACGTGCAGTTCACCCGGGCGAAGGGGTTCGACTCGTTCTGCCCACTGGGACCGTGGATCGAGACCGATCTCGACCCCGACGACTTCGCGAAGGGCCGCCGCGTGCAGACCCATCTCAACGGCGATGTGGTGCAGGACGGCACGACCGCCGACCTCATCTTCGACATCCCCACGCTGATCGCTCACGTCTCGAGCGTGATGACGCTGCTACCCGGCGACCTGATCCTGACCGGGACCCCCGCGGGCGTCGGTCCGATGGAGGTCGGCGACGAGGTCGAGGTCTCCATCGAGGGCCTCGGCTCGCTCACCAACCCGGTGGCCGCGCGATGAGCGCCGCCATCCCCGGGGTCCGGGTCCGGTTCTGCCCGTCGCCGACCGGCTCTCCGCACGTCGGCTTCGCGCGCACGGCGCTCTACAACTGGGCCTTCGCGCGTCACCACGGCGGCACCTTCGTCTTCCGGATCGAGGACACCGACAAGGAGCGCAGCACCGAGGAGTCGTACGACGCGATGCTCGGGGCGATGGAATGGCTCGGCCTCGACTGGGACGAGGGCCCCGGCAAGGGCGGCCCCCACGCGCCGTACCGCCAGAGCGAGCGCGGCGATCTCTATCGCGACGTACTCGCCCGGCTGTCCGACTCGAGCTTCACCTACGACTGCTACTGCACGACGGAGGAAGTCGACGCCCGGCGCAAGGCATCGGGCTCCAAGGTGCAGGGGTACGACGGCTTCTGCCGCGAGCTCACCGGCGAGCAGGTCGCGGCGTTCGAAGCGGAGGGCCGGCGGCCGGTGGTCCGGTTCCGGATGCCCGACGGCTCGGTGACCTGGAACGACCTGGTCCGCGGCGAGATCACGTTCGAGACCAGGTTCGTCCCCGACTTCGCGCTCTGCCGGGCCAACGGCGACCCGCTCTACACGCTCGTCAATCCCGTCGACGACGCGCTGATGGAGATCACCCACGTCCTGCGTGGCGAAGATCTGCTCTCGAGCACGCCACGCCAGATCCCGCTGCACCGAGCGCTGGTCGAGCTCGGGATCTCCGAGGTGGTCCCGGAGTTCGGCCATCTGCCGTTCGTGATGGGCGAGGGGAACAAGAAGCTCTCCAAGCGCGACCCCGAGTCGCACCTGTTCCTCTACCGCGACACCGGCTTCCTGCCGGAGGGTCTGCTCAACTACCTCGCCCTGCTCGGCTGGGCGATCGCCGCGGACCGCGACGTGTTCACGCTCGGCGAGATGGTCGAGGCCTTCGACATCGCCGACGTCAACCCCAACCCAGCTCGGTTCGACCTCAAGAAGGCCGAGGCGATCAACGCCGACCACATGCGGATGCTGCCGATCGACGAACTCACCCGGCGGGTGCTCCCGTTCCTGCGCGAAGCCGGGGTGATCGGTGACCCGATCTCCGAGGCCGACACCCAGCTCCTGGAGTTGGCGATGCCGTTGGTCGCCGAGCGGATGAACAAGCTCACCGAGGCGGCACCGATGCTCGGCTTCTTGTTCACCGATGACCTCGAACAGGTGGACGAGCTCGACGACGCCGGTCGCGACGTCGTACGCGCGGCGCGCGATGCACTGGAACTGCTGGAGTCCTGGTCGACCGCCGACATCGAAGCGGCCCTGCGGGACGCGCTCATCGACGGCCTGGCCCTCAAGCCGCGGGTCGCCTTCGGACCGGTCCGCATCGCCGTGACCGGGCGCAAGGTGTCGCCGCCGCTGTTCGAGTCGCTGGAGCTGCTCGGCCGCGACCGGTCACTGGCCCGCCTGTCCGCGGCACTCGCGTGAGGCAAGGCTGATGGAGCGGCGTGAGTACCACCTGATCCAACGGGTCGTCGGCCGCTGGGGCCCCGACGGCTGGTGGCGTCCGGTGCTCGGCATCCCCACGCTGGTCGTGATGATGCTGCTCGTCGTACAGGTCGCGTTGATCGTGGCGCTGACCCTCGGCTTCCTGGTGACGGGGTCGAGCGACGTCACCGACGACGTACAGCGCGTTCTCGACACAGACCACGTGACGCCGGCCGGCCTTGCCTACCTCAATCTCTCGCTGGCCGCCGCGATCCCGGTGGTGATGGCGATCTCCTACGTCTTCCACCGGCTGCGTCCCGGGTGGGTGGCCTCGGTGCTCGGCCGGATGCGCTGGAAGTGGCTGTTCACCTGCCTCGGGCTCTCCGTGGTGGCGCTGGCAGCGACGCTCATCGTGTCGTCGTTCCTCCCTGCACAGGGGGAGGGCACCGACATGAGCAGCTCGGTGAACGCGTGGACGCCCGAGGTCCGCAACTTCCTCCTGGTGATCGTGTTCCTCACCCCGCTGCAGGCGGCGGGGGAGGAGTACGCCTTCCGCGGCTACCTCACCCAGGCCTTCGGTGGCC
This sequence comes from Nocardioides sp., assembly GCA_003519585.1. GTDB lineage: Bacteria > Actinomycetota > Actinomycetes > Propionibacteriales > Nocardioidaceae > Nocardioides. The sequence continues at coordinate 75,493 of DOWL01000193.1, read as the reverse complement.
TGTTCCGCAGCCGGGTCGCCGCCGTGCTGCTGCCCGCGCTGCTCTTCGCGCTGGCACACGGTGCCCAGGACCTGCCGATCTTCTTCGACCGGTTCGCGTTCGGCCTGGTCGCCGGCGTGCTCGTGATCGCCACCGGCGGGCTCGAGGCCGGCATCGCGATGCACGTGCTCAACAACGTCCTGGCCTTCGGCCTGGCGCTCGCCTTCAGCGACATGAGCTCGGCGCTCAACCCGACCGGCGGCAGTTGGTGGAACATCCCGGTCACGCTCACTCAGTCGCTGGTCTACCTCGGGTTGGCGATCTGGACGGCCCGCAAGCTGGGCATCGCCACGACCGTGAGCCAGGGGCCGAACGTTTTGGAGGCCTCCGAGCCCCGCGTGTAAGGTTTCCCCTCGGCCCGGCGCCCGCGGATCGACCTCGCGAAGTCCGGGCCGAACACCAGTAAAACAGTGGGATATGGTGTAATTGGCAGCACGACTGGTTCTGGTCCAGTTAGTCTAGGTTCGAGTCCTAGTATCCCAGCGAGATCGCAGTCACCGGTTGATCAGCAGTGTCGCGATTTCATGCGTCTGCCGGACCTCCAGTAGAGTTCCGCAGGTTGCGCCCCCGTTGTGTAGCGGCCTAGCACGCCGCCCTCTCAAGGCGGTAGCGCCGGTTCGAATCCGGTCGGGGGTACCACGCGAACAAGGGCTCTGACCAGCGGAAACGCTGAGTCGGAGCCCTTCGTCGTAGTCCGGCAACATCTGGCCATCTCCGGCGTTCTAGGGGTGGCTGTGCCGAGTGCGTGCCGACGTTCTTCGAAGCGGCTACGGTCGCCGCATTCGCGTACGGCTGCGGCGCCGCAGGTCGGAGGGAGGCGACCCGGGTGCGCCGCACTAGGAGATGTCCCGACGACCGAACAGCCACCAGGCGCCGCCCGCGATACTGAGGGCGAGCGCTGTCAACACCAGGTCCGGGGTCCACGTCCACGCCGATGCCGGGTAAGCGGGGACCGCGCTGTACGGCGAGAGGTTCACCATCCAGGTGGGTAGCTCCAGCAACTCCCCGACGAGGGTGGTGGCAAGGAAGAGCACGAGGAACACCCAGCCGACCGCGCCGATCCGGAGCCCGAACCCGACCAGGGCCAACCCGCCGACCAGCCAGACCGCCGGGACCCAGCCGAGCGCTGCTGGGACGACCGCCTTCGCGTCGACTCCGCCGGCGCTGGCGTACCCGGCCCACAGGGCGATCCCGGTCACCAGGAGCAGCCAGGCGGCCCCGCCCCAGGCTAGTGCCGCGGTCGCAGCGAACCAGCGCCCCCGCGACGTCGTGGTCGACAACGCGAAGCCCGTGCGCCCGGCGACCTCGTCCTGGTGCGCGCTCGAGATCACCGCGATCGGGAAACAGGTGGTCACGATCGCGGCCACCGGCAGGAGCGCCGCGATGAACGTGCCGCCGAGCCGGTCGACCAGTTCGCGGCCACCAGCCCCGCTGAGCAGGCCATCGAACCCTGGTGCCATTGCCCCGAACAGCAGACCCGTCAACGCCACGCCTGCCGTCCACAGCGCCAGCGACGTGCGGTGCAGCCGGAAGGTGAGACCCTCCGGGCTCGAAATCCGGCCCGCAGTGGGGCCGGGTCGGGCGCTGATGAGGCCGGCGCCGATGTCGCGGCGGCTCCGCATCATCTGAGCGAGGGCCAGCAGGCCGGCGGCGAGGGCGACATACAGGCCGACGACCCACCAACGGGGATCCGACCAGGCCCGCAGTTGGGTGTTCCATCCCAACGGAGAGAGCCAGGACAGCCAGCCCAGGCCGTCGATGGCGTCGCCGACGGCTCGCACGGCGAACGCTCCGGCGAGCAGTGCCGCCGCGATCGACCCGCAGGTGCGGGCGCTCGCCGAGACCTGACACGCGACAGCCGCGACACCGGTTGCCACCAGGCCGGTACCAGCCCAGGAGACCCCGAACCACACCGAACCGGCGACCGGCAACCCACCTGCGATGTTGGCCAGACATACGAGCAGTCCTAGGGCGGCTGCGACGGCGCAGGCCTCGACGGCCACCGCCGCCATCGGGGCGTCACGCGCGATCACGGTCCCGGCGGCAAGCTCTGCACGGCCGGTCTCCTCCTCGACGCGGGTGTGCCGGCGCACCAGCACCACGTAGAGGATCGCGCTGAGCAGGGCGTAGAGCACCGTCAACTTGGACATCGCCAGCTCGCCGGCACTGTGTGGGTTCAGGATCGGGCCGTACAGCGCGAGCAGCCCGGGCTGCTCGTTGAGCGAGGCAGCGATGGTCTCCCGTTCCTGGACGGACCGGAACAGTGTCCCGGTGGCGCTCGCGGATGCGTAGGTCATCAAGACGAGGACCGCCAGCCACGCCGGGACGATGATGCGGTCGCGCCGCAGGTCTTGACGCAGCAGCAGTGCGGTCCCGGTCAACGACATCATCGGTACGCCTCCAAGAACAGCTCCTCCAGGCTGGTGTCAGCGGTGGCGTGCTGGGTCAGCCGCAAGCTGGCCACGCTGCCGGTCTCGACCGTGCGGCCGTCGCGGATGATGGTGACCCGGTCCGCTAGTCGTTCGACCTCGCTGAGGATGTGACTAGACAGCAGCGCCGTGGCGCCCCGTGCCCGGTGCTCGGCAATGCACTCGCGGAAGACCTGCTCCATCAGCGGGTCCAGGCCGCTTGTGGGCTCGTCTAGGACGAGCAGGTCCGTGTCGGAGGACAGCGCCGCGACCAGCGCCACCTTCTGTCGGTTGCCGCGCGAGTAAGCGCGGGCCTTCGTGGTCAGGTCGAGCTTGAACCGCTCGACGAGTTCGGCCTTGCGGCTCCCGGCTGGCTCGATGCCCCGCATCCGCAACAGCAGGTCGACCGTCTCGCCGCCGGACAGGTTCGGCCACAGGCTCACATCGCCGGGTACGTAGGCCAGTCGCCGATGGAGGGTCGGCGCCTCCCGCCACGGGTCAGAACCGAACAGCCGCACGCTGCCTGCATCGGAGCGCATCAGGCCGAGCAGCACGCGCAGGGTGGTCGACTTCCCGGCTCCGTTGGGCCCCAGGAAGCCGTGCACCTCTCCGGGGGAGACGCTCAACTCCAGGCCGTCCAGCGCGTGGACGTGGCCGAAGGTCTTGACCAGGCCGTGCACGTCGATGACCGGGTCCCGGGTTGCCCCGCAGGCGTCCGTGCTCAAGTCGCTCATCCGGCCAATCCCTCTCCACCACGCACGCCGCGCCTTCGAAGCGTGTCAGGCCACGCCGCCAGCGTGGTGGCCGAACGGTGTGGCGGCTCAGGGCTGAACGTCCCCGGGCCGCGGGTCCTTCGACACCCAAGTACGGTCGCAGCAGGTTCACGACAGCGGCCTCCGCGCCCTCCGCGCTGGGCGGGGCTGGCCAACGGCCTTGCTCCTCGGGACTCGGTGCCCTACCTGCGCGCGGCTCTGCGCGAGACGTTGGGAGAGCACCGAGCCGTCGGTGTGTCCGGTGGACGAGAGGAGGATGGCATGCGCAAGAGCGTGGTGGTGCTGGGTTCGAACTTCGGTGGCATGACGGCCGCCCTGAAGGTGAAGCACGAGTTGCACGGGGACGTCGACGTGACGGTGGTGTCTCCCGCAGATCGGTTCCTGTTCACGCCGAGCTTGATCTGGATGCCGTTCGGCAAGCGGACCGCGGGTGACATCACGTTTCCTGTGCAGCCCACACTCGAGCACCACGGGATCGAGTTCGTGCACGCCGCGGCCACGGCCGTGGACGCCGTGGCGCACACCGTGAGCCTCGACGACGGACGGGTGCTCACCTATGACTACCTGGTCATCGCGACCGGCTACCGGAACCACGAGGACGTCGTGCCGGGCTTCGCAGAGAACGCCCACACCATCACGACCCTCGACACCGCGCGGGAGACCGCGATCGCGTGGCGCGCCTTCCTTCGGGAGCCGGGCGACGTGGTCGTCGCGGCCACTCAGGGAGCGGGGTGCTTCGGAGCGGCGTACGAGTTCCTCTTCAACACCGCCTACCAGCTCAAGAAGGCAGGGCTGCGCGACCGAGTGCGGCTCACCTACGTCACCGCGGAGCCGTTCCCGGGCCACTTCGGGATCGGCGGGCTTCCGCACGGCGAACAGCTGCTCGGGATGTTCTTGAAGAAGGAGGGCATCGACGTCCGGCTCTCCGCCGCGATCGACCATGTCGCGGATGACGCGCTCATGCTCGCGGACGGTGAGGAGTTGCCGTTCTCGTTCGGCGTGGTGATCCCGCCGTTCCTCGGCCAGGAGTTCCTGCACCTGAGCGCCGGCCTGGTCGACGACAAAGGATTCGTGCCGGTGCGCGGCACCTACCAGAGCGAGAAGCTCGACGACGTCTACGCCGTCGGCGTCGCGGCCGCGGTCAGCGTCCCCTGGACCACTCCGGTGCCGGTCGGAATCCCGAAGACGGGGTTCCCGACCGAGGAGCAGGCCGCGGTCGCTGCTCACAACATCGCGGCGCAAGTGCGTGGGGCGATGCCGACCCGGGAGAAGCCGTTCGGCGACATCCCGGCGGTGTGCGTGATGGACGCCGGCAACAACGGCGTGGTCATCCTGGCCGACAAGATGCTGCCGCCTCGCAAGCATGGTCTGCTCATCCCCGGTCCGCAGTCACACCTGATGAAGCTCGGCTTCGAGAAGTACTTCCTCTGGAAGATGCGCAACGGGTACGTGCAGCTGCCATGACCGCGCAGACTGTCGTGCGGCTGAGTCGGGTCCGGCGCACCGCACGACGGCTGGTGGTGGAGGTGACCGTCGTCGGCCTGCTCGCGCTGACGGCGATGACGACGGTGCCGAAGGGCCAGCACTCGGTTGCCGGGTGGGACTTCCTGGCTCCCGGCCTCCTGCTGATCGGCCACGCCTTGGCCGGCGCCGTCGTGGTCGTCGACGGCCTCGGCTTCGTCTTGTCGGCCGCGTGGACGGCGTCGCGGCGAGCCGTCTACGTCCCGGCAGTGGGGCTCGCCGGCGCCGTGGTGTCGCTGGTCGCGGGCGCGGCGGTGCTGTGGGGAGCGAGTTCGACCGTCGTGTGGTTCCCGATGCTGGTCGGATGGACGACTGCGGTCTCGGCGTACGTCGCGGAGTGGGGTGCCGCAGCCAGGACCCTCAGGCTGCTGCGACCGGTCGTCGAAGCGCCCTGAGCGTCTCGGGACCGAACGCGATGCGAGCCTCTCATGACGAACCCTGGTGACCCTCCTCGCGATCGTTGGTCTGCTCGGGTGCCACGAGAACGGGGGCGGTGCTGCGGGCCAGAGCCACGCGCGCGATCGGGCCCAGATGACTTCCCGCTGGGAGCAGGTGGTGGCGGCGCCCCAGGACCAGGAGGTCGGAGACGTCTCCCGCGTCCAGCACGGCCTCGATCGGGGGCGCGTGCCGCACGTCGAGGCTCACGCGCACGTCCTGGTGAGCGGCCTCGAGGGGAGCGAGCGCGGGCTCGAGCTCTGCGCGGAACAGGGCTGCCTTCTCCGCGCGCGCGGCGTCGTCGACAGCGACGGCGTCATAGCCGGAGGACAGCCACCATGCGTGCAGCACGACCAGGCGGGCCCCCCGGGAACCAGCCTCGTCGAACGCCGCACGCAACAGACCCGGTGCCTCGGTCGGGTCTTGAACCGCGGCCGTGACGAAGCCCTTGGTCGTGCCGCTGTGCTCCCATGTCTCCGGAACGGAGATCACCGGGACGTGCGCGCGGCCCGCAGTCCCCGCGACGACCGACCCGCTGAACACTCGCGTGAGCCGGCTGAGGGCTCGGTGCTGCATGACCAGCACCGAGGCGTGCTCGGTGCCGCGGACCAGGTCATCGACGACCCACCCGTCGTCGACCAGCTCGGCCGTCACGGGGATCTCCCCGCCGGCCAGCCGATGAGCCGTCGCCAGCGCCGCGTCGAGCGTCCGCTTGGCGAGGTCGAGCATGTCGTTGTAGATGCCGGCGTAGACCCTGCCCACCGGTGACTGCAGGACGTGGACGAGATGCAACGGTCGCCTCCGGCGCAGCGCCTCCGCGACGCCGAAGTGGAGAGCCGCGGTGTGGCCGTCGGCACCGATGGCGACGACGACCGCGTGCGTGGGAGTGTTCATGGTCGGTTCCTTCCTCGGGAGTGCTCCGGCGGTCACGACGACCGTTGGATCGATCGTCACGGATGTCGCTGGCGGCCGGTCGTTGGCCGACAGGTGCAGCGTCGTCCTGCGGCGCGGCGGCGCCCACGGCCCCGAGGCCCGCCGAGGCGGGACCAAGGACCCGGCGTCCGTCAGCTGGTCCCTGACGCCGGGCCGGCGCCGCGGAGCAGAGGTGGTCACCGCGTCGGGGGTGGCTCACCGCGGCGGCGGAGATCACGACGCTCCTCGCCCAGGAGGCCGGCTGGGAGGAGGCGCTGCAGGCGGTCGCCGATCGGGCACGCAAGGTGGCCGACGCCGATATCGCGTGGGTCGTGACCGGGCACGATGTGGACACCCTGCACCTGGAGACCGTGGGCGGGGCCGTCGTGGACCTCGACGCGATGCGCGCGCTCCCCATGCGGGAGTCGCTGGCCAGCATCGTCGTCCGCACCGGGAGCCGGTGACGGTCGAGTACATCGCGGCAGCCCGCGATCTGCACGATCTCGTGATCCAGCAGTTGTTCGCGCTCGGGCTCGGACTGCAGAGCACGGCACGGCTGGCGACCGATGCCGAGGTGGCACACCGGCTCGACCGGGCCGTGGACGACGTCGACGCGATGATCAAGGACATCCGGCGGACGATCTTCGCGCTCGGGTCGATCGACACGGCCGCCGATGTGCAGACCGAGATCGATCGCCGGCGCCGGCACCACCGTGATCTGGAGGGTGCCGGCGCGGACGCGGACGCTCCAGCTAGAGGGCACGCTCCCAGGACACTAGCCCGCGACGGCGGACCTCTCGACGCTGGTGGCACCGATGCGGCGCCCCCAGGCGACCGCGCGTTCGAGTTCGCCGTCGACCAACGGGCCTTGCAGCCCCTCGACGAGGAAGCCGATCGGCTTGGACACGATGGTGAGGTGTCGCCGGCGCCCGAGTTTCGCGGCCGTGGGGGCCGCAGACCGCGGCAGCCAGCGCACCCGGGTGACCCGGGTGTCGAACGCCGCAAGGTCCGGTAGCGCGGCGTCGTCCAGCCGCACCGACTCCAGCCACTCCCGCAGTCCGAGCGGAGCGCACTCGCTGGGTGCACCCTGTCGGACGGCGTCCTCACGGGTCGAGGGCCGGCTCAGGCTGAAGGCATGCGTCGGTGCGCCGACCACGAGCAGGTCGATCCCGGTCGGCAGACGAGTGGGCGCCGCACCGACCTCGACCGCTCCTGCGTCGACGTCCTCAAGACGCAGCCCGCGGGCTACCGCGTCGGCGACCTTGGCAGTGTTGCCGAACATCGACTCGTACACCACGAGAGCCCGGAGCCGGGGTGTGACAGTCATGGCCGGTACTCCTCGCTCGGGACGACCACCGCTCGGCCGTCGATCTGACCCGCGGACAGGAGCTCGTAGACCTCTGCCGCCTGCTCCAGGCCGAACCGCTGAACCTCCGCGTGCAGCAGCCCCCGCGCCGCGAGGTCGAGGACCTCGACGAGCTCGTGCCGGTTGCCCCAGTAGGTCGACTGCACGCTTGCCTCGTAGGGCACCGAGAAGAACGACACGGGCAGGGTGCCGCCGCCTAGCCCCACGATCGTGATGTCGGCCAGCTGTCGCGCCGCGGCGGCTGCGGCCGCCAGGGTCTCGTCGGAGCCGACGAAGTCGAGCACGACGTCAGCGCCGAGCCCCCCGGTTGCCTCACGGATCTGGCCGACCAGGTCGGGACCGGGAGTCAGGGCGAGGTCGGCGCCGCTGCGCTTGGCCACGTCGCGCGCGGACTCCCGCGCGTCGACGGCGATCACGCGCGCCGCTGTGGTGGCCCGCAGCACCTGCACGCCGAGGTGGCCGAGCCCTCCGATCCCGATGGCGACCGCGGTGGACCCTGGGGTGAGCTTGCTCCACGAGCGGCGTATCGCGTGGTACGGCGTGAGTGCCGCGTCGGTGAGTGGTGCCGCGTGGGCGGGGTCCAATCCGTCCGGCAGCGGCACCAGGTGCCGAGCATCCGGCACCAGCAGGTACTCCGCCATCCCACCGTCCAGGCCGAGGCCGCCACCCCCACCCGGCACCGGCGCCAGCTCGGGGTGATCGCAGTAGGTCTCCAGGTCGGCGAGGCAGCGAGCGCACCGCCCGCAGCCCCAGGCGCCCACGACCGCCACCGGCAGGCCAGGCTCCAGACCGCGCACGCCGTCGCCGAGGGTATGCACCCAGCCGGCGTTCTCATGGCCGAGGGTGAACGGTGGGTTCCACGGCAGCTGTCCGGCCTGGAACTCGTGCATCAGGTGCAGGTCGGAGTGGCATGCACCGGCGCCTCCGACCTGGACGAGTACGGCACCGGGGCCGGGCTCAGGTACGTCGACGTCGCGCAGCACGGCAGGCGTCTGCCAGTTCTCCAGGCGCAGGGCTCTCATCGCTTCCTCCTCAGCTGCCACGGATCGTGGGACCACCCTCGGACGCGCGGGTGGTCGCCGGACAGGGGCGGACGTCGGGCGGGTTCGGGTCCTTGGTCCCGGCGAGGAGAGGCCTTGGCCTCCAGCGGCGGCGGTCGTGGGCCGCCAGGCTGGGGAACGTGAGGATCGTGGTGGCGCTGGGCGGCAATGCGTTGTCGCCGCGCGGGATGGACTTGACCATGGCGCATCAGCGCGAGGCGATGCGGGCGGCAAGCTCGGTGCTGGCCGACGTGGCTGCCGAGCACCAGCTGGTGATCACCCACGGCAACGGACCCCAGATAGGGCTGTTGGCTCTCCAGGTCGTCGCCTACGACGCCGAGTCGGATCTCACGCTCGACGTCCTGGACGCCGAGAGTGCCGGGATGGTCGGCTACGTCATCGAGCAGGAGCTCGGGAACCGGCTGCCTGCGGGGCGCGAGGTGGTCACGGTCCTCACCACGACCCTGGTGGATCGCGACGACCCCGCCTTCGCCGAACCCACCAAGTTCGTCGGTCCGGTCTACGACTCCGAGACGGCCCGGCGTCTGGAGCACTACCGGCGGTGGACCATCCGTCCCGACGGCATGTGGTATCGCCGGGTGGTCCCGTCGCCGCACCCCGTCGCCGTCGCCCCTCTGGGACCGATCGGCGTGCTTCTCGACCTCGGCTACGTGGTGGTCTGCGGTGGCGGCGGTGGGGTGCCCGTGTGCGCCGGGCCGTACGGCATGGAGGGCGTGGAGGCCGTGGTCGACAAGGACGCGGTCAGTGCGCTCATCGCCGAGGAGCTCGATGCCGACCTCCTGGTGATCGCCACCGACGTGCCCCACGTCTACGAGGGCTGGGGCACGGCCGATGCGCACCCGCTGAGGCTTCTCGACGTCGTCGACCTCGACCCCACCACGCTGCAATCCGGCTCGATGCGACCCAAGGTCGAGGCGGCTGCACGGTTCGCCAGGAGCGGGGGCCGCGCGATGATCGGCGCGCTCTCCGACCTGCAGGACCTCGTGGCCGGGACCGCCGGGACCCAGGTGGTGGACTCCCACGCGACCGGTGGTGGTCAGGAGGGATCGAGGCGCGGCTCGGGACCATCGGCCCTGTCCGCCGGCCATCGCGCGTCCTAACCTGGCGTTTCATGACGACCCACGACGATCTCGACGACCTGGTCGGACAGTCTCTCGGTGCAGAGCTGGTCCCCACGTCAGCGGGAGGCGCAGGGCACGCGGAGGAGCTCGACGAGCTCGCCGAGATCGACGACTCGCTCCGCGAGGAGGGGCACGAGCTCGACGACCGTCCCGGACCGGACGGAGTGCCACCCTGGCGTCAGGGCTACCCATACGACGCCAAGCTCGGGCGCCGCGAGTACGAGCGCACCAAGCGCCGGTTGCAGATCGAGCTGCTGAAGCTGCAGGCCCACGTCCGCGACACCGGCCAGAAGGTCGCGGTGCTGTTCGAGGGGCGAGATGCGGCGGGCAAGGGCGGCGCGATCAAGCGGTTCACCGAGCACCTCAACCCTCGTGGTGCGCGGGTCGTGGCCCTCACGGTGCCGACGGCGCGGGAGCGCACCCAGTGGTACTTCCAGCGCTACGTCTCACACCTGCCCAGCGGCGGGGAAATCGTGCTCTTCGACCGCTCCTGGTACAACCGCGCCGGCGTCGAGCGGGTCATGGGCTACTGCACGCCGACCGAGTACCTCAACTTCATGCGCGAGACCCCCGAGTTCGAGCGGATGCTGGTCCACTCCGGGATCCATCTGCTCAAGCTGTGGTTCTCGGTCAGCCGGGCCGAGCAGGCCGCTCGCTTCGCCGCCCGCTCCTCCGACCCGGTCCGGCAGTGGAAGCTCTCGCCGACCGACCAGGCCAGCGCCGGTAAGTGGGATGAGTACACCGCGGCGAAGGAGACCATGTTCTTCCACACCGACACCGGTGATGCGCCGTGGACGGTGGTCAAGTCCAACGACAAGAAGCGGGCTCGGCTCGAGGCGATGCGCGTCCTGCTCTCCCAGCTCGACTATCCCGAGAAGGACCATGCGGTGGTTGGGATCCCCGACCCGCTGCTCGTCGGCCCGGCCGCGCGGCTCCACGAGGACGGTGAGGATCCGGCTCGCTTCTTCCCGACCGTGGTCCCGAGCCGGAAGGACCATCGACTCTGATCCCAGAGGGCCCGCTCTCCTAGCGTCGGAACCGAGAGAGGCGGCAGGTGCCGGCCCGGACCTGCGCACGACGAGGCGAAGGAGAAGGCGATGTTCGCGAGTGTCGGAGACCGCATCGTGATCAGGAGCATGCATCTCGGTGGACCGGTCCGCGACGGCGAGGTGATCGGCGTCGAGCACGAGGACGGGCGGCCGCCGTACCGGGTGCGCTGGTCCGACACCGGTCACGAGAGCCTGTTCTTCCCTGGACCCGACGCCTCCATCGACCGCACCGGACCGTCGTACGCCGCCGAGTACGACGAGCCTGCCCACGCCGGCTGAGCGCCAGGAGCCTGAGAAGCGATGACCAGACACAGCAGTCCGGTGCTCGTCGGCGTCGACGGGTTGCCGGGTAGCGCCGGTGCCGTGCGCTACGCGATCGCCGAGGCCCGCCGTCGGCGGGCACCTCTCGAACTCGTGCACGTGGTCCCCAACTTCCTCAGCGTGGCGCCGCCTTCGACCCTGGCCCGGCTCGACGAGATCGGTGCAGAGGTCCTGGAGCGCGCGCGGGCCTCGGTCCGTGAGTCGGCTCCCGACCTCCAGGTCACGACCCTGGCCGCGCACGGCGAACGCAGTACCGGCATCGTCCGGGCCGCGCGCACGGCTCAACTGGTGGTGGTGGGACGCGAGACCCGGCACGGCGTGGAACGGTTCTTCACCGGCACGGCGACGGCTTCGGTCGCCGCGCACGCCCCCTGCGACGTGGTCGTGGTTCCCGCGGAATGGACCGACGCGCCCCCTCACCACCAGGTGGTGGTGGGTCTGAAGTCCCACCGTCACTCCGCCGAGCTGCTGTCCCAGGCCTTCGCCGAAGCCGTGGCGCGCGACGCCCGGCTGGTCGTGGTCATGGCGTGGGAGCTGTCCGACCCATACGCCGACCGGGTCGAGTTGCGCACGCACGCGCCAGAATGGGAGACCGAGGGTCGTCAGATGGTCGCGGAGCTCACCGCCGATTGGCGCACCGCCTACCCGGACGTCCCGGTCGACACCCGGGTCGTCCATGGGAGGCCGGCTCAGGTGCTGCTCCACGAGAGCGCCGAGAGTGACCTGCTGATCGTGTCCCGTCGCCGGCTGTCGCTGCCGCCGTACGGCCACCTGGGCGCGATCGTCCACTCCCTGCTGCAGTTGAGCGTGGTGCCCGTGCAGGTCGTGCCGTACGCCCCCGACCCGCCGGCCGCGGACGAGGAGCTCGTCCTCGAGGCCGCCGGGATGCCACTCAAGTGAACACGCCCGGATAGTCGACGACCCCAGCCGACCAGGAGATCCGGCCGTGCGACCGCAATGCACGGGACTTCCGACCCTGTTCCCGCGGTGGTCGCGGCGGTGGAATGGTCCTGCACGAGTTGGACAGCAGCGAGATAGTGCGGCGCCCCCCGGCGGCGCGATCACGCATCGTGCAGTCTCGGTCGCCCAAGCAGCGGGCGCCGTGAGATCCGTCCGGCCGGGCCGAGCCCGGCCGGACGGATCGTGCTCTGACCCGAGGAGGAGTCATGGAGCTCACCACGCAGACCTGGACCGTCGAACTCTTGCTCAGTGAGCGCGACGGCGTGACCCACGCCGAGGCTCGGCTACACAGCGGTGTGCCGACGCCGCTGACGGCCAGCGGAGAAGCGCGGCTCTCGCTACACGACCCGCTCGACGTCGCGGAGATCGGCTACGAGCTGGCCGCGGCGCGCGCCCTGACGCATCTGGGTGAGGCTCTCCTGCAGACCGCGGGTGCCGACGTCGACGCACTTCTGCGCGAGAGCCGGCACGGCTGAAGCGGCTACGCCGCGCCCGGTGTCAGCCCGCGGGGCGGCGGTGACGGCGCAGCTGGCGAATCGCCGAGCGCCGGAAGGGTCGTGGACCGAGCTCCTCGGCACGGTCGAGCAGTTGCTCGCGCAGCAGCACGAGGTGGAACCGCGTGCGGTCCGGCAGCGGCTGCTCCAGTTCCGCGCAAGTCTCGGCCCACGCGTGCGCGAGCTCGCGGCGGGAGAGCGTCCGCACCAACTCCGCAGCCACCGCGGAGGAGAAGGACGGGTGGCGTGCCCTCGCGAGAAGCAACTCGGTTGCGGAGGCCTTCTGAGGCTGCGCCGGGCGCTCTGGCTCCGGCCAGGAACTCCACACCGCAGTCCACATCTCAGGCCGCCTCGTCGTGCGCTGTGGTGCGCCCGCTGGTGCGCCCGAGCATCATCACTCCACGGCTTTCGCGGTCAGGCCGGTTCGGGCACGTGGGTGGGCACGACGGCCGTCGGACACGGAGCGCGGTCGACGATGCTCGCGCGCACGTGACCCATCGGTAGCTCGTGGAGCCCGGTCGCCGTGTGCTGCCCGACCACGAGGAGGTTCATCCGCTCGGCCAGGCGCAGGAGCGTCCGGGCCGGCCGACCGGGCACGAGCTCGGACCGGATACGCACTTCGGGGAACCGCTCGGCCAGCCCGCCGAGTGCCTCGGACAGGTGCCTCGGTCGGTCGATGTCTGCGGTGCTGGTCGCATCCTTGGTCGCGTGCACGACCGTCAACGGCAGGTCGTGCAGTGACGCGTGGCGGAACGCGAAGTCGAGGACCGTGGCGACGTCCTCCCCGATCGGGACCCCGACCAGCACGCCCTGGCGGACGGTGAGGGGGTTGTAGTCCGGCACCACCACGACGGGACCGGCGGTCCGCCGCGCCAGCCAGGTGCCGACCTGGCCGGAGGGGATGCTCCTACTCACCCCATGCCCCCGAGAGCCCACGACGACCAGGTGCGCCGAGGCGGTCTGGCGCAACAGCTCGGGCGCCGGCTCTCCCATGGCGACCTGGGGGCTGATCCGGAGGGACGGGTGGCGGAGTCCGACGTGGGCCACGGCCCTCGCGAGCACGGCTTGCCCGTGTCGCTCCAGCTCGATCAGCGTCGGCTCGGTCGCGGGATCGGTCAGCTCGAGCCAGGTGGATCCCACCGTGCCCAGCCCTCCCGTCGCGTGCACGACCACGAGGGGGCGTGCGCTCCGAACGGCCTCGTCGGCGGCCCAGTCGAGGGCACGCAGCGACACCGGGTGCTCGTCGTACCCCACGACCACTGCACCGGTGGCGGCGAGAGTCTCGGCCCTGTCGTGCATGCCGTCCACGGTCCGCGCCGGACGATTGCGCGGGTACGGACCGAGGTCTGCTCCGCCCGGGACCAAGGGCCCTCATGTCCGGCCGATGCCGGTGGGAGCGTCGGACGAGCGACGAGAGAGGAGCCCCCGATGAGCGCAGTCAACACCGACGCTGACACCGACACCGACGCCGACATCGTCCTGGCCGTGCCCCCGGAGGAGCCGTTGTCGGAGGGAACCATCGGCTTCGCCGTCGACACCGCCGCGCGCCTGGGCGCCGGCATCCGGCTGGTCCACGTCGTGCCGACGCTCGTCGGCGACTGGACGGGGACCTGGGACACCGGGGTCGGCTTCCCCGAACTGCTGTCCCAGGGTCGCGTCCACCTCGAGGAGGTCGCCGCGCAGGTCCGCGACCGCGCCGGTGCGGTGCCCGTCTCGACCGAGCTGCTCCGCGGTGAGGTCGTCCGCACCTTGGTCGATCGCAGCCGCCTGGCCCAGTTCGTCGTGGTGGAGCACCGCGACCTCGGGCGCTGGGAGCGTTGGTCGGGAGGGTCGGTGACCGGGGCCGTCGCTGCCCGGGCTCACGCGCCGGTCGTGTCTGTGCCCGCCGACTGGCACCCACTCCGGATCCGGGAGCCCATCACCGTCGGGGTGGAGGACGCCGCTCGTGCCGAGGCGGAGGTGTGGACCGCCCTGGGCCTTGCTGCAGCCGAGGAGCTGCCGGTCCGATTCCTCCGCGTGGCCTACCTCGCGCAGGGCTATCAGGAGCTCCTGCGCCGCCAGGTCGACCAGGGGGACCTCCTCCGGGCGGCTCGTGCGCAGCTCCGCGCGGACGTGGACCTGCCCGCGAGCGTCCGCGAGCGGGTGCCGTGCCGCTTCGAGGTGAGTTGGGGCAAGCCGGCCGAGATCCTCGTGAAGGCATCGGCCGCCTCCTCGCTGCTGGTGGTCGCGCGCCGCGACCCGAGGCTGCCGTTCGGTTCGCACCTCGGGCCCGTCGTGCGACAACTGCTGCGCGAGGCCGAGTGCCCGGTGATGGTGGTCGAGCCGCGGCCGAGCACGATGCCGGACGTCCGCCGCACGCCGTCAAGGCCGCCGATCGAGGCCGCCGCCGGCTGACCGCCGCCGACCGGACGCAAGCGATCACATGCCCACCGTCTCCCATCCCGGCGTCGACGCGGCCGAGGGCCTGACCAGCGAGGAGGTCGCGCGACGCCGTGAACGCGATGGTCCCAACCGGCTCCCGGAGCCGGCCCACCCCTCGGCCCTGAGGCTGCTGGCCGCCCAGTTGACGCACCTGCTGGCGGTTCTGCTCTGGGTCGCTTCGGGTCTGGCCCTGCTGGCGGGTATGCCGGAGCTCACCGTGGCGATCGTCGTGATCATCCTGCTCAACGGGCTGTTCGCGTTCGGCCAGGAGTACCGCGCCGACCGGTCGACCCAGCGTCTGCGCGCGCTGTTGCCCTCGGCCACCCGGGTGGTGCGGGACGGCGTCCCGGTCTCGGTGGAGGCCGTCGACCTCGTCGTGGGCGACGTGGTGCTCCTCGAGGCGGGGGACCGGGTGCCGGCCGACCTCGATGTCCGGGGCGACCGGGGCCTGAGCCTTGACGAGTCGATGGTGACCGGGGAGAGCGGCGCGGTGTCGCGTGCGACCGGGGACCGGCTGATGGCCGGCACCTTCGTGGTCCAGGGCGAGGCCACGTGCGTCGTGGCAGCCGTCGGGACCGCCACCACCCTGGCCGGGATCTCGAGGCTGGCCGAGTCGGCGGAGCGACCGCCCAGCCCGCTGACCGACCAGCTGAACCGGCTGGTCCGGATCATCGCCGTGATCGCCGCGGGAACCGGGACAGCACTCGGCGTGGTGGCGGTGCTCCTCGGGCTGTCGGTGACCGATGCCTTCCTCTTCGGGGTCGGGGTGGGCGTGGCGCTGGTGCCCGAGGGCATGCTGCCCACCGTCACGCTGTCCCTGGCGCGCGGCGCCCAGACCATGGCGGGTCGGTCGGCGCTGGTACGCCGGTTGGACGCGGTGGAGACGCTGGGCGCCACGACCTTCATCTGCAGCGACAAGACCGGGACGATCACCCAGAACCGGATGAGCGTCGTCGAGGTCGTCACGGCGTCCGGCTCTGTCACCATCACGGGAGAGGGATACCGCCCGGCCGCCACGATCGACGGTACGCCTGCGTCCGTCGCGGCGCTGCCCGGGGTCGCACGGGCGGCGGTCGCCTGTGTGAACGGCCGGGCGGTCGACCTGACCGCCACCCGCGGGGACTGGCAGGCGCAGGGCGACCCGATGGAAGCGGCGCTCCACTGCCTGGCGCTCAGGGTCGGAGTCGCCGACGCCGACAGCGGCGAGCGGCGGCCGTACAGCGCCGACCGGATGCTCACCTCGTCGCTGGCCGGGTCGGGCGAGGTCTCCGTCCTCGGCGCACCCGAGAGCGTGGTACCTCGCTGCATCCCATCCTCGGTGCCGGCCAGACTCGACGACGAACTGCTCCGCCTCACCACCTCCGGACGACGGGTGCTCGCGGTGGCCCGCCGGACCTGGGCCGGCGAGCCGAGTGAGGCGATGGAGCGGGAGCTGGCCTTTCTCGGACTGGTGGCCCTCGTCGACCCGCCCCGGGAGGAGGTCGCGGAGGCTCTCGCCGCCTGCCGAGCGGCGGACATCAGGGTGGTCATGATCACCGGCGACCATCCGCGGACGGCCGAAGCCATCGCGCGGGAGATCGGCCTGCTCGGTCAGGACGGCATCGTCCTCACCGGCGATCAGCTCCCCGACGACGACGAGGAGCTGGCCGCGCTCATCGACCGCCCGGGAGGAGCCGTGCTTGCCCGAGTGAGCCCGGGCGACAAGTTCCGCGTGGCGGCGGCGTTGCGTGGTCGGGGGCACGTGGTCGCCATGACCGGCGACGGGGTCAACGACGCGCCGGCGCTCCGCGAGGCGGACGTCGGCGTGGCGATGGGGGCCAGCGGCAGCGACGTCGCCCGCGAGTCCGCGGACCTCGTCCTCCTCGACGACCATTTCGCGACGATCGTGGCCGCGGTCGAGCTGGGTCGCGCGACGTTCCGGAACATCCGCCGGTTCCTGACCTATCACCTCACCGACAACGTGGCGGAGCTCGCGCCGTTCGCGGTCTGGGCGCTCAGCGGGGGCAGCTACCCGCTGGCGATCAGCGTGTTGCAGGTGCTCGCACTCGACATCGGCACCGACATGCTCCCCGCGTTGGCGCTCGGAACCGAGCCGCCCCGCGGCGGGATCATGCACGGCCGCGAGCGGAGGCGGCTGGTTGACCGGGCGCTGCTGGTGCGAGCCCTCCTGGTCCTCGGCCTGACCGAAGCGGTCATGGCGATCGCGGCCTGCACCGTCGTGCTGGTCTCCGGCGGCTGGACGTGGGGGGATGAGCCGCAGGATGCGCTGCTGTTCACGGCGTCGGGCACCGTGTTCGCAGCCATCGCGCTGGCGCAGATGGCGAACGCGTTCGCGTGTCGCAGCACCGCGCTTCCCGTGTGGCGACTGCCGCTCCTGGGCAACCGGCTGATCATCGTCGCTGTGGCCGCGGAGCTGGGCCTGCTCCTCCTCTTCCTCGGCCTGCCCGGCCTCTCGCAGCTGCTCGGCGGTGGCTGGCCCTCGGCGGAGGGTTGGGCCGGCGCCGCTTCGGCGGCAGTCGTGCTCGTCCTGGTCGACGGCGCGGTCAAGGCCGCGCGATCTGGCCACCGGCTCTGACCCGGTCCACACCGACGAGTCGCCCGTCGCGCTGGTCCGGCCCGGATCACGGGACCTTGGTCTCACCGTCGAGGGTCTTCGCGCTCTGACCCGTGCCCCGCGTGCGGCGGGACGGTGGGAGCACACCTGTTGAAGGAGTGCGCCATGTCAGTCAGCACGCAACACCGTCGACCGGCCCAGACGACCGGCACCCACAGCGACCAGAAGATGGGCCCGTGGCAGGCCACGGCCCTCGTCGTCGGCAGCATCGTCGGCGTCGGCATCTTCAGCCTGCCCTACGCGCTCGCGTCGTACGGGCCGATCAGCCTCGTCGCGATGCTCATCGCGACCGTCGGGGCCCTGGCCCTCGCCCTGGTCTTCGCCGGCCTGGCTCGCCGGATGCCCGCCGAGGGCGGTCCCTACGCCTACGTCCGCACCCAGTTCGGCAACGGCTGGGGCTTCGCGAACGCCTGGTTCTACTGGATCACGGCCTGGGCGGGGAACGCCGCCATCGCGGTCGGGTGGGTGTTCTACGTCGAGCACTTCATCAACAAGGACGGCGCCACCTGGGCGTCGATCCTGATCGCGTTGGCCGGCCTCTGGATTCCAGCCGCCGTCAACCTCACCGGCGTGCGCAACCTGAGTGCCTTCCAGGTGGTCACCACCGTGACCAAGTTCGTGCCGCTGCTCTTCATGGCGACCGTAGGCCTCTTCTTCGTCAGCTCCGGCAACTTCACTCCGTGGAACACCAGTGGTGACACCAGTCTCTCGGCCATCGGGGGAGCGGCGGCGATCTGCCTGTTCAGCTACCTCGGCGTCGAGGCGGCTGCCGTCACCGCCGCGAAGGTGCGCGACCCGGAGCGGAACGTCCCGCGCTCCACGCTCGGCGGTACGGCGGCCAGCGCCGTGGTCTACCTGCTCTCGCTGGTCGCGATCTTCGGCATCCTGCCGGCCGCGGCGCTCGCGTCCGATGCCAACCAGGCGTCGTACGCCGCCGCGACGGACCAGATCTTCGGCGGCTCGTGGTCCGGCAACATCGTGGCCGCCGCGGTCGTGATCTCGGGCATCGGAGCCCTCAACGGCTGGACGATGATCTGCGCGGAGATGCCGCTCGCCGCGGCCCGCAACGGTCTCTTCCCGCGGGCCTTCGCACACGAGTCCTCGCGTGGCATGCCATCGGTCGGGATCATCGCCTCGACCCTGCTCGCCTCTGTCGCCGTGCTGGTCAGCTACGCCGGCGCGAACGGAGCCACGGTGTTCACGACGTTGGTCCTGATGACCGGAATCACCGCCGCGGTGCCGTACGCCTTCTCCGCCGTCGTCCAGGCGATCTGGCGGGTCCGTGACGGCCATGCCACCAGCACGGCGCGGCTCGTGCGCGACCTGGTGGTCACGGTGGTGGCGGCCGGGCTGTCGCTGGCCTTCATCTACTACAGCCGCAACACCGGCAACGCCTGGTACGTCTACTGGGGTCCGTACCTCATGACCGCCGGGGCGCTGGTCCTCGGCATCCCGGTCTACCTGCTGCAACGCAAGCACATGACCGAGCCGGCCGACGTGCCGCCGTACAAGTGAGCGACACGTGACCAGCGACCAGAGGTTCACCGTCGACTCGGAGGTCGGCCGGCTGCGCGAGGTCATCGTGCACCGGCCGGGCTCCGAGCTCTCCCGGCTCACCCCCACCAATGTCGACGCCCTGCTCTTCGACGACGTCATGTGGGCCGACCGGGCCCGCGACGAGCACGACCTGTTCGCCAAGCAACTCGTCGACCGCGGCGTCACGGTGCACCACTTCGCCGATCTGCTCGCCGAGGCGCTCGAGGCCGACGGGGCACGTGACTTCCTCGCGAGCAGGCTCGCCACCCCCGAGCGGTTCGGACCGATGCTGTCGGGAGCCGTCGCGGAGTTGGTGCGCACCTATCCGGCCGCCGAGCTGGCGGACGTCCTCATCGGGGGGCTGACCAAACGCGACGTGGGGGCCTGGCTCACCACCCCGAGCCTGCTCCTGCGGAGTGCGTCGCCGGACGACTTCATCCTGGCCCCATTGCCGAACCACCTGTTCCAGCGCGACAACTCCGCCTGGATCTACGGCGCCGTGTCGGTGAACCCGATGGCCAAGGAGGCACGGCAGCGGGAGACGATCAACTCGCGCGTGGTCTACAACTTCCACCCCATGTTCCGGGCCGCCCCGCCGACGTTCCTCTACGGCAACGACTCGGCGGTGCACGTCCCGGCCACCGTCGAGGGCGGCGACGTCGCCGTCGTGGGCCACCGGACCGTCATGGTCGGGATGGGCGAGCGGACGACGCCGCAGGGAGTGGAGGCGCTGTCGCAGCGATTGTTCGAGACGGGGACCGCCGAGCGGGTGATCGTCGTCGAACTGCCCAAGTCGCGAGCTTTCATGCACCTCGACACGGCGCTGACCCAGGTCGACCGCGACGCCTACTCGGTGTATCCGTACCTGCCCGACACGCTCCGTTCGTGGCACGTGACCCCGGAGTACGGCGGCCTGGCCTTCCACGAGAACGACGACCTGTTCCGCGAGCTGTCCTATGCGTTGCAGGTCGATCAGGTGCGCGTGCTCAAGGTGCCGATGGACCGTCGTGCCGCCGAGCGGGAGCAGTGGGACGACGGCAACAACTTCCTGGCCGTCGAACCGGGAGTCGTCCTGGGCTACGAGTGCAACACCACCACCAACCGCTACCTGTCCGACCACGGCATCACAGTGCTCCCGGTCGTCGGCTCGGAGCTGGGCCGCGGCCGAGGAGGGCCGCGGTGCATGACCTGTCCGATCTCTCGAGAGGCGTGAACCGATGTCCGTCACCCACCACCGCACGATCGTCCCCGGCGACCTCGACCTCCGGGGCCGGAGCTTCACCAAGGAGTTGGACGTCAGCTTCGCCGACTGGCGTGGACTCCTCGACCTGAGCGCCCAGCTCAAGCGCGAGCGCCGGACCCGGGACGAGGCACACTGGCTCGCCGGCCTCAACTTCGCGCTCGTCTTCGCCAAGACGTCCACGCGGACCAGGTGCGCGTTCGAGGTCGCGGCGCACGACCAGGGCGCGCACGTCACCTACATCGACCCCTCCGGTTCGCAGCTGGGTCACAAGGAGTCGGTCAAGGACACCGGCCGGGTCCTCGGGCGGACCTTCGACGGCATCGAGTACCGCGGGTTCGGGCACGAGGACGTCGAGGTGCTCGCCCGCCACAGCGGCGTACCGGTGTGGAACGGCCTCAGCGACCTGTGGCACCCGACCCAGTCGCTCTGCGACGTGTTCACGATGGAGGAGCACTCGACCAAGCCGCTCACCGAGGTATCCGTCGCGTATGTCGGCGACGCCCGCAACAACGTGGCCCGCTCGCTCCTGGTCGCCGGTGCGATGTCTGGCATGGAGGTGCGGATGGTCGCCCCGCGAGCGCTCGCGACGCCGCGGGACGTCTGGGCAGTGGCCGAGGACATCGCGCGGGAGACGGGCGCCCGGCTCATGGCGACCGACGACCCGCGTGAGGGCGTCTGGGGAGTCGACTTCGTCTACACCGACGTCTGGCTGTCGATGGGAGAGTCGCACGACGAGTGGACCGAGCGGATCGACCTGCTGCGCCCCTACCGGGTGGACCATTCGCTGATGCTCGCCACCCGCAACCCTGCGGCGAAGTTCATGCACTGCCTGCCGGCGTTCCATGATGCGCAGACCGGAGTGGGGGCGGAGGTGCTCGCGACCATGCCGGGGGAGACCTGCCTCGAGGTCTCCGACGCGGTCTTCGAGTCGCCCGCCTCGATCGTCTTCGATCAGGCGGAGAACCGCATGCACACGGTCAAGGCGGTCATGGTGGCCACCGCGGGCGTATCGGGCACGGTCGCCCCGGGCTGGTCCCAGATGCTGCCGGACTGAGTGTCGTGGTGGGAGCCGCTCAGTCACAAGGTCCCGAGTGACGGGGACGTGCGGCCCTGCCCGGGCCGGGTGGGGTTCGCGAAAGGTGGGCGAAGGAGGCGGGCCCGGAAGGCTCGGCGGAAGGAGAGCAGGACGATGAGGATCGCGATCAACGGACTGGGACGGGTCGGGCGAGCGCTGCTGCGGCAGGCCGTGCTGAGCGACGACCTCGACGTCGTCGCCGTCAACGACCTGGCGGATCCCGCCACCTTGGCGGCGCTGCTCCGTCGAGACACGACCTACGGCCGGTTCCCGGTCCCCGTCGACGCCGGCGAGGACTGTCTGGTCGTCGACGGCCGCAAGGTCCCGTGGTCGAACGCCGCCACCCCCGTCGACCTGCCCTGGGCGTCGTACGCCGTGGACGTGGCGGTCGAGTGCACGGGCCGGTTCCGTACGGCGGACGCCGCGGGCGGTCACCTCGAGGCCGGCGCGCGGAAGGTCGTCATCTCGGCGCCCGGCAAGGATGTCGACGCGACCTTCGTGATGGGCATCAACGACGGTCTGTACGACCCGCATCTCCACGATGTGGTCTCCAACGCGTCGTGCACGACCAACTGCGTGGCCCCGATGGTCTCGGTCCTCCACTGGGCCTTCGGTGTGCAGCAGGGCTTCATGACGACTGTGCACGCCTACACCGGAGACCAGAACCTGATCGATGCGCCGCACAAGGACCTGCGGCGGGCGCGGTCGGCGGCGGTCAACATCATCCCGACCACCACGGGTGCGGCCCGGGCGGTCGGCGAGGTGCTGCCGGCGCTGGCCGGTCGGCTCGACGGTGTCGCGCTCCGGGTGCCGATGGTGGACGGCTCGCTCGTCGACCTGGCCGTGCTGCTCGACCGCGAAGTCACCGTCGAGGAGGTCAATGCGGTCTTCGACGCCGCCAGTCGCAGCGACGAGCTCGGTGGCCGGCTCCGCTACGAGGTCGAGCCGATCGTGTCCGCTGACGTGGTGGGTGACCCCGCGTCGTGCATCTTCGACTCGGCACTCACCCAGGCGTCGGGGCGGTTCGTGAAGGTCTTCGGCTGGTACGACAACGAGTGGGGCTACACCTGCCGCCTGGCCGAGCTGGTCCGGCTGGTCGGCGGGTCCGTGGCCGTCCCGGTCTGATGAAGCTCGAGGTCCGCATCCACGGGCGCGGTGGCCAGGGCGTCGTCACCGCCGCCGAGCTGCTGAGCCTGGCCGCGTTCGACCAGGGGTTGCATGCTCAAGCGCTCCCGAGCTTCGGCTCGGAGCGCACCGGCGCGCCCGTGGTGTCCTTCTGCCGGATCGCGGGCCGGCCGATCCGTGCTCACGACCCCGTCAGCCATCCCGATGTCGTCGTCGTCCAGGACCCGACCCTCCTCCATGACGGCGCGATCCTGACGGGCCTGACACCCGAGGGCCTGGTGGTCGTGAACACCGGGCGGTCGCCGGATCAGCTGGTGCATGCGGGGCTGGCGCTGGCGCCTGGCCAGTGTGCCGTGTGCCTGCCGGCCACGGAGCTGTCCAGGGAAGCGCTCGGCCGCCCGCTGCCCAACACCGCGCTGGTCGGTGCGGTGGTCGCGCTGACCCACGTGGTCGAGCTCCATGCGCTCCAGGCCGCGATCAGGGAGCGGTTCGGCCACGCGCCCGACGAGGTGCTCGCGGCCAACCTGCGGCTGGCTTCTGATGCCTATGTCCTCGTGCGGGAACAGGAGCGGCACCGTGCTTAGGCAGATCGAGGGGTCCCGGGCGGTGGCCGAGACGGTCGCGAGGTGCCGACCCGAGGTCGTGGCGGCCTACCCGATCTCACCCCAGACCCACATCGTCGAACGGCTCTCGGAGCTGGTCGACTCCGGAGGCCTCGGCGGGTGCCGCTACCTCTTGGTCGAGTCGGAGTTCGGAGCCCTGTCGGCCTGCATCGGCGGGTCGGCGGCCGGCGCGCGGACCTACACCGCGACCGCGAGCCAGGGGCTGCTCTTCATGGCCGAGGCGCTGCCCAACGCCTCCGGACTGCAGCTGCCGATCGTGATGACGGTGGCGAACCGGGCGATCGGGGCGCCCATCAACATCTGGAACGAC
>DOWL01000193.1:46332-51948 GCA_003519585.1 Nocardioides sp. | reverse complement strand
CTGGAACGACCACTCCGACGCGCTCTCGCAGCGTGACTCCGGGTGGCTCCAGCTCTTCGCGTCGTCCAACCAGGAGGCGGCCGACCTGCACGTGCAGGCCTTTGCTCTGGCCGAGCGGGTCTCCCTCCCGGTCATGGTGTGCATGGACGGCTTCGTGCTGACCCACGCCATGGAGGAGATCGACGTCCCGGAGCAGGAGGCGGTGGACGCGTTCCTGCCGCCGTTCCGTCCGCGTCAGTGGCTCGACCCGGACCACCCGGTGACCATCGGCGCGATGGTGGGACCGGAGGCGTTCACCGAGGTGAAGTGCCTCATGGTCCAGCGGCAGCGACGCGCCCTGGACGCCGTCGCCGCGGTCGGAGAAGAGTTTCGAGCGGCCTTCGGACGCGACTCCGGAGGGTTGCTGCGGCCCTATCGCACCGACGACGCGGAGGTCGTGCTCGTGGTGATGGGCTCCGCCTGGGGTACGGCGGCCGACGCGGTCGATGCGCTTCGCGTAGACGGCGTCCGGGCGGGTGTGCTCGGGGTGACCTGCTATCGACCCTGGCCGGCCGAGGCCCTGCACGACGCCTTGAGCGGCGTGCCCCGCGCGGTGGTCGTCAACCGTGCTGTCGGCGTCGGCTCCGGAGGCACGCTCGGCCAGGACGTACGTGTCAGCGCGCCGGACGGGACCGAGGTGTGCGAGGTCGTGATGGGACTGGGCGGCCGTCCGGTCACCCGAGCCGCGCTCGCCGACCTGGTGTGCGACGTCCTCGACGGCTGGGAGCCCGTCGGGGTGCTCGACTTCCGCGATGCCGACCACACCGTCGTGGCTCGCGAACTGGTCCGGGAGGAGGCACCGTCATGACCACTCCGCTGTACCAGATCGGCACCTACGCCGCCGGCAACCGCTTGCTCGACCTCGAGCAGAACACCGAGCAGTCCCGCGGCGATCGCCGCAACGCCATCACGTCGGGGCACCGTGCCTGTCGCGGCTGCGGCGAGGCGCTGGCCGCTCGGGTCGTGCTCGATGCCGCGCATCGGGCGGCCGAGGGCCGGATGGTCACGGTGAACGCGACCGGTTGTCTCGAAGTCTTCTCCACTCCCTACCCGGAGTCCGCCTGGCAGCTGCCCTGGCTGCACAGCCTGTTCGGCAACGCGGCCGCGGTGGCCGCCGGCGTCGCCGCCGCGCTGCAGGCCACGGGGCGTGGGGACACCAGGGTCGTGGCCCAGGCCGGCGACGGCGGCACCGTCGACATCGGGCTGGGGTGCCTGTCGGGCATGTTCGAGAGGAACGACGACGTCCTGTTCGTCTGCTACGACAACCAGGGCTACATGAACACCGGGGTCCAGCGCTCAGGCGCGACCCCACCGGCGGCCAGCACGTCGACCACCCGGCCCGTGGGAGCGTCGGTGGGCAACGCCTTCGGGACCGGCAAGAGCCTGCCGCTCATCGCGATGGCGCACGAGATCCCGTACGTCGCCACCGCGACGGTCGCCGACCTGCACGACCTGGAGGCCAAGGTCGTCACCGCGATGGGTCTGCGCGGGGCGCGGTACCTGCACCTGCTGGTGCCGTGCCCGCTGGGTTGGGGCGCGGACTCGGCGGCGACCATCAGGCTCGCCCGGTTGGCGACCCAGTGCGGACTCTTCCCGGTCTTCGAGGCGGAGCGTGGAACCGTGACCAGTGCGACGCCGATCCGGCGGCGGGTCCCGGTCGATGAGTACCTCCGACCCCAGGCTCGGTTCGCCCACCTGTTCGGAGAGCCCGGCCGGCCGGAGGTGGTCGCCGCTCTCCAGGACCGCGCCGATCGGATGATCGAGCGCTTCGACCTGCTTCGCGACGAGACGAGGGACGAGGCATGGACATGAAGCTGCCGTACGCAACCACGCTCGGGCCGGGCTCGAGCCGGGCCGATCACACCGGCACCTGGCGGACCGAGCATCCCGTCTACCAGACCCTCACCGCACCCTGCGGACATGCCTGTCCGGCGGGGGAGGACGTCCGCACCTGGCTCTACCAGGCCGAGAGCGGTGGCCCGGCCTACGAGGACGCCTGGCGGACGATCATGGCGGTCAACCCGTTCCCGGCCATCACCGGCCGGGTCTGCTACCACCCCTGCGAGACGGCCTGCAACCGGGGACAGCTCGACGAGTCGGTCGGCATCAACTCGGTCGAGCGGTTCCTCGGCGACCGCGCACTCGAACTCGGCTGGACGATCCCGATCGCGGTGCCCGCTACCGGCCGCAAGGTCCTGGTCATCGGCGCCGGGCCGGCCGGTCTCTCCGCGGCCTACCACCTGGTCCTGCGCGGCCACGACGTCGTGGTGCGCGACTCCGCTCCGCGACCCGGCGGCATGATGCGCTACGGCATCCCCCGCTACCGGCTGCCGCGTGAGGTGCTCGACGCCGAGATCGACCGTCTGGTGCGGATGGGCGTCCGGCTCGAGCTGGACACTCCGGTCACCTCGGTGAGCCGGCTCCGTGAGGAGGAGGGCTGGGACGCCGTGGTGCTGGCCGTCGGCGCGCAGCTGGGACGACGCACCTACCTGCCCGCGGGCTCGGCGGCCCGGATGGTCGACGCGGTCTCGCTGCTCCACGGGCTGGAGGAGGGCGAGCGACCTCTGCTCGGCCGCCGGGTCGCGGTGTACGGCGGAGGTGATACGGCTATCGACGCGGCGCGCACCGCGAAGCGCCTCGGTGCCGCGGATGCCGTCGTCGTCTACCGGCGCACCCGGGAGCGGATGCCAGCGCACGAGGACGAGGTGACCCAGGCCGAGGAGGAGGGCGTGCAGTTCCACTGGCTGTCGACGATCGGCCGGGTCGACCCGGACGGGCTGCTCGTGGAGGCGATGGAGCTGGACGACAGCGGATTCCCGCAACCCACTGGCCGGATCGAGCAGCTGGCGGCGGACTCGTTGGTGCTGGCCCTGGGCCAAGACACCGACCTGTCCCTGCTGGACGGGGACAGCGGAGTCCACATCACCGACGGCGCCATCGACACCGATCGGCTACTGGCCACCTCGGCGCCAGGCGTCTTCGCCGGCGGCGACGTGATCGCGGACGAGCGGTCCGTGACGGCGGCGATCGGGCACGGTCGGAGAGTCGCCGAGGGCATCGACGACTGGCTCGCGGGTCGCGCGGCCACTCCGCCTCCGGAGGCCGACCTGGCGCCGTACGACGCGCTGGCGACGTGGTACTACGAGGACGCTCCGCGCAGCCACCGACCCCTGCTCGAGCTGGCCAGGCGCAGCTCGACCTTCGACGAGGTCGTCCACGGTCTCGACGCCGAGACAGCGCTCTTCGAGGCGCGTCGCTGCCTGTCCTGCGGCAGCTGCTTCTCCTGCGACAACTGTTACGCGCTGTGTCCTGACAACGCCGTGCTCAAGCTGGGGCCGCCCGGGCGGTACGCGATCGATCTCGAGTACTGCAAGGGCTGCGGCATCTGTGTCGAGGAGTGCCCGGCCGGCGCGATCCGTATGGATCCCGAAGACATCTGACTCCATCCACCGACCCAGGAGCGTGACCCCCATGGAGCGACTGTTCGTCCGAGACTTCGCCGAGATCGGCGCCACCGATGTGCCGCTGGTCGGCGGCAAGAACGCCTCTCTCGGCGAGATGTACCAGCACCTCGCCGGCGCGGGGGTCCGGGTACCGCACGGGTTCGCGATCACGGCCGACGCTTTCTGGCACACGCTGGAGCACGCGCATGCGCTCGACGCCCTGCACGACGCGCTCGACGACCTGCAACCCGACGACATGGCCGACCTGCGTCTGCGGGCGGCGCTGGCCCGGGACGTCGTCGCCCGCGCCGCGTTGCCGCGCGACCTGGTCGAGGAGATCCTCACGGCATACCGGGAGCTGGGTCCGGGCACACCATCGGTCGCAGTCCGCAGCTCGGCGACCGCCGAGGATCTGCCGGACGCGAGCTTCGCCGGCCAGCACGAGTCCTACCTCGGTGTGGTGGGGGAGGAGGCTCTGCTCGACGCCGTCGTGAACTGCTTCGCGAGTCTGTTCACCGAGCGCGCCATCCACTACCGCGTCGACCAGGGCTTCGACCACTTCAAGGTGGCGTTGTCCGTCGGGGTCATGCAGATGGTGCGCAGTGACCGAGCGGCCTCCGGGGTGATGTTCACCCTCGACACCGAGTCGGGTTGCCGGGACGTGGTCTTCCTGACCTCGTCGTACGGGCTCGGCGAGAACATCGTGCAGGGCGCGGTCGACCCCGACGAGTTCTACGTGCACAAGCCGACCTTCCGCGCCGGGCACCGCATGGTGCTCCGGCGCCGACTGGGCACGAAGTCGAAGACGATGGTCCTTGGTCACCTCGGGCCGGCCAACGTACAGACGTCCGCGGACGACCGGAACCGCTTCTCCATCACCGACGAGGACGTGCTCGAACTGGCCGACCACGCGCTGGCCATCGAGGAGCACTACGGGCGCCCGATGGACATCGAGTGGGCGAAGGACGGGGTGGACGGACTCCTCTACGTCGTCCAGGCGCGACCCGAGACGGTCGCCTCGCAACGTTCCGCGACGCTGCTGGATCGGTATGTCGTGGGCAGCCACGGGCGGGTGCTCGCCGACGGCCGTGCGGTGGGCGATCGGGCGGCCATCGGTGCGGTGCGCGTCGTCCGAGGTCCGGAGGAGCTGGCCGACTTCCGCCCCGGTGAGGTGCTCGTCGCCGACACCACGACTCCCGACTGGGAGCCGGTGATGAAGACCGCTGCCGCCGTCGTCACCGATCGCGGCGGCCGCGCCTGTCACGCGGCCATCGTCGCGCGCGAGCTCGGCATCCCGGCCGTGGTCGGCGCGGGCGATGCCACGACCGCCCTCGTGACGGGCACCACGGTCACGGTGTCCTGTGCCGAAGGGGACGTGGGTCGGGTCTACGCCGGCGAGGCGGACGTGCGTGTCGAGACGACGGACATGTCGGATCTGCGCCGCCCGCGCACCAAGATCATGGTCAACCTGGGCAATCCCGACCTGGCCTTCCGTACCGCTCAGCTACCCAGCGACGGCGTGGGTCTGGCCCGGATGGAGTTCATCATCAGCGAGTCCATCAAGGCGCACCCCATGGCCCTGGTCCACCCCGAGCGAGTGCAGGACGCCGACACGCGGGCCGCGCTCGCGCGGCTCACGGTCGGCTACCCCGACGGCGCGACGTTCTTCGTCGAGCGGCTCGCCGAGGGCGTCGGCACCATCGCCGCCGCCTTCTACCCGCGCCCGGTCGTCGTGCGTATGTCCGACTTCAAGACCAACGAATACGCCTCACTCCTCGGTGGCCGGGACTTCGAGTCGCGGGAGGACAACCCGATGATGGGCTTCCGTGGCGCCTCTCGTTACGCCCACCCTGCCTACACCGAGGGGTTCGCGCTCGAGTGCCGGGCCATGCGTCGGGTGCGCGAGGAGATGGGGCTCGACAACGTCGTGCTCATGCTGCCGTTCGTACGCCGGCTCGAGGAGGCGGACCTGGTGCTCGACCGGATGGCCGCGCTCGGGCTGCGCCGCGGTGAGCACGGCCTGAAGATCTACGCCATGTGCGAGATCCCCAACAACGTGGTCCTCGTCGACGAGTTCGCCCGCAGGTTCGACGGCTTCTCGATCGGCTCGAACGACCTCACCCAGCTGACCCTC
>DOWL01000193.1:46012-46166 GCA_003519585.1 Nocardioides sp. | reverse complement strand
CGACCTCACCCAGCTGACCCTCGGAGTCGACCGCGACAACGCCACCGTCGCGTTCGACTACGACGAGCGCGACCCCGGGGTGAAGCAGATGATCCGCTGGGCGGTGGAGGGCTGCCGGCGCAACGGCATCCACTCCGGACTGTGCGGGCAGTAG
>DOWL01000193.1:45314-45926 GCA_003519585.1 Nocardioides sp. | reverse complement strand
ACTCCGGACTGTGCGGGCAGGCGCCTTCCGACTACCCGGAGATGGCGGAGTTCCTGGTCGAGGTCGGCATCGACTCGATGAGCCTGAACCCCGACTCCGTGCTGAGCACGACGCGGCGGGTCCTGGACCTCGAGCAGCGGCTCGAGGAGTCCGCACCGGAACGTCGCTGACAGAGGTGGGGGCGGGCCAGACCTCCGATGTCTGGTCCCGCCCCCACCGCTCGACGACCTGGTCAGGCCGTGGCGAGGCTCATCCGGCCGCGGCGTCGAGCGCGATCTCCGGCGCGGCGACCGCGGGCTCGTCAGTAGCGACGGCCACGACGGCGAGCTCCGGTGTGATGAGGACGGGGCAGCTCGCGTGGTCGAGCGCCGCTCGAGCGACCGGGCCGAGGTGGGTCCCCAGCGGCAGCAGGTGGTGGCGGCGCCCCAGCACGAGCAGGTCGGAGGCTTCGGCGGCGTCCAGCACGGCCTCGACCGGCGGGGCGTGCCGGACCCGGACGACCACGTGGACGTCGGGGAACTCCGCCTCGAGGGGGGCGAGGACGGCCGCCAACTCCTCCCGGCTCCGGGCGGCCCATTCGTCGCGGACGGCGGTGTCGACGACGACGACGTC
>DOWL01000193.1:40334-45219 GCA_003519585.1 Nocardioides sp. | reverse complement strand
GCGGTGTCGACGACGACGACGTCGAAGCCGGAGGCCAGCCACCAGGCGTGGAGCACGACCAGCTCGGCATCCCGCGACCTGGCTTCCTCGAACGCCGCGCGAAGCAAGGCCGGTGCCTCGACCGGGTCCTGGACCGCGGCTGTCACAAAACCCTTGTCCTCGCGTTGCGGGTCCCATTCCTCGGGCACGGAGATCACCGGCACACGAGCCTTGCCGGCGGCGCCGTGCACCATCGAGACGGTGAAGATCCGCTTGAGCCGGCTCATCGCGCGGTGCTGGAGGACCAGCGTCGATCCGGTGTCCCCCTTCCGGGTCAGGTTGTCGACCACCCAGCCGTTGTCGACCAGTTCGGCGGTGACCGCCACGTCGTCGCCCGCCACCTCGGTGGCCCGCGCCAGAGCCTCGTCCAGGGTCTTCTTCGCGGTGTCGAGCATGCCGCCGTACACGCCGGCGTAGGCCTCCCCCGCCGGCAACTGGAGGACGTGGACCAGGTGGAGCTCGCGACCGGTGCGCCGAGCCTCGGCGACGGCGAACTGCAGCGCAGCCTCATAGCCGTCGGCTCCGATCGCGACGACGATGGAACCGCTGGGTGTGGTGTTCATGGTCTTTCCTCTCTTCACGTGCCCTCCGGCACGACGGCGACAGTGGTGTGGGCGCGTTCGAGTACGGCGAGCGCGCAGGAGGCGTGCAGGAAGCGGGACCACCCGTGCGCGTCGGTGCGTCCCACGACGACCAGGGCGGCATCCGGTGCGTGATCGCTGAGGCACTGGTCGACCAGGCCGCGCGCCAACTGCTGCGTCACCTCGACATCGGGGTACTTCTCGGCCAGTCCGGCGACGGACTCGGCCAGGAGGAGGCGCAGGTCGGGCAGCTCCTCGACGGCCTCGGCACTGCCTGCCGGGATGACGCGGACACCGTCCGTCGCGACCGCCACGTCGTAGAAGCAGTGCATGACCGTGAGCGGCGCCGCGCGGAGCGAGGCCTGCTGGAACGCGAATTCGAGGACGGGCCGCGAGGCGGTGGTGCCGTCGGCGCCGACGACCACGCGGTCAGGCGCCGCGCTCCGCTCGCGAGGTGGGCGGCAGACCACGACCGGGCACTGGGCGTGCCGGGTGACCGACGCGCTGACCGAGCCCAGGACCGCGGAGGCAACGGGGCCACGACCACGCGACCCGAGCACGACCAGGTGGGCACGGGACGAGAGGTCGGAGAGTGCGACGCGGGGATCGGCGTCCACCACGTCGGTCACCACGTCCAGCTCCGCAGCCACGGAGAGCGCGCGACCGCGCGCCGAGGCGACGACGGCGTCGGCCGCCTGTCGCAGCGCCTTGGCCAGCTCGCGATGGTCGATGCCCTGCACGTCGAGCCAGGCCGTGTCTCGGAGCACGAGCTGGTCGGCGCCGTGCACGAGGGCCAGCGTCCGGTGTTCGAGGGCGGCCTGCTCGGCTGCCCAGTCGACGGCTCGGTCGGCGTGCTCCGAGCCGTCGACGCCGACCACGATGCTGCCTCGCGGGATGGGGTGACCGGTCATGTCTTCAGCCTCGTCGCCGACGGACGGGCCTCACATGGCCGACGTACCCGGCCGGGCGGGACCAAGGACCCTCCCGCGGGCTCGGCCGGACCCCGAGGCTGAAGGGGTGCCTGTCCTCCGAGAGCTGGACCGAGACGAGTGCGAGCGGCTGTTGCGCCGCGGCACCTTCGGCCGCGTCGTCCTCGTCAGTCCCCGCGGTCCCGAGATCGTGCCGGTCAACTACACCGTGGTCGGCGCCGTCGTCGTGGTGCGGACCACGCCGGACGGGACGCTCGTCCGGTACGGCGCCGACCGGGCGATCGCGTTCGAGGTCGACGTCGTGGACGACGCGCAGTGGCAGGGCTGGAGCGTCGTGGCCCGGGGGGTCGGGGTGCTCGTGACCGATCCGCCGGCCGGGCTCGACCGGGCCTGGTTGCGCCCCTGGGCCGACGGGGACCGCGCCGTCGAGCTGCACCTGCCGTGGACCGAGCTCACCGGCCGACAGGTCGGCGCGGCGTGGGACGGTGCCGATGCACTGTGGTCCCGGAGGACGGCGCGATGACGATGTGGCGATCTCCGGGCCCGGCCGACGTGCTCCTCGCCGATGGATCCATCGCGGTGATCCGTCCGCTCCGGGGCGAGGACGCGGATGCGCTGCACGACCTGCACGAGCAGGTCTCCGACGACGCGATCCGGATGCGGTTCTTCTCGGTGTCCCGACACGCGGCGCACGCCTATGCCGACCACGTGTTGGCCCACCCCGAGCACCTGGCGTTGGTGGCCGAGCGGCACGGCCGGCTGGTCGGCCTGGCCACGGCAGAGCCGATGAGCCCGGACCGGGCCGAGATCGCCTTCCTCGTGGCCGACGACACTCGAGGTCACGGCGTCGGGACGCTGCTGTTGGAGCACCTGGCGGCGCTCGCGCTCGAGCGCGGGATCACCCAGCTCGAGGCCGACGTGCTGAGTGAGAACCACGCGATGCTCAGCGTCATCACCGGAGCCGGCTACGCAAGGGAGCGCACCTTCGAGCCCGGCACGGTCGTGATCACCCTCGGCACCGGCGCCACCGTCGAGTCCACCGACCAGGCCGATCTGCGCGACTTCCGCGCCGAGGCGCGCTCGCTCGACCCGATGCTCCACCCGCGATCGGTAGCCGTGGTCGGTGCGCGTGCGGACGGCACCGGCATCGGCGCGACCGTGTTGCGCTCGATCGTCACCGGCGGCTTCGCCGGCCGGATCGTGGCGGTGCATCCGCGGGCCGAGGAGTTGGCCGGAGTTCCGACGTACCACTCCCTCCACGACATCCCCGACGGGCTGGACCTCGTGGTGATCTGCGTGCCCGCCGCGCTGGCTCTCGACGTGTTCCGGGACGCGGTGGCCACGGGCGTGCGCGCCGCGGTGATCGTGTCCTCGGGGTTCGGCGAACTGGGCGCCGATGGCGCCCGGATGCAGCACGACCTCGTCTCGCTGGCCCGTGCTCACGATGTGCGCATCGTCGGGCCCAACTGCCTCGGCTTGCTGCTGAACCACCCCGACCTCAGGCTCAACGCGACCTTCAACGAAGCGGTGCCACCCTCGGGTGGCCTCGCCGTGGCCAGCCAGTCGGGCGGTGTCGGCATCGTGCTCATGGATCTGGCACGTGAGCTGGGACTCGGTGTCCACACGTTCGTCTCGTTGGGCAATAAGGCCGACGTGTCCAGCAACGACCTGCTCGCGGCCTGGTACGACGATCCCGAGATCACAGCCGCGGCGCTCTACCTGGAGTCGTTCGGCAACTCGGCGAAGTTCGCGCGGTTCGCGCGGCGCTTCGCCCGGCGCAAGCCGTTGCTGGCCGTGGTCGGTGGCCGCTCCGCCGGAGGCAGTCGGGCGGGTGCATCGCACACCGCCGCGGCCGCTACCCCGGCGGTCGGGGTCGACGCGCTGTTCGCGCAGGCCGGCGTGATCGGTTGCCGGGACGCCGAGGACCTGGCCCGAACCGCGGTCCTGCTGACCCAGCAACCGCTTCCGGCCGGACGTCGGGTCGCCATCGTGTCCAACGCCGGGGGGATGGGGGTGCTCGCGGCCGACGCCGCCGCCGACGAAGGTCTCGAGGTCCCGGAGTTCTCGGCGGGTCTGCAGGCTCGGTTGGCGGAGCTGGTCAACGGGACCACCGGCACCACGAACCCGGTCGACGCCGGCGCTGGGGTCCCGCCCGAGCAGTTCGCGGCGCTTCTCGACGCGGTGCTCGCCTCCGGCGAGGTGGACGCGGTCCTGGTGCTGCCCGTGGCGACCGGCGTGACCGACGGCCGCGCCACGATGCCGGAGCTGGTGCGGGCCCGAGCGGCGCATCCGGGCCTCCCGGTTCTCGGCGTACCTCTGGGCGGGCTGCCCGACGCGGGTCCGAGCGACACTCCCATCACGACCTACCGCACGACGGCGTCCGCTCTGCGCGCCCTGGGCCGGGCGGTGCGGTACGCCGCCTGGCTCGCCGACCTCGGCCCGGCACCGGAGCCGACCGACCCGGCGGGCGTGGTGGCGGCGCGCGCGGGGGCCCACGAACTCCTCGGTCCAGCCGACAGTCGCTGGTTGAGTGCGTCGGAAGCATCCGGGCTGCTCGCGCTGTACGGCGTCGGGCTGCTCGGCTGCACCGCACACTCGGCCACCGAAGCGGTGCACGGTGCCGTCCGGGCGGGCTTGCCGGTGGCGGTCAAGGTGACCGATCCCGGCATCGTGCACAAGACCGAACTGGGACTGGTGCGGACGGGGCTACGCACGCGGGAGCAGGTGCGTGACGCCTATCGCGACTTCCGCGCGGCCGTCGGCCATGCCCCCGAGGTCCTGGTGCAACCCATGGTGTCAGGCACCGAGGTGGCGCTCGGGGTCGTCCGCGACCCCTCCATGGGTCCACTGGTGATGGTCGCCTCCGGCGGCGTGACGACCGACGTATGGGACGACCGGGCCTTCCTGGTGCCGCCGGTCTCGGCCTCCGAGGCCGAGCGGGCCATCGGCTCGCTGCGGATCGCACGGCTGCTCGCCGGCTTCCGCGGCGCTCCGGCGGGTGACGTCGCGGGGCTGGTCGAGCTCGTGGTGCGACTGGGGCGGTTGGCGACCGACGTACCCGAGGTGGCGGAGCTCGACCTCAACCCGGTCCTGATCGACGCAAGCGGCTGCGTCGTCGTCGACGCCAAGGTCCGGCTGGCGATCCCCGTCGGTCCGGACGGCTCGGCACCGCGTCAGCTGCGTCCGGTCACCTGAGCGGGTCGGCGTCAGGTGAGGTCGATGAGGTCGGCCACCGGTCGACGGGGCGTGTGCGGCAGTTGGCTGCGACTGATCGCCTGCCAGCCGATGCGGACCACGATCATGGGCAGTGCCAGCCCCCCGAGCACCTCGAGCCGC
>DOWL01000193.1:38100-40221 GCA_003519585.1 Nocardioides sp. | reverse complement strand
AGCACCTCGAGCCGCATCGCCTCACGCGTCGCAGCTACCTCGACGACCTGGCTCAACGGGACCACCGAGAGACCCTCCGTGGTCGCGGCCAGCCACAGGGCGCTGAGCCCTTCACCGGTGCGGAGCCAGGTATCGACGTCGTCCGTGGTGCCGTACATGACGATCAGCCCGTCCGATGCCTCGACTTCGCGGCCGCCGATGTCCCCCAGAAGCCCGGTGGTGAAGCGACTCGGCCGCCGCGCGGTCGCGTCCCCCGTACGGGGCAGCACCACGGACGGCACGCCGTCGCGGGTGCCGTGGTCGACCCACTGCTGCTGCTCACGGGTGACCGGCGGGTCCGCGCGCTGAGCGTCGACGGCCCGGTTGATGAGGAGTTCGGCAAGGAACCGCTCGGAGACATCGCCGATCGGCAGCGCGCGCGCCCCCCAGGCCGAGGCCTGCGCCGCGAGGTGGGTGAGCCGCTCGGTCGGCACCGGCCACGACGTGAACCGGCGCCGGTCCGTGCAGCGTCGCTCGAGGGCATCGAGTGCCTCCGTCGCGTGCGGCGACGGTGACCGCCGGCTCAGTCGGAGCCGGGCCAGCAGGTCGGGCTGGTCCGGGTCGGGGAGGCGGTCCACGCGCGTCCGCCACCCCAACGCATCCGCAGCGACCTGAGCGTGGTGAAGCGCGGTTCCGCAGCTGATCACGAGGTTGCGTCCGTCGGGATCGCTCGCGATGAGCTGACGTGAGCGGTCGGCGTACAGCTCGAGGTGCGATCCGTGGGACCGCCAGTGCCACGGCTGGGTGTTGTGCACGCTCGGTGCGCGCGTGGCCAGTTCGACGATCCGGCGCACGGCGTGCTCTGGAACGCGCGGCGCGGTCACGACGGCTCCTGGGCCGCGAGGAAGTCCCGGCTGGCCAGCCACACGAGGAGTGCCAGGACGGGCAGGCTCCAGGCCCAGACCCACCAGCCGACGACCATCAGCAGCAACCCGTAGACCGACGGGTCCGCCATCACGATCTCGCTCCATCCCGTCCGCACGAATCCGAAGAGCCCGTGGTCGGCGAAGTGCCGGTAGACCTGAGGGTCCGCGGAGACCAGACCGAGGTGGACGCCGCCCATCACCAGGAAGAAGCCGCCGACCACGGACCGGCCCAGCGCGGGGTGCGCGCGGCCTGCCGTCCGGGGACGCGTCGATGCTGCGGTGGTGGTCACGGTGTTCCTTCCGAGCGCGGTGATGAGGTATCGACCATCGTGCGTGGGGTGGATCGCCCCCCACAGGGCCGAAGGTCCCTCTCGGCCGGGTCGCCTGGGTCAGGTGTCGACGATCCGGATCACACCCGGCACCGTGCCCGCCACGACGTGCGCCAAGGCGCGTTCGTCGGCGTCCGCGGGCCCGGTCAGCGTGACGACGCCGTCGGTGACCTCGGTGGACCAGGCGGCAAGACCGACCGAGGCGAGGAGGCCGTCGACCTCGGACGCGAGGTCGGTGTCCGCTCGGGCGAGGACTCCGACGACGTCACTGCGGCTCAGCATCCCGACGACCCGGCCGTCGCGGTCGATCACCGGGACGCTCTTGACGGTCGTCGAGGTCATCAGCTCCACCGCTTCGGCCAGATCGGAGTCCGGCCGTACTGCGATCGCGTGCGGTGTCATCACGTCGGCCACCACGGCATCCCGGTCCGACCACGAGTCGTCGACCGGTAACTCGTGGGCGCGCGGGTCGCGACGGACGAGGTCGCGGACCAGGTCGGCCTCGCTCACTACGCCGCGCAGCCGTCCGTGCTTGCCGACGACCGGCATCGAGGTGATGTGGTGTCGGGCCAGGAGCGCCAGGGCCGCCTTCACCGGCGTGTGTGCGCTGACGGTCACCGGGTCGTGGGTCATCAGCTCTCGCACCAGCATGTCGTCTCCTCGGGGCCAGCGGGTCGTGCGGTCAGAGTGGAGCGTGCGCCGGGATTGCCGGATCGGGGCAGGGACGTAGGTCCCGAGCATTCAGGCCCAACAGACGGCAGCAGACGTGCCGAGGACGGCGCTACCGTGAGCGGTGTGACCGATACTGCCGAGACCGGGTCCGACGGGGCCGCCGCTCCGCTGCGGGTGTTTCTGCTCGACGACCACGAGATCGTCCGCCGGGGGAG
>DOWL01000193.1:24227-38019 GCA_003519585.1 Nocardioides sp. | reverse complement strand
GGATCAAGGAGCTCCTCGAGGGAGAGCCGGACCTCGTCGTGGTGGGCGAGTCCGGATCGGCCCAGGAGGCGGCGCGGCGCATCCCCGCGCTCCGGCCCGACGTCGCGATCCTCGACGGCCGGCTTCCAGATGGGTCGGGGATCGACGTGTGTCGCGAGATCCGTTCGGTGGATCCCTCGATCAAGGCACTGATCCTGACGTCTTACGACGATGACGATGCGCTCTTCGCCGCGATCATGGCCGGTGCGGCCGGGTATGTCCTCAAGCAGGTGCGGGGCAACGATCTGGTCGACACGGTGCGTCGGGTCGCAGCCGGTCAGTCGATGCTCGACCCGGCGATGACGGCTGCGGTGCTCGAGCGGGTACGCACCGGTCCGCCGAAGGACCGGGAGCTGGAGGGGTTGACCGAGCAGGAGCAGAAGATCCTCGAGCTGATCGGTCAGGGGCTGACCAATCGGCAGATCGCGGAGAAGATGTTCCTGGCGGAGAAGACGGTCAAGAACTACGTGTCGTCGATGTTGGCCAAGCTCGGGCTGACCAGCCGCACGCAGGCGGCGATCTTCGCCACCAAGCACCCACAGCACTGACTGCTGCCGCCCTGGAGAGGGCCCTCGGTCGAGCGGAGTCGGGACCAACGACCCTGCTCTCACGGCCCTGCTCGAGGTGGGATGGGGGTGGGAGCGGCGAGGGCCGCCGTTGGCAGAGCCGGCGACGCGTCGAGTCGGGAGTCGACGGTCGACCCGGAGCCTGACCGCGGATGCAGTCGAGGTCCTCGCCGCCTCCCTGATCCGGGAGGTGCGACCGCGATGACGACCGACGACCAGAACGTCACGGAGCTCGCCGTGGAGACCTGCTGGGAGCTCCTGGAGCGCGGGCGGCTGGGACGGTTGGCCTACCTCCTCGTCGACGAGGTGCATATGGTGCCGATCAACTACGCGGTCGACGACGGAGCCCTCCTGTTCCGTACGGCTTCGGGGAACAAGCTCGTCGCGGCCGCACTGCACGCCGGCGTCGCCTTCGAGATCGACTGGTACGACGACCGTTCCGCGTGGTCGGTGGTGGCCCGCGGCGAGCTGCACCGGTTGCACGAGGACGAGGCGCACCGCGCCGACTCGCTGGGACTCCGCCCGTGGGTCGACACCGCGGCGTACGACGTGCTGGAGCTGCGGCCCGTCGAGGTCACCGGACGCTCGTTCCGGCTGCAGGGCACCGAGCCGGACGACGAGCATGCGTGAGGAAGGAAACGACATGTGGGACATGAAGCCGCCCAAGGTCCTCGTCGGTGTCGACAGGCCCGACTGCGAGGCCGCGCTGCAGTACGCAGTCGCGGAAGCGCGGCGACGCGGCTGCGGCATCCATCTCGTCCACGTCGCCCGGCCGATCCTCGCCTCGCGCGCGCTCGATGACATCGCCCTGGTCGACGGTGAGTTACGCGAGACCAGCCGGGTGCTGCTGGCTCGCGCGGCGGCCCGGACGCAACAGCTGATCGATGCCCAGGACCCCGACGACGAGCGGCTGTCGGTGAGCACGGAGGTCACCCACGGCTCGGTGGTGGCGATGCTGCATTCGTTGAGCGCACATGCCGCGCTGCTCGTGATGGAGCATCAGGGCATGGGCCGGCACGGCGAGACGCCGACGCTGTCGGTGACCGCCGGCGTTGCCGCGGTGGCGCAGTGCCCGGTCGTCGCAGTGCCGGACTCCTGGCGGCCGACTGCGGGGATCGGTGGTGCCGTGGTGGTCGGGATCTCCGACCCCGAGCGCGATCGGGCCGTGGTCGAGGAGGCCCGCAACGAGGCTGAGCGACGCCGGACCGACCTGGTCGTGGTCGGTCCGGCTACCGACCCGATGCTGGCCGAGGAGCTGCTGCGTCACGCCTCGGCCGCGGAGCTGCTCGTGGTGGCCCGGCACTGGCGCAAGCACTCGATCGGTGCCCCCTTGGGGCGCACGGCGCGCGAGTTGTTGCGGCACGGCGCCGTGCCCGTCCTGGTCGTGGACCCGGCGGCTCGGAAGCGGCGTCCATCCGCCGACCGAGGCCCGTCGCCATCCGAGAAGTACGCCCTCGCGACCCTCCCGCGGGAGGACCAAGGTCCCTGAGCCGACCGGACCGCCGCCCCTGGGGACTTCCCTCGCGCGACATGACCCTGGTCGAGACGGCAGAGGAGGAGCCATGAACACCCGTCCCACCACTCGCCCCGTGCTCGTCGGCGTCGACGGGCTGCCGGGCAGCGCCGGCGCCGTTCGGTACGCGATCACCGCGGCGCGACGGCGCGAGGCACCGTTGCGCCTGGTGCATGTGGTGCCCGACTTCCTCGGCCCCGGACCGGCGGTGCCGATCCGCGACCTCCAGCGCGTGGGCGAACAGCTGCTCGCGGACGAGCTCGCGACCGTCCACCGGCTGGCGCCCGACCTCGAGGTGTCGACGGTGCTCACGCGTGGGGACCGCAGCACCGGCATCGTCGAGGCGGCCGGATCGGCGCAGCTCCTGGCCATCGGCCGGGAGACTCGTCGCGCCGTGGACCGGTTGCTGACGGGCGCGACCACGGCCGCGGTCGCCGCGCACGCTCCGTGCGACACCGTCGTGGTGCCGTCGTACTGGGTCGACGAACACCCGCGCGGTCGGATCGTCGTCGGTCTCAAGTCCGGGCGAGACAGCGTCGAGCTCGTGACCCGGGCGTTCGCGGAGGCGGCCGCGCGCCACGCATCGCTGACCGTCGTGACGGCGTGGCACATGGTCGACCCCTACTTCGACCGGGTCGAAGCCCGCACCCACTCCGACGACTGGGAACGCAGCGGCCTCGAGACGATCGACGGGGCGACCGCCGCAGGTCGAGCGGCCCACCCTGACGTAGCCGTCGAGGCCAAGGTCGTCCACGGCGATCCGGCCCGCGTGCTGCTGGACGCCTCCGAGGGCAGCGACCTGCTGCTGATCTCGCGCCGCCGGTGGTCCCTGCCCCCGTACGGGCACCTCGGTGGGGTCGGCCACGCGCTGCTCCGGGTCAGCGACGTCCCGGTGGAGGTGGTGCCGTACGCCGCCGACCCGCCGGCGTCCCACCGCGAGCCGGAGCTCGCGGTGACCGGCCTCGCACCTGCGGGACGCAGGTGAGCTGGATGGAGGCACCGACGACCGAAGGAGGCGCGCCGTGAGCACCATGAACCCCGATCCTGCGGTCGTCCTTGCCGTGGACCCCGAGCACCCCCTGTCCGAGGGCACGGTCCGATTCGTGGTCGACTCCGCGAAGCGCCTCGACCTCGACATCGAGCTGGTGACCGTCGTGCCGACCGTCGTCGGCGGCCCCACCGGAACGTGGGAGGTGGGCATCCCGTTCGACCAGCTCGTCGCCGCGGGCCGTGAGCGGCTCGACCATGCGGTCGCGCGGGTGCGGGACCGGGCGGGGGGCGACCGCTGCGTCAGCGGAACCTTGCTGCGCGGCGGGGTGGCCGCCACCTTGATCGAGCGCAGCCGGCTGGCCGAGCTCCTCGTCATGGAGCACCGGCAGCACGGCCACCGAGCACGAATCCCCGTGGGGTCGATCGCGGCGGCCGTGGCCGCTCGCGCCCATGCGCCCGTGGTCATCGTGCCCGCGGGGTGGGAGCCCCAGGACGGGCCGCGACCGATCGTCGTGGGGGTGGAGGACGAGAAGCGAGCCGAGTCGGAGCTCTGGACCGCCCTGGGCCTGGCCGCGACCGACGACGTGCCGGTCCAGGTGATCCGCGCCGTCTACCTCCCCGATGCCTACCGGGAGATCCTCCAGCGGGATCTCGGCGAGGAGGAGTTCCTGCGTCTGGCCCGCGAGAAGCTGGTCGCCGACGCCCCGTTGCCCGAGAGCGTCTGCGAGCAGGTGCCGTGCACCTTCGAGGCCCGCTTCGGTCGGGCGGTCGAGGTACTGGTCGACGCGACGCTCGCCGCTTCCCTTCTCGTGGTCGCGCGTCGCGACCCGATGCTGCCCTTCGGCTCGCACCTCGGCCCGGTCGTACGCGCCCTGCTGCGCGAGGCCCGCTGCCCGGTCATGGTCGTGGAGCCGCGCTTGGGAGAGTCCGTCATGGTCGCTGCCCACGAAGCGGGCTCAGCGGGCGATGGGGTTGCGGCGCGGTGACCTGCTGACCTCGTGCGACGCCCGCTCACCCTTCAGTGACCACGACATGTGTGCCGCTGCGCACGACCACGACATCCTGGTTCTCGACCGCCGTCGCCAGGACGCCGATCACGTCGCGGACCGAGACCAGCCCGGCGATGAGACGGCCGTCGAGGACGGGTAGGTGGCGGATGTCGGCCTCGGCCATGGTCCGGGCGGCCGCGGCGATCGTGGTTGCGGGCGGGACCGTGACGAGCTCAGCGGCCATCGCCTCGCCGACCAGCAGGTGGTCCAGGTGCGTCCCGGCGGAGAGATGAGCGACCACGTCCCGTTCCGACACGATGCCCACCAGCGCTCCGTCGCGGAGCACCAGGAGCGCTCCGATGTTGTCGGCGCCGAGCGCCTCGGCCGCCTCCAGCAGGCTCGCGTCGTGGTCGATCGTGGCCACTGGCCAGCTCATGATCCGGGCGACGGGGTGGTCGGGGCGAGGGGTGGTCATCGGTGCTCCTTCGGACGAGGTCGACGCAGCCCACTCTGCGGCTCGCGAGTCCAGGTCGCCCGGGGCGAACGTCCCCCGTGCGATGACCTTCGGCCCTCACCCGCGGGCTCGGGAGGGACCAGGTTGGGGATGGTCAGCACACCTCAGGAGGAGACATGAAAGCTGCCGTCGTCACCGACTTCGCCGCACCACTGGAGCTACAGGACCGGCCCGTACCCGAGCCGGGCCCGGGCCAGGTGTTGGTCCGCATGGAGGCCTGCGGCCTGTGCCACACCGACATCCATGCCGCGCACGGGGACTGGCCCGTCAAGCCGGCGCCGCCGTTCGTGCCCGGGCACGAGGGGGTCGGCGTGGTCGAGCGGGTGGGTCCCGGCGTGACGGTCCGCGCGGCGGGCGATCGGGTCGCGATCCCGTGGCTGGGCCATGCCTGTGGCCGCTGTGACCACTGCATCAGCGGCTGGGAGACTCTTTGCGAGGAGCAGCAGAACTCCGGATACTCGATCGACGGTGCCTTCGCGGAGTACGCCGTCGCGGATGCCGACTTCGTCGTCCCGGTGCCCGAAGCGGTCGCGTCCATCGACGCCGCGCCGCTCACCTGCGCAGGCGTGACGACGTACAAGGCGATCAAGGTGGCCCACATCCGCCCCGCGGAGCGGGTCGCGGTGTTCGGTGTCGGCGGGCTGGGCCATCTGGCGGTGCAGTACGCGCGGCTGGTGGGCGGCATCGTCGTCGCCGTCGACGTGGACGACGCGAAGCTGGACCTGGCATGGACCCTGGGTGCCGACCACGTGGTCAACGCGGCGACCGAGGACCCGGTCGCTGCACTCGAGGCGCTCGGCGGTATCGACGTCGCGGTCGTGACCGCCGTGATCCCCGCGGTCTTCGAGCAGGCTTTCGCCGCCCTCCGCAGAGGCGGCCGGTTGGTCTGTGTCGGGCTGCCACCCGAGCAGGATGGCCCGATGAGCCTGCCGATCTTCCCGACGGTGCTCAAGGGCATCTCGGTGATCGGCTCGATCGTCGGGACCCGGGAGGACCTGACCGAGGTCTTCGACCTGCACGCCCACGGCCGGACCACCGTGGTGGCCGAGGGGCGCAAGCTGGACGAGGTCAACCAGGCGATCGACGACGTCCTGAAGGGACGCGCGGCGGCGCGCTTGGTCTTCGAGTTCTGAGGGCGCTCTCGTGGCCCATCCACCTTCGGCACCACCACCACCCGGCGGGGGCATCGACCTCTCCTGGCTGCCGCTGGGCGCCGGCGGGTGGGTGGTGCCGCGGTGCGGCCGCGCGTACGAGCGCCTGTCCGCGGCTCGCGATCGACGCCCCCGCCAGGCGCTGTTCCACGCCGCGCTCGAGGTGACCTTCGCCGGCGTCCGTCACGTCATCGAGATGGCGCCCGCGTGGTCCACGTCGGACCCCGGCCGAGGGGTGGTGTCGACCGGTCCGGTCGGGCTCCGCACGCTCGGCCGGCTGAGTGCCTTCCGCTACGAGGTCCGGTGCTGGCCCGACGGGCGGATCCCCGACGTCGCGTGGGCGGTCGACAGCCCCCAGCACCTCTCGGACAGCGACGAGGTGGCCGCGGGGATGCTGGCCCAGGTGGCACGCGTGCCGGCCCTGACCTGGGGTCGCGACGAACTCGGGCTCGGCGAGATGTGGAACAGCAACAGTCTCGTCTCCTGGCTGCTCTCCAGCTGCGGCCTCGACGCGGAGCCGCTCTCGCCACCGAACGGCGGACGAGCCCCGGGCTGGACGGCCGGCCTGGTCCTGGCCGGCCGACGCCGGCCGACGCCGGGCGCGCAGGGGTGAGCCGTGGGTAGGCAGCGGCCGTCGGCTGCGGGTGACCGAGTCGTTGGTCAACCCGTACGGGACGTTCGACCCTGTGCCGGCGGAGCCGGGCTCACGAGGCTGCTGGCATGACCACCTCACGGCTCCAGAGCCCCGGCACCACGCTCGACGCGTCGGCGGTGACGAGTGCGGCGCGCGCCGTTCACGCACACAAGGTGTACGGCGAGGGGGACACGTCCGTCGTGGCGCTCGACGACCTGAGCCTCGACCTGCCCGCGGGCGAGTTCACCGCGATCATGGGCCCGTCGGGCTCGGGCAAGTCGACCTTGATGCATTGTCTGGCGGGTCTGGACACGCTCACCGCCGGGACGGTGTCGGTCGGTGACACCGACCTCGCCTCGCTCACCGACCGGGAACGCACGCTGCTGCGGCGGGACCGGCTCGGGTTCGTCTTCCAGTCGTTCAACCTCCTGCCCACTCTCACCGCCGAGGAGAACATCACCCTGCCCGCCGATCTGGCCGGGCGGGCACCCGATCCGGCCTGGCTGGCCACGGTGGTCGCCAAGCTGGACCTCGGCGAACGCCTCTCCCACCGGCCTTCCGAGCTGTCCGGCGGTCAGCAGCAACGCGTCGCGGTGGCCCGAGCGCTCGTGAACCGACCCGAGGTCGTCTTCGCCGACGAGCCCACCGGTGCCCTGGACACCAAGTCCGGCACCGAACTGCTGCGGTTCCTGCGCTCGGTCGTCGACGAGCTCGGCCAGACGGTCGTGATGGTCACCCACGACCCCGGCGCCGCGGCGTACGCCGATCGCGTCGTCTTCCTGGTCGACGGCGCCATCGTGGAGGAGCTGACCGCACCGACCAGGGAGCGGGTCCTCGAGGTCATGGGACGGCTGGGAGAGTGACGTGCTCCGGTTCTCCCTCCGCAACCTGCTGGTCAACAAGCTCCGCCTGCTGCTGACCCTCGCCGCGGTGACGGTCGGCGTCGCATTCGTCTCCGGCACCTACGTGCTCTCGGACACGATGGTCAAGGCCTTCGACGAGCTGTACGGCGGGCTGACCTCCGGCACCGACGTCGTGGTCCACGCCGAGCCCCCCTTCGAGGCCGACGTCACCACGACCGGAGGCCTGCTGCGTCCGCTGGACGAGAGCGTGGTCGAGACGGTGCGCGATGTTCCGGGCGTAGCGGCCGCGGAGGGCTCGGTGGCCGGTTTCGCGCTCATCCTGGATGCGCAGGGCAAGCCGATCCAGCCGGGTGGAGCACCCACCTTCGGCACCAACATCCACGTCGATCGAGCGATGTCCGGTGCCGGTCACGTGCGGGAGGGTCGCGTCCCCTCGGGCCCGGACGAGCTGGTCGTGGACGCCCAGACCGCCGACAAGGCCGGGTTCCACGTCGGTGACCAGGTCACCGTGATCTTCGAGCGGGGCAGGCAGA
Organism: Nocardioides sp.; assembly: GCA_003519585.1. Lineage (GTDB taxonomy): Bacteria > Actinomycetota > Actinomycetes > Propionibacteriales > Nocardioidaceae > Nocardioides. Next base: position 30,227 of record DOWL01000193.1, on the reverse strand, counting down.
CCTTCACGCTCGTCGGCATCGTGGGGTTCGGGGAGACCGACAGCATCCTCGGCGCGACCCTGGCCGGTTTCGACCTGCCGACGGCACAGCACGTGCTCGGCAAGGACGGGCTCGTCGACGAGGTGGACGTCCGCGCGGAAGAGGGGGTGGACGCCGCCGCGCTGCGGGACCGCATCGCCGAGGAGCTGCCCGACGGGGTCGAGGCGGTGACGGGGGAGCAGGCGGCCGACGACGCCGTGCAGTCGGTCCGGGACGCGCTGGGCATCTTCACCACCGTGCTGCTGGTGTTCGCCGGGGTGGCGCTGCTCGTCGGCTCGTTCGTCATCTGGAACACCTTCAACGTCCTGGTCGCCCAGCGCCGCCGCGAGGTCGCGCTCCTGCGCGCCGTCGGGGCCACGCGTCGGCAGGTCCTCGGCGGCGTCCTGGTCGAGGCGGCCTCGATCGGTCTCGTGTCCGGAGCCCTGGGTCTGCTGGTCGGCGTCGGCCTGGCGATCGCGATCCGGTCGCTGCTCTCGGTGATCGGCGTCGACATCCCCACGACGTCACCCGCGATCGACCCGCGGACGGTGGTCGTCGCCCTGGCCGTCGGTCTGGGCGTGACGACGGTGGCCGCGGTGCTGCCGGCGTGGGTGGCGGCTCGCGTGGCTCCCATGGAGGCGCTGCGCGACGTGGTTCCGGCCGGGCGCGGATCGGGGCGGCTGCGCCACACCGCCGGCTGGCTGGTGCTCGCGACCGGCGCCACGGCGCTGGCCGTCTGCGCCTGGATCGGCAACCAGCGGTGGTGGACCGTAGCCGCCACGCTCACGACCTTCCTGGGTCTGGTCTTCGTCGGGCCCTCGCTCGCCCGATGGCTCGCCGGACTGGCCGGACACGGCCGGCGCGGCGGAGCCTGGCGCATGGCGGCCCGCAACGTCGGCCGCAACTCCCGCCGGGCCGCGGCGACCGCCTTGGCACTGACCATCGGTCTGACCGTCGTCGCCGCCGTGGCGGTGACCGCCGCCTCGCTCAAGGACTCGGTCTCCGAGGCCGTGAGCGGTGGGAACCGCTCGGACCTGATCCTGGAGCCCGCGGGAGCCGGCATGGGGATCAGCTCCTCGGTCGCCGATCTGCTGCGGGCTCGTGACGACGTCGAGGACGTCGTGGAGCTGCGCGAGTGGGGCGCCCAGGTCGACGGTCGGTCGACTCTGGTCACGGGGCTGGACACCGTCGGCCTCGACCAGGTGATCGACCTGGGCGTCAAGACCGGAAGGCTCTCCGATCTCGCACCAGGCCGCATCCTGGTGAGCAGCACGAAGGCCGACGACCTCGGGGTGGTCACCGGCGACACGGTGGTCGTCTCGTTCCCCGAGGGCGGATCGCACGAGATGCTGGTCGCTGCGACCTTCGACAAGGGCAGCCTGATCAACGCCTCCTACATCGTCTCGATGCCCGACTTCGAGGACAACGTCGGCTCTCGGCTCGACGCGGCGATCCTGATGACCTCCGCTCCGGGCATCGACGCGGACCAGGCCAAGGCGGCGATCGAGCGGGCCGTGGCGGACTATCCCAACGTCACGGTGAACACGCCGGCGGACATCACGCGAGAGGCCCGGCAGTCGGTCGACCAGCTGCTCGGGATCGTGACCGCCCTGCTGCTCCTGGCAGTGGTCGTCGCGATCCTCGGCATCGTGAACACCCTGGCGCTGTCCGTCCTCGAGCGCACTCGCGAGCTCGGCCTGCTCCGGGCGGTGGGCGGCACCCGGGCCCAGGTCCGCGCGGTCGTACGCCGCGAGTCGGTGTTGATGTCGTTGCTCGGCGCGGTGACCGGCATCGCCCTCGGTACGGCGGCCGGTGTGGCCCTGGCGCGCGCCCTGGCGGACGAGGGCATCACCATCGTGACCATCCCGACGCTCACCCTGCTCGCCTATCTCGCCGTCGCGGTGCTGGTGGGCATCCTCGCGGCGCTCGGCCCCGCCCGCCGGGCGAGCAAGGTCGACGTGCTGCGGTCCCTCACCGCCGAGTGACCGGATAGCGTGGCCGCATGAGCGGCGCCGTGCTGGTGCTCAATGCGGGATCCTCGTCGCTGAAGTACGACGTCCTCGACGGCGACGAGCAGACCCTGGTCGGCGGGACTGTGGAACGCGTCGATCAGACCGGCTGGGACGGCGCCTTCGAACACGTGGCCGATGCGCTGTCCGACGCCGACGTGGACCCGTCGGCCCTGCTCGGCGTCGGGCATCGTGTGGTCCACGGCGGAGACCGGTTCACGCGGGCGACCCTCGTCGACGAGTCCGTCGAGCACGCCATCGACGAGCTGGCCGACCTGGCGCCGCTGCACAACCCGAACGCACTGGCCGGCGTCCGGTCCACCCGCGCCGCGCTTCCGGGCCTCCCCCAGGTGGCGGTCTTCGACACCGCGTTCTTCGCGGGGCTTCCGACCGTCGCGACGACGTATGCGCTGGACCGCGACACCGCAGAGCACCACGGCATCCGCCGATTCGGCGCGCACGGGATCAGCCACGAGCACGTGGCCGCCGAGACCGCCAGGTTCCTCGGCCGAGCCGAGCTCGCCCTGGTGCTCCTCCATCTCGGCAACGGCGCCTCGGCAGCCGCCGTACGTGGCGGGCGACCGCTGGACACCTCGATGGGGCTGACGCCGCTGGAGGGGCTGGTGATGGGCACCCGCCCCGGCGATGTGGACGCGGGGGTGCTGCTGCACCTGCTGCGTCGGGGGGTCGACGTCGACGCGCTCGAAGACCTGCTGCAGCACCGGTCGGGCCTCCAGGGGCTCTGCGGCGTGCACGACTTCCGCGACCTCCTGGCCGCGATGGACGCGGGCGACGCGATGGCGCGCACGGCGTACGACGTCTACTGCCATCGGCTGCGCAAGTACGTCGGCGCCTATCTCGCCGTCCTCGGCGGTGCCGACGCGGTGGTGTTCACCGCCGGCGTAGGAGAGCACGTACCCCGCGTCCGCGAGGACGCGCTCGCTGGCCTGGTCGCGCTGGGGATCGAGGTCGACCCGGACCGCAACCGCGCCGATGCCTCCGGGCCACGCCGAATCGCCACGGACTCGAGTCGCGTGGACGTGCTCGTCGTACCGACCGACGAGGCACTCGCGATCGCTCGTGCGGTGCGTGACGTGGTGGGGTGAGCCCGGATCCGGGCTCGGCCCGGTCTCAGCTGGCTGCCGGCTCGGACTCCGCCGCGGCGAGCGCCGCGATCACCGACCTGATCGCCCGTACGACATCGGCCTCGTCGTGGCTGAAGCCCTGCAAGAACGCCTCCATGCCGTTGCGGGCGACGGTGAGCTGTTCGTCGGTGAGGTGGACCGTGTTCATGGCTTCACGCTAGGAGGGCGTCGAGGGCCCGATCAGGGCACAAGGTCCCGTCCGCCGTCCGCGCAGGTCCCACGAACCCGCTACCGGCGGTTCGCGGGGTTCGCGGGATCCGCGGTCGTCGACGGCGACGCGCCGCGCTCGGGCTCGGCGCCACTCCACGACCAGTCCCGGACCTCCGGCAGGTCCTCGCCGTGGTCACGGGTCCACGACCGCGCTCGGCGACGCATGTCGCCCATCTCCTGGCGCAGCCCGGCGGCGCTCGAGCCCAGCGACGGCACGCGGTCGATGACGTCCATGACGAGGTGGAACCGGTCGAGGTCGTTCATCATCACCATGTCGAACGGTGTCGTCGTGGTGCCTTCCTCCTTGTAGCCGCGCACGTGGAGGTTGTCGTGGTTGGTGCGGCGATAGGTGAGCCGGTGGATCAGCCAGGGGTAGCCGTGGTAGGCGAAGATGATCGGCCGATCGCGCGTGAAGACCGTGTCGAAGTCGCGTGCCGAGAGTCCGTGCGGATGCTCGGTCTCGTCCTGGAGTCGCATCAGGTCGACGACGTTGACGAAGCGCACCCGCAGCTCGGGCAGCCGCTCGCGAAGGATGCTGGTCGCGGCGAGTGCTTCCAGGGTCGGCACGTCGCCGGCGCAGGCGATGACCACGTCGGGGTCGTCGCCCTCGTGGGAGGCCCACTCCCAGATCCCGAGGCCGCGGGCGCAGTGCAGATCGGCCGCCTCGGCGTCGAGCCAGTCGAACTGAGGCTGCTTGCCGGCCACCACGACGTTCACGTAGTGGGTGCTGTCGAGGCAGTGCCGCATGGTGGAGAGCAGGGTGTTGGTGTCGGGCGGCAGGTAGACCCGGACCACCTCCGCCTTCTTGTTGACCACGTGGTCGATGAAGCCCGGGTCCTGGTGGGAGAAGCCGTTGTGGTCCTGCCGCCACACGTGCGAGGTGAGCAGGTAGTTGAGCGAGGCGATCGGCGGGCGCCACTCGAGGGTCCGGGTGGTCTTGAGCCACTTCGCGTGCTGGTTGAGCATCGAGTCCACGAGGTGGATGAACGCCTCGTAGCAGCTGAAGAGCCCGTGCCGACCGGTCAGGAGGTATCCCTCGAGCCAGCCCTGGCAGGTGTGCTCCGAGAGCATCTCCATGACCCGGCCGCTGCGAGCCAGGTTCTCGTCCACGTCCTCGATGCGTCCGGCGAAGACCTTGTCGGTGACGGAGTAGACCGCGTCGAGCCGGTTCGACGCGGTCTCGTCGGGGCCGAAGATCCGGAAGTTGTCGGCGTTGTCACGCACGATGTCCGCGAGGTACTGGCCGAGCACTCGCGTCGCCTCGTGCACCGACCCGCCGGGCGACGGCACCTCGACCGCGTGGTCCCGGAAGTCGCGCAGCACCAGCGGACGTCGCAGCAGCCCGCCGTTGGCATGCGGGTTGGCACTCATCCGCCGTGCGCCGACGGGAGCGAGCGCGCGCAGCTCGGCGACCAGGTGGCCCTGGTCGTCGAAGAGCTCCTCGGGGCGGTAGGAGCGCAGCCACTCCTCGAGTTGACGGCGGTGATCGTCGTTCTCGCGAGTGGCCGCCAGGGGCACCTGGTGGGCTCGCCAGGTGCCTTCGACCTGAACGCCGTCGACGCGCGCCGGGCCGGTCCAGCCCTTGGGAGTGACCAGCAGGATCATCGGCCAGGGCCGGCGCTCGAGATCTGCCTCTTCGCGCGCCGCGCGCTGGATCGCTCGGATCTGGTCGTGGGCCAGCTCGAGGGCCGACGCCAGCTGTCGGTGTACGTCGGTCGGGTCGTCCCCCTCGACGGTCAGCACCGTGTGCCCGTAGCCGCGCAGGAGCGACTCGAGCTCGTCTCTCTCGATGCGTGCAGGGATGGTCGGGTTGGCGATCTTGTAGCCGTTGAGGTGCAGGATCGGTAGGACCGCGCCGTCGTGGATCGGATCGACGAACTTGTTGGCATGCCATGAGGTGGCCAGCGGACCGGTCTCGAACTCGCCGTCGCCGACGACCGCCGCGACCAGGAGGTCGGGGTTGTCCAGCGCGGCGCCGTACGCGTGTGAGAGCACGTAGCCGAGCTCTCCGCCCTCATGGATCGACCCCGGGGTCTCCGGTGCCACGTGGCTCGGAATCCCCCCGGGGAAGGAGAACTGGCGGAACAGCCGGCGCAGCCCCTCCTCGTCGTCCCCCACGTGGGGGTAGGTCTCGCTGTAGGTCCCTTCGAGCCACGCGTTCGCGACGGCAGCAGGCCCGCCGTGCCCCGGCCCCGCGAGGAAGATCGCGTCGACGTCCCGCTGGCGGATCAGGCGGTTGAGGTGGGTCCAGAGCAGGTTCAGCCCCGGGGTGGTGCCCCAATGGCCGAGCAGCCGGGGCTTGATGTCCTCGCGCTCGAGCGGGCGGCGCAGGAGCGGATCGTCCAGCAGGTAGATCTGTCCGACGGAGACGTAGTTGGCCGCCCGCCAGTACGCGTCCAGCCGGGCCACCTCCTCGTCGGTCAGCGGCTGCCCTGCGGTCGGTGCCTCGGTGCTCACGACGATCCACACTCCCGTCGGTGGGTGCGGGCCCCGGCCGGTATTGGCGGGGCCGCGGGGTGTCGTCCTCACGCTCCGTGTCGACATCGAGTCCTGTCAACCCACGCCGGCGCGGCGCCCTAGACCCACGACCCGGGGAGGGATGACCTACGGCCCTGTCC
>DOWL01000193.1:22439-24090 GCA_003519585.1 Nocardioides sp. | reverse complement strand
ACCTACGGCCCTGTCCCGCCGTGGCGCGGAGGAGTGGGCTGGAGCGTGACACCGAGATGAAGGACGTGCGATGTCGACTCTGACCTGGCGATGACCACCAGCACTCGCGAACGAGGAGACCCCGTGAACGCAGAGCAGCGCGACGCCGAGTTCCTGGCCGAACTCCTGGAAGCCCTGCCCTCGCTGGTTGCGTTCGTGGATCGGGACGAGCGCACCCGGTACGTCAACCGCGCGGTGCGGGTCTGGATCGGTCGTGAGCCGGAGGACTGCGTCGGGATGACCCTGCGCGAGTTCCTGGGTGACGACGCCTACGCGCTCGTGCGTGACCACGTGGCCGCCGCATCGGCCGGGAGACGCCAGTCCTTCAGAAGGGCGACGGTGCTGCCGGGCGGGGAAGTCGTCCACGCCCTGACGGAGTACGTGCCCCGGTGGCGCGAGGGCCGTCCGGATGGCTTCACGGTCCTGGTGACCGACGTGACCGGCCAGGAGCGCGCGGAGCTCGCGCTGGCGGAGGACCAGCTCCTGGTTCGCGAGCTCCGGTCGCGCAGCAGGACGGCGGCCACCCTGACCGACGACGTCCTCCAGGAGCTCTTCGCCATCAGCCTGCATCTCGAGCGGCTGCGCAGGTTCCCGGAGGAGGCCTGGACGGTCGCCGACAAGGCGATCGGCTCGCTGTCGGGGACCATCGAGACGCTGCGGAGCACCGTCAAGCATCTCGTCGCCGACGTGGAGCGGCGACCTCCCGAGCCGGGCGGCGGGCGCGATGGGTGACACCCGGGAGAGGCTGGCGCCGGAGGTGGGGCTGAGCTCGGCGGAAGCGGCCCGCAGGCTGGCCGAGCACGGCCGCAACGAGCTCCCGGAGGCGCCGGGACCCACCGTGATCGGACGGGTCGGCCAGCAGCTCCGGGATCCCATGATCCTCCTGCTCTGCGGGGCTCTCGCCCTCGTGCTGGTGGTCGGCGACCACGCCGACGCCGTGATCATCGCCGCGGTCATCGCGCTCAATACGACCATCGGAGTGGTTCAGGACATTCGTGCCCAGCACGCGGTCGCCGCACTCGCCGAGATGTCCGCTCCGGAGGCCAGGGCCTGGCGCGACGGCGGGCTGACGACGCTGCGGGCGGTGGAGCTCGTCCCCGGCGACGTCGTGCGTCTCGAAGCCGGCGACATCGTCCCGGCCGACCTCCTCCTCGTGGAGGCGGAAAGCCTGGAGGTGGACGAGGCGGCGATGACCGGTGAGTCGGTCCCGGTGGGTCGCCGGACCGGCGACGAGCTGCTGGCGGGGACGGTCGTGACCCGCGGCCGAGCCCGAGCCGACGTCGTGCGCACGGGCTCGAATAGCTCGCTGGGCCGGATCGCCGCCATGGTCGGCACGCGGGTGCGGCCGACCCCGTTGCAGCGGCGGCTGAGCGCGCTGTCGCGTCAGCTCGTGCTCGCGATCGGCGCGGTGTGCGCGGTGGTGCTCGGTCTGGCGGTGGTGCAGGGCGCGTCCTGGACCGCGGCGGCGGTCCTCGCCGTGAGCCTGGGCGTCGCGGCGGTCCCCGAGTCCTTGCCGGCCGTCGTCACGATCTCGCTCGCGCTCGGCGCCCACCGGATGGCTCGACGGCACGCCGTGGTGCGCCGGCTGCCCGCGGTCGAGACGCTCGGCTCG
>DOWL01000193.1:21778-22349 GCA_003519585.1 Nocardioides sp. | reverse complement strand
CCCGCGGTCGAGACGCTCGGCTCGGTGACGGTGCTCGCCTCGGACAAGACCGGCACCTTGACGCCAGGTGTCCTGACCCTGCGGCGGGTGTGGACACCGGAGGGCGAGTGCGAGGTGACCGGCTCGGCGTACGGCGTCGCCGGCGAGGTGATCGGATCGGACGCTGCCCGTGGTGCTGCTGTTCGGCTCTTGCGGGACGCGTCGTTGTGCAACGATGCGAGCCTCCTGCCCCGACCCGGTGCCGACCGGTGGGATGTCGTCGGCGATCCGTTCGACGTGGCGCTCCTGGTCGCCGCCGCCAAGGCCCGTGTGGACGACCTCTCCGGGTGGACCCGGCTCGAGGAGACCCCGTTCGACAGCGACCTCGGGTACGCGCGGACCGTGCACGTCGACCCGGAGGGCCGGAGGGTCGAAGTGGTCAAGGGCGCCCCCGAGCGGGTGCTGGAGCTCCTCCCGCCGGGGGCGGGGGTGGAGGTGACCCAGGCCGAGGCGACCCGGATGGCGCGCGCGGGGCATCGCGTGCTCGCGGTGGCCGAGGACCGCGCGTGGGTGGGCCTGGTCGGCGTGACGG
>DOWL01000193.1:21351-21656 GCA_003519585.1 Nocardioides sp. | reverse complement strand
GGCCTGGTCGGCGTGACGGACCCGCCCCTGCCCGCTGCGGCCGACGTCGTACGACGGTGCCGCGCGGCTGGCATCCGACCCGTGCTCGTCACCGGCGATCACCCGGCCACGGCGCGGGCCGTGGCCGACGAGGTGGGGATCCTCGAGGCCGGAACGGTGGTGGAGGGAGACGCCGTGGCCCGTGGCGACCACCTGGGAAGGGTGCAGTCGATCGACGTGTACGCGAGGACCCGGCCCGAGCAGAAGGTCGGGATCGTGGACGCCTGGCAGGCCAGCGGCGCGGTCGTGGCCATGACCGGCGACGG
>DOWL01000193.1:6589-21257 GCA_003519585.1 Nocardioides sp. | reverse complement strand
TGACCGGCGACGGGGTCAACGACGCTCCCGCGCTCCGACGCGCCGACATCGGCGTCGCCATGGGCGGCCGCGGGACGGAGGTGGCGCGCCAGGCCGCGGACCTGGTGCTGGTCGACGACGATCTCGGCACTCTGGTCGAGGCGGTGGCGGAGGGTCGGCGGATCCACGCCAACATCCGGACGTTCCTGCGCTACGGCCTCGCGGGAGGCCTGGCCGAGGTGGTCGTGCTGCTGTGCGGCCCGTTCCTCGGCCTGGGGATCGTGCTGACCCCGGCGATGATCCTCTGGGTCAACATGGTCACGCACGGGCTGCCCGGCGTCGCGTTCGGCGGCGAGCCTCTCGACCCCGCGCTGATGGACAAGCCGTCGCCGCCGCCCACGCGGTCGGTGCTCGACCACGCGCTGGTCCGCCAGATCGCCCTCGTGGGTGCTCTGGTGGCTGCGTCGTCCCTCGCGGCCGGGCTCGGGGCCGATGCGGGCGGTGCGGATCCACGCACGGCCGTGTTCCTCACCCTGGGCCTGGCCCAACTGGTGGTGGCACTGGCGCTGCGGGCGCCCCGCTCCTCCGGCTGGCGATGGGACGAGCGCGGCCTGGAGCTCGCGGTGCTCCTCGCGGCGATCTGGCAGTTCGGAGGTGTCGCGGTGCCGGGCCTGCGCGCTCTGCTGGGGACCGCACCGCTATCCGCCGGCTGGGTCCTCATCTGCGTCGGCCTGGCGGCGTTACCCGGCATCGTGGTGGCCCTCGGACGCCGCCGCTCGGCCATGCGGGCGACGTCCGGGCACGCGGCACAGGGGCGCGACCTGGCGAATGAGCGATCACCGTGAGCGTTCGGCCGCCGACGCGTGCGCTGGCGCTGCTGGTCAGCGTGGCGGCGGTGTGCTCGGGACTCGTGGTCGGTGCCGGGCCGCCGTCGGCCACGGGTTCGAGGGTGGAGCGTGGTGCACACCTGACCGACTGCGTGCCTACCGGGCCTCGACGGACGGTGGCCGAGATCAACCGGTTCGTGGACACCGCACCGGGCCGGGCGGAGTTCCTCGGCGCGGACGTCGGGGTCGACGTGCGACTCCCGCGTGGGCGCAGCCTGTGGTTCTTCGCGGATACGCTCCGTCGCTCGTCGGACGAGCCGCTGGTCCGCAACTCGATGCTGCTCTTCTCTCCGGACTGCGTGCAGGTCGTGCTGGCGCCCGGTGGCGGGGCGATCGTTCCGGAGCGTGACGACGGGGTGGGGTACTGGCCGATGTCCACGTGGCGGCGTGGGCCCGACTCCGCGCCCGTCGTGTACCTGATGCTGCAACGGGTGGCGGCGACCACCGCTGACGAGTCGGGGTCCGGCTTCGGCTTCGCGACGCTCGGACCGGCGGTGGCGGTCTTCGACATCAGCCCCGAGGGGCTTCCCTCGCTGCGGCAGGTGCTCGACCTCGGACCGGACGACGCCGACGGCACGATCCCGGAATGGGGTGCGGCGAGTGCCCTCGACCGCGGGTGGCTCTACCTGTACGGCACGTCCGCCAGGCAGCTGCCGGGCATCCACGGGTTCGCCCTGCGAGTGGCGCGGGTGCGGCCCGACCGGGTGCTCGACCTGGACGGCTGGGAGTACTGGGCCGGCAGCTCGTGGACACCGGACCCGGACGATGCGATCGCTCTGATACCCGAGGAGGGCGGGGTGTCCCAGACGCTGAGTGTATGGAAGCAGCAGGGGCGCTGGTATGCGCTGAGCAAGCAGGACGAGTTCCTCGGCACGAGGATCGTGGTGTGGCCGGGGGAGTCGCCGGTCGGTCCGTTCGGGCCGGCGGTCGCCGTGGCTGACCTCCCGTGCGACGCCGCCACCGGCGAACTGCGCTACATGCCGCTCGCCCACCCCGATCTACTGCCCTTCCCGGACACGGTGGTGGTGTCGTACAGCCGCAACTACCTCTCGGTGGCCGAGGTGTGCGCCCGGCCGCTGCTCTACCGGCCCCACTTCCTGCGGGTGTCCTTGCCGCCGTGACCGGGTCGGGCCGACCGGCAGGTGCCAGCGGCACGGTCGCCGAAAGGCGAGCACCGGTCGCCGCGCGGGGACCCCGTCTCGGCGTCGACCATCAGCTGTCGAGGTGGAGCTCGGCCACGATCTGTCCGAACGCCCGGTCGACCCGAGCCTGGTCGCGCGCCCGACGGGTTCCCAGTGGGCGTCCGGCGCCAGGGATGCGACGGCGTACGGCTCGCGCCGTCCAGTCGGTCACCGGAGGCGAGGTGAGGACGGCCACGGCACCGATACCCCACCCGATGACCGGGAAGAGCGCGAGGAGTCCCGTGAGCACCAGCACCGCGCCGCCGACGACGGAGCCCACCTGCAGGCTTCGCGCGACGCTCATCTCGGCCTCGGGGGAGAGGCTGTGCACGAGCACGGCGGCGATGGCGCCGACGCCTGCGACGAAGACGATGATCCCTGCCCACTCATAGCGGGCCGAAGCGCCGATGATGCCCGTCGCGACGACGGCACCGGCGAGTGGCGGCCAGATCCCGTCCGTCCACAGCCGGGTCGCGCGCTGCGTACGCGATGGGGGAGCGGCCCGCTGGGTCATGTGCCGAGACTGCCCGGGTCGTGCGGCGTCGGGGCAGGGCCTTCCGGTCAGGTCCGGAGGACGAAGGTCCCGCGACGGCGAGGCTCCACCTGACCCCCTGCGCGGCCCGGCGGCCCGAGGACCTCACCGGCCTATGGGATCCGCTGGTCCGCTGCGGGCAGGCATCCGATCCGCTGCGCGCGCTCGGCGGGCGGCGATCCGGATCGCCGCGGCCACGAGTCCGGCACCGACGACGAGCAGCGCCACGGGTGCCGCGAGCGAGGACGGGAACCACGTGTCGACCGCCACCATGATCGCCTGGACGGCGCCCAACGCCCCCAGCCCGAGAAGTGCCAGGTCGTTCCAGGCGACGGCGAGTACGAGCACGATCGCCACCGTCGCCAGGCTGAAGAGGATCGCCGCGTCGGCCCGGTCCGATGTCGACGTGGTGGCGCCGAGCATGGCGAGGAGCGCGCCCATGATCCTGGTGAGGCGCACCGGGCCGAGCGTGCCGAGCTCACCCAGCAGCAGCCAGAGGACGCCGACCGCCCACACCCCGACGCCGGGCCACGTGTCGCCGTCGACGAGGACCACCAGCAGCGCCGCGGACGCTGCCGCCCAGAGACCCATCATCGCGATCTGCACGAGGACTCCTGGGCGGAGCAGGAACAGCGCCGTCGCGTACGTCGCCGCACCCGCGGTGACCAGCAGCGCCGGCTCGGCGCCGTGCAGCCGGGTCGACCCGTCGCCCCACAGCGCCAGGAACCCCGCCGCGCACGCGATCGAGACCAGCCAGAGCACGGACCGCAGCCGGGTGCCCGCCTCGCCCCACGAGCCGGGGACCAGGCGCCCGACCAGGAACGACGCAGCCGCGGCCCCGGCCAGGAGAGCCAGCCGTGCCCGGTCGCCGATCTCGGACCAGTACTCCCCGGCGATGAGCACGATCGCAACCGTGCCGATCGCTCCACGGAGATAGCCCAGGGCTTCGACGACGAGTGGTGCGACCGGCCGGTCGTTCTGTCCGCCCGGGAGCGGCGCGTCGGGGCGGCTCCGGATCCGGTCGCCCTGCTCTGGAGTGATGATGCCGTCGGCCACCCAGGCGGCGACCGGGTCGTCGTTGGCCGCCGTCGTACTCGTGGCACGCCACGTGAGATCCCCGGACACGACGCACCCCTTCCCGGCGTCATCCTGCTCCGACGATCACCATGCCGCGGTGCCGCCACAGCGCACAGGGCCGAAGGTCACGACGTGCGCCGCGGGCGCTCGTCAGTCGGCACTAGCGCGACGACTCGACGCGGTCACCCCAGGCGGCCCGGGCGCCGGAGTCACCCACTCGGTACACCTGCACGGTGGTGGCGAGTGCGGCGACCAGGGCGAGCGCTGCGACGACCCGGGTCGCGCTGAAGCTTCGCCGAGAGGGGTCGGCCTGCGACGGGCTCGCGGCGCCGTCCTGGCTCGCCGCCTCAGACTGTCGGCGATCCAGCCAGACCAGCGCCAAGGACAGGACCAGCAGCGGTATGGCGAACCAGATGAGCTGGTCGCCCAGCTCGGCATGCTCGCCCGGATTGCCGACCCGGTGCTCGAGGGCTTCACCGCTCGAGGTGGCCACCGGGATGAGCACGGTGGCCGCGGCCGCGCTGGCGACGACGAGGACGCCGTAGGTGCGGCGCCACCTCGGACGGAGCGCGATGGCGATGGTGCCGACGCAGGCGAGCGGCAGCAGCACGACGACGGCGTGGACCACGAGGGCGTGGACGGGGAGGCCGTTGATGAGGTCGAACACGGAGAAGTCTCCTGGAGGTCGGGTTCAGCGGACGGTGTGGTTCGGTTCGGGTCGCTCGAGACGCAGGGCCAGAGCCGGGCAGACAGCAACGGCCCGGCGGGCGTGGAGCAGCAGGTCGCCGGTGAGCCCGCGTTCGGCGAAGACGGGGAAGCCCAGTTCGTCCGCGACGATGAGCTCGGGCAACAGGCGGGCGCACAGCCCGTGGCCGTCGCAGCGGGTCCAGTCGACCTCGATCTTCATGGAGCCTCCCTCGCGTGTGTCGGAAGCACGCCCCGGAGTGGACGTCCACAGTGACCGTGCGCCTGGTGCTGGGCGATCTCCTCGTCGAGCACCTCGAGCGCCGAGCGCACGAACCCGGCCGAGCCGTCAGGATGCGCGCAGGCTCCACGGCCGGGCAGGAGGCCGGCCCGCCGATATGCGTCGGGCAGCATGGGGCGGCCGACGGCGGGCTGGTCGAGGATGTCGGCGAGGTTCGGCAAGCCGAAGAAGCAGGGCCCGCATTGCCCCGAGGACTCATCGGCCAACCACCGCGCAACGGCGGCGACCTCGCCCAGCGCACACGTGTCCTGCGGAAGTCGCGCAAGGACCCCCGCGTTGAGCGGAGCCCCCGCGGCGCGGAGCGCGGGGCGGGAGACGAGCAGTTCGGAAGCCCGCGGCAGCCAGGTGCCGTGGTAGCCCCCCACCAGCACCGGACCGTGGTCGGCCCCCACGAGCGCGGCCAGCGGCAACCCGGTCGGGACCTCGAGCACGCCGGCGTGTGGGACGTCGCCCAGCAGGGTGACCAAGGTGGTGCCCGGCTCGTCGGGTGCGCCCACCTCCGCGAACCGATCGACCCCCAGGCTCGCGACCAGGGCGATGTGGCCGAACGTCTCGACGTTCGAGGCGAACGTCGGCCTGCCGTCGATGCCGTGGACGGTGGGCAGCACCCGCCGACCAGGGGGCGCGGCCGGCCCGCCCGAGAGAGACCGGACGACTGCTCGCACTTCGCCACCCACGAAGCCGTGGTCGTGCCGGACGAGCCGGACCGCGCGAGCGTCCTGGCGTTCGCGGACCGCCGCGGTCATCGACGCGAGCGAGAGACCGTCCTGGACGACGATGGTGAGGTGGCCGGCCTCCAGCGCACTCGCCACCGCCAGCGCACCGTCGAGGACCACGTGCGGTGCGAGCCGCATGAGGATGCGGTCCTTGTGACTGGCCGGCTCGCCCTCGGATCCGTTGACGAGGACGTGCGTACGACGACCGGTGGCGACTCCGCGCAGCTTCGCGGCGACGGGGAAGGCCGCCCCGCCGCGACCGAGCAGTCCGACGCACGCCAGCGCGGTCGCCAACTGCGCTGCGTCGTACCGTCGTGGCAAGCCGTGCACCTCGCGATGACGGCTCAGGTCGAGGCGCCCCGAGGTCGTCCCGGCCAGCAGTCGCGCCTGCCCCCACGCGGCGACCGGCACCGCGGCGGACACTCCGAGGTCGAATGTCGTGCTCATGGCGTCCATTCGTCGATCGCGAGCCGGCGAGCGTGGCGGAGCGGCGACCGGCGCGCCCTGATCTCACTCGTGGCCCGTGTCGCGCCGGCACCCACCACCAGGACCGCGGCGGCGCCATAGATCGCCAGAGCCCAACCCCGGAAGGTGTCGGTGCCCGCGAGAACTCCGTGCGCCATCGCCAGCACCCAGGCGCCGTATGCCGAGATGTGAACCATCCGCCATCCGCGCGCGCCGCGTTCGCTGGCCGTGACCCGGCCGCGCAGGGCGCCGGTGGCGGCCAGGACGACGAAGGTGTACGCCGAGAGGGTCCCGATCCCGAGCGCGACCGAGCGGTAGCCGGCGGTGAACGGGATCAGTGCGCCCGGCAGCGTGACGGCGACGAAGTGGTCGGTGACCAGCAGGGCGGCGTGCAGCGCGACCATCGCCAGGGTGAGGACGGCTGCCGATCGATGCACGAGTTGGGTGAGGATGCGGCGGTCGGCTCGCCGGGTCGAGGATCCCGCAGCGCCGAGTGCGACCGTGAGCGAGGCTGCCAGCACCGCCACCAACCCCGCGGCGCGGGCCAGGAACCAGAGGGTCATGCCGCTACCCGGTCCCGGGGCCACGTGCGCGTGGTCACGATGCCACCGCCCGTGTCGACCAACCGGGCGGCGTACGGCGAGAGCCGATCCAGTGCCGCGGCCCCCCAGACGAGGCCCGCGGTGCTGAGCGTGTTGGCGGCGAGGCAGCTCTCGGCCAGGACGGACACGGCGCGGTAGGGCCCGCTCACCGGACCTCCGCTCTCCGGATCGATGAGGTGGTGCGCCGGCCCGGTCGCGGTCATCCAGGCTCGGCCCGTGGTCGAGGACGTCGCGATCCCTCCGCGCCCCAGGCCGACCACCTCACCAGGGCCGCCCTCCACCTCACTGACCAGCACCGGCCAGACCGGCCCGCGGTCGCTGACCGCCACGTCACCGCCCAGGGCGACCAGAGCGGGGATGTCGAGCTTCCGCGCTATCCGCGCGGCCGCCTCGTCCGCGGTCCAGGCCTTCGCCGTGGCGCCGAGGTCGAGGGCCAGGGACGCCGGGACTCCCACTCGGCCGAGGTCGCGGTCCACTCGTACGCGGGTCCAGTCGCCTCCGGGGCTCGGCTGGGGCGCACGGCCCACCCGAGCCCGCACGTGATCGATGTCCGCGTCGTATCCCGCGGCGACCAGCGCACGACCCAGGGTGGGGTCGCACGCTCCGCCGGTCTGCCGGGCAGCCTGCAGAGCCAGCTCGACCAGTTCGATCGTGCGGGGTCGGACGGGGACCAGGCGACCGCGCGCGGCATTGATGCGAGACAGGTCGCTGTCGCCGCGGAACCTGCTGGCGGACCGTGCGACGTCGTCCATCAGCTCACCGACGATCCGCTCGGCTCGGCGTGCCAGTGCGAGTGCCGGCGGGGCTTCGGCGGACCGTCCGTCGTCGAGGACGACTCGGACCGTGCACGACCAGTCCCGCCACTGCAGCGCGCTCACGAGGAGTGGCTTCCTGCCACGGCGCCGCCGGACGAGCCACTCGACCTGCCGCTGGACGAGGAGCTGGAGGAGTCGCCCGTGCCCGATCCGTTCGGCGAGATGGTGCCGCCGGAGCCTTGGTCCGTCGAGCTCGCAGCGGCGCCATTGGTCGCGTGCCCAGCGGCGACGGTGAGCAGGCCGGTGGCCGAACCAGCGGCCAGCACCAGGCCGGCGGTGGCGACCCGTGCTCGGGTGAGGATTCGTCGTCGTGCCGTGCTCATGCGTCGAGCTTCGCCGGGACCGGATCAGCGGCCCCCCAAGCCAGGCTCAAATCCAGATCAAATCCGCCTGCGATTCCGATGAGTCAGGCGAGTCCGAGTTCGATCCTGACCACGGTCCAGTCCTCGTCGCGGGTGACGGTGAGGTCGCCGCCAGAGCTCTGGGCACAGCGGCGTGCGATGTCGAGGCCCAGTCCGGTCGAGCCACGGTCACTGCGACCGCGGCTCACGGCATCCGTGGCGAAGCCAGGACCGTGGTCGCGCACCTCGATCACGACCCGCTCGGGTCCTGCTCCCGCCGCTGCCGCTCCGACGGCGATCGCCGTGTGATCGGGCGTGTGGGCAATGGAGTTCTCGACCAGGGCGTCGATCGCCGCGCGGAGGTCGTCGGCGGAGCACCGCACCTCGGGCAGATCGGTGGTGATGGCGACGTGGACCTCCCGACCCTGGTCCTCGATCAGTGGCTGCCAGTATGCGACCGAGGCGGCGACCACGGGCCCGGGCTGGCAGCGTGCCCGAGATCCATCGCGCTCCACTCGACGAGCCTGGTGGATGACGGCGGTCAGGCTGCGCTCCAACGTCGCGACGTGGTCTTCGAGCTCGCCGCGGGCGGGACCCACCGGCAGTGACTCGACGTCGAGGCGGAGCGCCGTGAGCGGGGTACGCAGCCGATGTGAGAGGTCGGCGACCGTCTCGCGCTCCGCCGCGAGGAGTTCGTCGATCCGCCCGGCCAGCCCGTTCAGGGCATGGGCGACCCGTCGTACCTCGGGCGGCCCGGTCTCCGGCACTCGGGCCACGGCGTCGCCGGCAGCGATGGTGTCTGCGAGGTCCGCGGTGCGGTCCAGGTCGCGCACCAGTCGACGGGAGACGACCTCGGCAGCCGCCGCGACGAGCAGCAGGAGCACGCCGGCGGCGACGGCGAGCGGAAGCAGTCTGGTGGCCAGGGTCGAATCCACGCGGTCGTCGCCGGCGAACGCCAGGACCGCCGTCGGACCGCCATCGGTGCGCACCTCGACCCGCACCAACCGGCCGCCGGCGACCGCGTCGACGTCGACCTGACTCTGGCGCAGGAATGGCCCGTCGCGGTCGCCGTCCTCGTCCTCGCCGTCGCTCTCGGCGGCGGCTGTCTGCTCGCTGGCACCTGGAAGGTCCGGGCCGTAGGTCCTGCCGTCCGGCGTCACCACGGCGACGGGGGCGACGTCCTCGCGGTCGTTGACGCGCTCGACATAGGCCTCCAGATCCACGCCCACCCCGGTGGCCGACAGGTAGTCGGCCACGCTTTGGGCGCTCTCCATCGCCGACTGCTCGACGTCGTGCGCAGCCGACCTCGCCTCCAGCAGCCACACGGGGATCGCGAGCAGCACCAGGACCGCGGTAGCGGCCCCCAGGGCGAGCAGGCGGATCCGCCCACGGAGGGTCATCCGGCACCCGGGTCGACCAGTTTGACCCCCACTCCGCGCACGCTGTGCAGGTAGCGCGGGTGGGAGGCCGACTCGCCGAGCTTCCGACGCAGCCACGACAGGTGGACGTCGACGGTCCGGTCGGCACCGCCCCACGGCTGCTGCCAGACCTCGGCGAGCAACTGGCGCTTCGAGATCACCTGTCCCGGTCGCGACGCCAGCGCGAGCAGGAGGTCGAACTCCTTGCGGTTGAGTTCCACGGTCGCACCGTCGAGATGGACGGTGCGCGAGACCGCGTCGACCACGAGCCCTCCGACGACCGCCCGTTGCTCCTCGGGCGACGCCTGGGCGGTACGGCGGAGCACCGCGCGGACTCGGGCCATGGCCTGGGCCGCCGAGAACGGCTTGATCAGGTAGTCGTCGGCCCCGGCATCCAGGAGCCGGACCATCTCTCGCTCGTCGTCGCGCGCGGTGGCGACCACGACGGGCACGTCACTCTGGGCGCGGATGAGCGCGAGAACGTCGGCGCCGTCGAGATCCGGCAGCCCGAGGTCGAGCACGACGGCGTCCGGTCGCTCGATCGCAAGTGCCTTGATGGCCTCGACCGCGGTGCCCACGACCGAGACCGTCGCGCTCTGCTCGGTGAGCCCGCGCGCGAGGCTCCGGCGGATGGCCTCGTCGTCCTCGACGACCAGCAGGTGGACCACATGGACGAGGGTAGGCGCCTGCCCGGTGCCGCCCCCGGGACCAGCGTCCCGCGGGTCGCCGACCTTCGACCCTGCGCCCGGAGATCGGCGGCGCTCTAGCGTCGACCCGAGGAGGCGCACGATGACCGTTGCATCCGTCGCCAGGGACCACGAGCCGGTGTTGAGCTTCCTGGGCGCCGCCGGGTGTGTCACCGGTAGCCGGTTCCTCGTAGAGGGAAGGGACATCCGACTCCTCGTCGATGCCGGTCTCTACCAGGGGCTCGCCGAGCTACGGCGGCGGAACTGGGACCCGCTGGGCCCCGATCCGGCGTCGCTCGATGCGGTGGTCGTCACGCACGCCCACTTGGACCATTCCGGGTACCTCCCTCGTCTGGTGCGCGACGGATTCCGAGGCCGGATCATCTGTACGCGCGAGACGGCGGAGCTCGCGGAGATCGTGCTGCGCGACAGCGCGCACCTGCAGGAGGAGGACGCGGCGTACGCCAACGAGGCGGGGTTCACCAAGCACCACCCTGCCCTGCCGCTGTACGACGCACGCGACGTCGAGCGAGTCCTGCCGCTCTTCGAGCCGGTGGCGTACGGCGCGAGCGTGGCACTGTCCGACGGCGCGTCGGTCACGTTGCAGCGGGCCGGGCACATCCTCGGCTCGGCTACCGCGCTCGTGGAGGTAGACGGTGCCCGAGCGCTGTTCAGTGGCGACCTCGGTCGCCCGGACCATCCACTCCTGGAGCGACCCGATGATCCGCCCGAGGCCGATGTCGTCGTCGTCGAGTCGACCTACGGCGATCGCGTGCATCCGCAGGACGACGACGGCGACCTCCTCGCGGAGGTCGTGTGCCGCACGATCGGCCGAGGTGGTTCGGTGTTGATCCCGGCGTTCGCGGTCGATCGCACGGAGTTGGTGCTGCTCGGACTCCGTCGATTGCGGGAGGCCGGCCGGATACCGGACGTCCCGGTGTACGTCGACAGCCCGATGGCGCTCGCCACGCTGGAGGTCTATCGCAGTGCCGCCCACCGTCCCGCGAGCGGTATGCGGCCCGGCTCGCCCGAGCTGGCCGGAGGTCACGTCGTCGGGATCCACGACGCGGCCTCGTCGCAGCGGCTGAACAAGCCGAGGCAGCCGTGCATCCTCATCTCTGCCTCGGGCATGGCCACTGGCGGACGGGTGGTGCATCACCTGAGGTACCAGTTGCCCGACCCGCGGAACACCGTCATCCTGACCGGCTACCAGGCGGAGGGCAGCCGCGGTCGACAGTTGGCCTCCGGCGCGAGACAGGTGAAGATCCATGGCCGGTACGTCCCCGTTCGGGCCGAGATCGTCCAGCTCGAGACGATGTCCGTCCATGCCGACGCGGACGATCTCGTCGCCTGGCTGAGCAGGATGCCGCTTACTGAGCACCTGCCGACGGCGTACGTCGTGCACGGCGAGGCGCCTGCCAGCGCCGCGCTGGCTCGTCGGATCAGCGACGAGCTCGACTGGTGTGCGGTCGCGCCGCGGCTGGGCGAACGCGTCGTGATCGGTTGACCCGCTCGCGACCAAGGTCCCGACCTCGCGGTGTCGTCGGTCTCTACCCGAGGGCCGGCACGGCGATCAGGATGGCGAGGTCAAGCCTTCGCCTGGCTGCCGTGCTCGACGACAGGAGGAACGCCCATGTCCACGCAGCAACCGCTCCCTTCACCTACGGCCTACCCCGCGCGTCTCGACGTCGACTACACCCCCGAACACCGTCGACTGACCACGCTGTTCCGGCTCTTCCTGGTGATCCCCATCGGCATCGTGTACGGCGCCCTCACGGCCGGTGCGACGAGCACGGTGTACGACGAGGGCGGCAAGACCGTGAGCACGACGAGCGGTGGCATCATCGCCGGGCTGTTCACCGCCACCCTGCTGATGATCCTGTTCCGGCAGCGTTATCCACGATGGTGGTTCGACTTCGCCCGCGAACTCACCCGGTTCGCGACACGCATCTTCGCCTATCTCGTCCTTCTCACCGACGACTATCCATCGACGGTCGAGGAGCAGAAGGTCCACCTCGACCTCGACTATCCCGACGTCGAGAGGGATCTCAACCGTTGGCTCCCGCTGGTGAAATGGCTCCTCGCGATCCCGCACTACGTCGTGCTGTTCTTCCTGTTCATCGGTGCTTTCGTGGCGGTGATCGTCGCCTGGTTCGCGATCCTGTTCACCGGCAGCTATCCGCGCGGTCTGTTCGACTTCGTGGTCGGTGTCGGTCGATGGGCTCTGCGGGTCAACGCCTATGCCTTCTTGTTGATCACGGACCGGTACCCGCCGTTCTCGCTGAGCTGAGTTCCCACGGGAAACGGGCACTACTCCGAGGGCTCGCGTCCGAGATCAGTGAGACCTCGAGCGAACAGTGGCCCACCCGCGGCTGCGATGACGTGCCGGTTGGTCCGACCCCGACCGACTGACGCTCACTCTCGCCGATTGTGTGCCGAATATGTGCGGAAGCTTGCGAGATCGAACGCCGTCTACCGCGCCGGCGACCCCGCGCGCGCGAAGCCGTTCGTCGAGCGTCTGGAGGAGCTCGAAGGTCTGCTCCGCGGTGAACTCGTGGTTGCGGTTGCTCATGCGGTGACCAGATCGCGTGCCGGAACGTAGATGTTCTGCTCACGCAGCCAATCCGGGGTCTGGGCACGGACCCGATCGGGGGAGAGGAAGGGGTGCTCGGGGACCCAGGCATCGAGCAGCGGTCCTGCGAGTGGTCCGACTCGGGACCACGCCGGCGCCGGAAGGCCGGCCGTCTCGGTTTCATGGGCGACTACGGCAGCTAGGAGCGCGTCCCACTCCGGCGACCCGGTGCTGCTGGGTGCGGCCTCCCAGGCATCGAGCAGTTGCTGGTCTCCGGACGTGATCGCCTCGGCGAGGTGATCGCGCCCTTGGAGCAGCATCCGCCAAGACCACTCGCTTTGACCGGAGTGAAGGTAGGAACGGATCGCGGCAGCGGTGACCGGCGCTGACATCAGCCCGCGGGCGGTCGCGGCGCCGAGTGCCGCACCGAGCCGCCTGGCCCGAACGAAGAACCGCGCCGAAGGCTGGACCTCGCCCGATAGGTAGGTCGACATCCGCGGACCCGAGGTGCCGAGCGCCCGAGCAAACGCCGCTTGCGACAGGCCACTGCCGATCAACGCTTCCCGAAGGCATGCGATGACTTGAGAAGTGTCCCGATCGACTCCCTGACCCATCCTTGAAGTACACCGTTATCAGACCCGGTAATGTGCAACCGGCCTGATCGCGTACCCGAGACCAAGGGACTATGCGAGCTGCGGTTGCCCGGCTCCAGCCGATAGGCGGAGTCGCGCCATGGCGGAGGTCCGTCAGCTGCGGCTCTTCCCGGCGGCGTTCGGCGGCGACTAGACAGCCTCCATGCATCGTTCCGTGGCCGCCTCGCGGTGGCGTCGGCGCCGCCTGACCGTGCTCGTCGTCGCCGTCGTGGCGCCGTTGTTCTCGGTCTCCATCTCGACCGCAGCGCACGCGATGGCGGCCGAGCCGACGGCGGCTCCGGACCGTCCGTCGTCACGGCATCAGGTCACCCTGGTCACCGGCGACGTCGTCACCGTGACCACGTTCGCCGACGGCCGTCAGCTCGCCGATGTCGACCGTCCCTCGGGCGCGCTCGGCGGCGTCCGCATGCAGGAGAGCGGCGGCGATCTGTACGTGATCCCGGACGAGGCTGTCGCGCTCGTCGCCGCGGACGAGGTCGACCCGCGGCTCTTCGACGTCACCGCGCTGATCGAGATGGGCTACGACCACTCGGGCACCGGCACGGTTCCCCTGATCGCCGAATACACCCGGGCCGCGACCCGCGCGGCCGGTCCGCCCGCCGCTCCGGATGGCAGTCGGACCGTGCAGGAGCTGCCCTCCATCGACGGCGCGGCGCTCAAGGTTCGCCAACCTCAGGCGCGGACCTTCTGGACCTCGATCTCCCCGACGCAGGCCACGGCGGCACTCGACCCGACTCCGGCCCTGCGCGGCGGTGTGCAGAAGCTGTGGCTGGATGCTCGCGTCCAGGCCGACCTCAAGGAGAGCGTGCCGCAGATCGGCGCCCCGGTCGCGTGGGCCAAGGGCCTCGATGGAGCCGGCGTGACGGTCGCGGTCCTCGACACCGGCATCGACGCGAACCACCCCGACCTCGCCACCCAGATCGACGGCATGGAGAGCTTCGTGCCGGGCGAGGGCATGGCCGACGTCAACGGGCACGGCACCCACGTCGCCTCGACGATCGTCGGTACGGGCGCTGCCTCGGGCGGTGATTACCGAGGCGTCGCACCCGGCGCGGACCTGATCGTCGGCAAGGTGCTCGGCGGCCCCGACGGCTACGGTCAGGACTCCTGGGTGCTCTCAGGCATGGAGTGGGCCGCTCAGTCTGGAGCCGAGATCGTCAGCATGAGCCTCGGCGACGTCGCGCCGTCCGATGGCAGCGACCCGATGTCGCAGGCGGTCGACGCGCTCTCCGCGGAGTACGGCACCCTCTTCGTGATCGCCGCCGGCAATGCCGGCCCCGAGTCGATCTCCACGCCCGGCGCCGCCGCCTCGGCGCTGACCGTCGGCGCGGTCGACAAGCAGGACGCCTTCGCATCGTTCTCCAGCACCGGACCGCTCACGAAGACCGGCGCGCTCAAGCCGGACATCTCGGCACCGGGCGTGGACATCACGGCGGCACGGTCGCAGGACATGACCGACGGCGATACCGGGATGTACCGAACCCTCAGCGGCACCTCGATGGCCACCCCGCACGTGGCCGGTGCCGCCGCGATCCTCGCCCAGGAGCACCCCGGATGGACCGGCGAGCAGCTCAAGGAGCAGCTCATGAGCACCGCGCACGGCCTCGATCCGGCGTACTCGCCGTACGACGTCGGCACCGGCCGCGTCGACGTGGCCGCCGCGATCGACCAGACGGTGCGCGCCACCGGCTCGGTGCTGTTCGGCAACTACACCTGGCCGCACGGCCCCGAGGACGTCGCCGTCACCCACGACCTGACC
>DOWL01000193.1:974-6488 GCA_003519585.1 Nocardioides sp. | reverse complement strand
TCGCCGTCACCCACGACCTGACCTTCACCAATACCGGTGCGGCCGACGTGACCCTCGACCTCGCGGTCATCGGTGACGGCAGTGCGTTCACGCTCGCGCAGTCGACCGTGACGGTGCCGGCCGGCGGCCAGGCCACGGTGCCGATCGTCGGAGACCCGCAGGCCGCAGGCATCGGCCGGCACGTCGGCTACGTGGTGGGCACCGACGTCGCCACCGGCTCCGCCGTGACTCGGACCTCCGTGGCGCTGCTCGTGGAGGACGAGCGCTACGACCTGAAGATCAAGCTCGTCGATCGCGACGGCCGACCGGCCGCTTCCTGGGTGACGATCAACGCGGCGGGCGACCCGCTGGGAGCGTGGGGCGAGTACGTCGACGGCGAGAAGACGCTGCGCCTCGCGCCCGGCCGCTACGCCGTGGCGACGTACCTCGATGTCGCGGGCGAGGGGCAGGACCGGTCCGGTCTCGCGGTGCTGGTCGACCCCGAGACCGTGCTCGACCACTCCACGGAGGTCGTCCTCGACGCGCGCGGGGCCCGGCTGCTGCAGACCGCGGCGCCGCAGCGCACGGAGGACCGTCAGCGGAAGGTCGACTTCAGCATCACCGACGCGACCGGCCTCGAGTTCCGTAGCGCCTACGCCGTCGCGTCGGCGACCGACGACGTCTACGTCTCACCGACCGAGCGGGTCACGCAGGGCTCGTTCATGCTGACCACCCGCTGGCGCAAGGGGGAGCCGGCGCTCACCCTCGCTGCTCCCCACCAGGCGGCGAGCATCGACACGATCGTGCAGCCGGGCAGCACGGTCGGGACCTCCCAGCGAACTGCTGCGACCGTGTACGCCGGCGTGGGCGCGGCGGCCGACTACCAAGGACTTCGAGTCAAGGGCCGGATCGCGGTCGTCGAGCGCAGCGACGCCGTCGCGCCAGAGGAACGCGCCGCGGCCGCAGCGGCGGCGGGTGCGATCGCCCTGGTCGTGGTGAACGACGGCATCGGTGGGCTGTTCGAGAACGTCGGTGCGTCGCCGATCCCCGTCGCCGGTGTGCACCGCGATGCCGGGGCGGCGCTGATCGCGCTGGCCCGGAAGGGCGCGAAGCTCAGGCTCGCGCAGGCCGAGTTCCCGTCCTACGTCTACGACCTGACGCGGGACTACCCGGGCGCGGTCCCGGACCGTCCGCTGGTCTATCGACCGGGCCGGAAGGAGCTGGCGAGGATCGACGCGCGCTACTACGCCGTCAAGCCGAGCGTGTCGAGCGGCTACCGGTACGACGTCACGCTCAGCCCGTCGCTCGGATTCGAGGAGCCTGAGCAGCACCCGACGACCCGGGTCGAGTGGGTGACGCCGGGCCAGCAGTGGGTCGAGTCGCACGCCCAGGGCATCGACACCGCGCTCTACTGGCCGATGGTCTCGGGAGTCACGTCGTACGACCGCCGCGAGCACGCGCACCTCGACTGGTTCCGCCCGACGATCCGGCCTGGGATGAGCGACTCGTTCGGGGTCTACAACTCCCGGTGGCAGGACTACCTGATCTGGAACGTCCAACCCTGGAGTTCGTTCAACGAACGGGTGGCGCTCGGCGGGTTCCTGCCCTGGGGCGAGACCCCGACCCACATGCAGCTCTTCCAGGGCGACACGCTCCTCGCGGACAACCCCTACAGCGCCGACGCGCAGTTCGTCGAGGTGCCGCCCGGGGATCGGCCCTACCGCGTCGTCCTCGACGCCGAGCGGCCGGCAGATGTCTTCCGGCTCTCGACGCGGACCCACACCGAGTGGCGGTTCCGTTCCGACACGGTGGACGCCGACAACTTCGAGCCGTTCTCCGTGCTGGCGCTGGATTACCGCCTCGCGAGCGACCTGCGCGGTGACATCCGAGCGGGCCGGACGCAGCACATCTCGGTGCGGGCTTCGTCGATGGATCTCGGCACTGTGCCCGGCCGGATCACCCGGGTCGCTCTGAGCGTCTCCTTCGACGGTGGCGGCTCCTGGCACCAGGTGCGATTGCGGCGCGCGGGTGGCGGATGGTGGAGCGGCGAGTTCGTGGCTCCCCGCCGACCCGGTGGCTTCGTGTCGGTCCGCGGCAGCGCCGCTACTGACGCCGGCTATTCGATCGACCAGGAGGTCATCTCCGCGTACGGCTTGCGATGATCCCCCACCCCCGAGGGTGCCGGGAGGGCGACCTCCCGGCACCCTCCCCTCACCCATTCCAGGCGGGGCAGACGGCCTCACCGTGGCAGATACTCGCCCCGACGCGTGCGCCGACGTGGAGAGAGATGCCGATGCTGGAGGCGTTGGGCCTCGAGCCCGGAGTGGAGCTCGTCTATCGAGCCCTGCTGGCTCATCCCTCGGCTGCGGCTTCCGCGCTGGCCGACGAAGCCGGTCTCGTGACGGCCGAGGTGGAGACCGCGCTCGCGACCCTCTCCGAGCTGGGGCTCGCCCGCTGCTCGGCCGAGCAGACCTACGTCGCCGCGCCTCCGGCGGTCGCGCTCGGCGCCCTGATCACCGACCGCCGGGACGGCCTCCGGCTGGCCGAACAGGCGCTCGTAGGGCTCGCCGAGGTACACCGTGCCTCGCTGGCCGGTCAGAGCATCGACGCCCTGATCGAGGTGGTCACCGGCGTCGATGCGATCCGGCACCGCTACCAACAGGTTCAGCAGTCCGCGACCACTGAGCTGCGGATGTTCGTCACCGCGCCGTTCGTCGCCGTACCGCCCGGAGAGAACGCCGCCGAGCCGGCCGCGGTCGACCGCGGCGTCCGGATCCGCGCGGTCCTCGAACGGGCCGTGCTCGAAGAGCCGGGCGCGACGGCCGAGGCGATCGACTCACTCCGGAACGGTCTCGACATCCGGGTGGCCGATGCGCTCCCCATCAAGCTCGTCCTCGCCGACGACGACCTCGCCCTGGTGCCGCTGACGCTCGACCGGGCCGGTGAACCCGGTGCGGTGTTGCTGCAGCGCAGCGGTCTGGTCGCGGCGCTGGAGTCGCTGTTCGAGGCGGTCTGGCACCGCGCGTACCCGCTCGAGCTGTCGAGTCTCGGCGCCCTGACGACGAGGGATGAGGGCGGAGGGGGACCCACGGCGATGGACCGGAGGATCCTCACCCTGCTGCTGGCGGGCCTGACCGACCAGGCCGTCGCCGCACAACTGGACCTCTCCCTCCGGACGGTCCAACGTCGCCTCCGCCACCTGCAGGACCTGGCCGGCGTCCAGAGCCGGATGCAGTTGGGTTGGTACGCCGCGCGGCACGACTGGGTGTAAGTGCTGCTGTTTGACCCTCGTGAGTCTCGGCCCCGAGCCCATGGCGACGCTCGCTCCGCTTCGCGGGCTTCGCAGTCGCCATGGCCATGCGGCCGATCACGAGGCGCGCTCGCTCCGCTCGCGAAAGACCCCAAGACGACGTGTCACGTAGGACAGCGTCATACGCCCTGGCGCCGGCTCTGACGTGCGCGACACGTCTTACGTCGAGGCGCGCCGGACGGCGCGCTTGGCGAGCGACATGCGGTGCACCTCGCTGGCGCCGTCGTAGATCCGGAAAGCGCGGATGTCGGCGTAGATCCGGCCGAGCAGCTGGTCCTCGCTGGTGCCCATGCCACCGGCCAGCTGGACCGAGCGGTCGACGACGCGGTTGACCGCCTCGCTGATCATCACCTTGGCGCGCGAGGACTCCTCGCCGCCGCGGGAGCCTTGGTCGAGGGCCCAACAGGCGTGCCAGAGCACGAGCCGGCTGGTGTGCAGGTCGACCTCGTTGTCGGCGATCAGCTGCTGGGCCATGCCGAGGTCGCCGAGCCGACTGCCGAAGAGCTCGCGGGAGACGGCGTGGCGCATCGCGATGTCGTGGGCGCGGCGGGCCGCACCGAGCCAGCGCATGCAGTGCGTGAGCCGGGCCGGGGCCAGCCGGACCTGGGCGTAGCGGAAGCCTTCGTCGACCGCACCCAGAACCTCGGTCGCCGGCACCCTGCAGTCGTCGAAGGTGACGTGGCAGTGACCGCCGGGCATGGAGGCGTCGATGGTGTGGGCGTGCGCGCCTACGGTGAGGCCGGGGTTGTCGGCGGAGACCAGGAACATCGTCGCGTGCTCGCCGGTGCGAGCCATCACGATGAAGAAGCCCGCACCGTCGGCGCCGGTGATGAGCCACTTCTCGCCGTTGATCACCCAGGAGTCGCCGTCCTGCACCGCCTCGGTGCGCAGCGCGCCCGGGTCCGAGCCCGCGCCCGGAGGGGGCTCGGTCATCGCGAACGCCGAGCGGTGCTCACCACGTGCGAGCGGTAGGAGGTACCGCGTCCGCTGCTCCTCGGTGGCCACCTGGTCGAGCAGGTGCAGGTTGCCCTCGTCGGGCGCCGCGCAGTTCAGCGCGAGCGGTCCGAGCAGCGAGTAACCCGCCTCCTCGAGCGCGATCGCGGAGCCGACGTGATCGAGGCCGAGGCCGCCGAGTTCGCTGCTCAGCTGTGGCGCCCAGGCGCCCGAGGCGCGGCCACGCTCCTGCAGTTCACGGGTGAGCTCGTCGTCGACACTCCGACCCACGGCCCGGGGCTCGAGCGGGATCACTTCCTCGGCCACGAAGCGGCGGATCCGCTCCTGGACCTCGATCAGGTGCTCGGGCACGTGAAAGGCGATGGACAAGGGGTCTCCTCTGGGTGAACGGCGACGGTTCGAGCGCGCGCTCAGTCTGACGGTCCAGGGATCGACGTTCGTGATCGCGCCCGCGTACTGGACGCGCGGGATCGCCCGGACCGGAGCGAGGCTGATTCGAGCTCGTCAGCAGGTGGTGGCGGTCCCGCCGTCCTGCGTCGTGACGGTGATGCAGTCGTCCAGGTCGGAGAAGGAGCCGCCCAGCGCGATCACACCGAGCAGCAGCACGATCGCGAAGGCGGAGAGCAGGGTGCCGATCGCGCCGGTGACCAGACCGGCGGTCGCCGTACCGCGACCTCGGAGCCGGCCCTCGGAGGCGTCGATCTCGCGCTGTGCGCGGCGGCCGAGCACCATCGCGGGGACGCCCGTGAAGAGGCCGCAGAACACGATCGAGACGATGCCCAGCACCAGTGCCTTGGTCGCTCGGCCGCTGTCGGCCACCGCCTCCGAGCCGGGCTGCCAGGTGCGCGGGCTGCGGTGGGCGGTCCACTCGCTACCGTCCCAGTAGCGGTCCTGGGCGGGCGCGTCCGGGTCGGGATACCAGCCCGCTGGGGTGCTGCTCATGTCTCCAGCATGCGGCCGAGCCCGGCGCTCCCGCAGGGGAACGCCGGGCTCGGCCAGCCTGGAGGATGCGTGAACCTTCAGGCTGGCTCAGACAGAGCGGCGGCGCAGCGCCACGTCGGTGAGGGCCGGCGGCGCGTAGCCGCGGTCGACCTCGTTGATGGTGGTGCCGGGCGGGACGATCTCGTCGATGCGGTCGAGGACGTCCTTGGCTGGTCGGCCAGGTCTTGGAGCTGGTGGACCTTCTCCAGCTGCCGCTGCTGCGGAAGGAGGAGCTGGCGCTCACCGGTGGTTGAGCCCGGAGGCGCCCCAGCGCCGACGGTGTCGAAACC
>DOWL01000193.1:0-810 GCA_003519585.1 Nocardioides sp. | reverse complement strand
AACCCTTGTGCATAACAGGTTCCGGCGGCGATCGACTGTCGGTGGCCGCTGCTTGAATTTGATCCATGACAGCGATGGCGCACCACGATCACCCGGTCACCCGGGCCATGGTCGAGGTGCGCCAGAAACTGGCCGAGGTCGCGCAGGTGCCGCTCTGGTCGATGGGCACTGAGCAGGCCACTTCCACCCTCGAGGAGATCCTCGCGGTCGAAGCCCAGTTGGCCGAGTTGAAGACCCGGACCCTGACCCAGGTCGAGGCGCTCGAGGTGCCCCGACAGTCCGGTGCGACCTCGACCGGCAACTGGCTGGCCGTGCGGACCAACCTCACCCGCGCCACGGCGTTCCGCACCGTGCGGGTGGCCGCGGGGTTGGGACGGTACGACCAGGTCCGCGAAGCGATGGCCCAAGGCAGGGTCCACACCGAGCAGGTCGAAGTCATCGTCAAGGCGCTGGACGACCTCCTCGACGACCTCGACCCGAGGCTGGTGGAGGAGGCCGAGGGGCACCTGGTCACCGAAGCGGGTCGGTTCGACGCGGTCGGGTTGAAGAAGCTCGGCCGCCGGTTGTTGGAGGTGGTCGACCAGGAGGCCGCGGACGCGCACGAGGCGAAGCTGTTGGAGAAAGAAGAACGCGACGCGGAGGCGGCCATGCGGTTGACGATGTACGACGACGGGCACGGCAAGGTCCACGGCCGGTTCGTGCTCGACACCGCCACCGGTGCCGCGTTGCGGAAGATGGTCTTGGCCGTAGCCGCCCCCAAACACCAAGCAGCCACCCAAGGTCCGCTGGGTGAGCGGAAGCCCACTGCGG
>DOWL01000014.1:760-9288 GCA_003519585.1 Nocardioides sp. | reverse complement strand
TGGTCGCGCGTTTGGGCGGCCAGCCGACAACACTCTTGTTTGGACGATGAAGTTTTGTCGTCCAGGGTCGAGTTTCGTCGGTCAGCCGACAAAACTCGCCTCCGAACCGAGCTACAGCCGAGCGCCGTCGTCCCACGGGTCGATGTCGGTGCCGCGGGGCATCTTGACCACGAGATACACGAAGCCACCGATGAACGACGCGACGAGCAGGTAGCCCAGCCAGGGCGGCAGGTGCACGCCGAGCACCAGGCAGACCAGCAGCAGGGTCGGGGAGCCGAACAGCCCCGACCAGGCCAGGAACCGGTCGGGCGGCAGTTTGGGGAGCGGGGGAGGAGCGGGGGGCACGAACTGCTCTTCCTGGTCCTCACGTGCAGCGCGGGCGGGCTCGGGCGGTTGCGGCAAGGGCCGGAACAGCCGCTCGAGCCGCTCCTCGGAGCCCGGCTCGGTGCCCGGTTCGACCACCGGCTGGGCGGGCGACTCTGCGACGGGCTCGTCGTCGAGTTCGACCCGTTCGCCGTAGTTCTCGACGATTCCGCGCCAGGCGTCCTCGTCGCTGTCGCGCTGCACGGCACCGAGCGTACGCCGGTGGTGGTGCGGCAACCACTAGGCTGCTCGTTGGACGGGCAGTCGCCGCCAGCGGCGGACTTGGGAGGTCAGCGGAGTGTTCTACTGGTTCCTCAAGTGGGTGGCCGTCGGCCCGTGGCTGCGGATGGTCTTCCGGCCCCAGGTCTCGGGCGCCGAGCACGTCCCGGCCACCGGGCCTGCGATCCTGGCGAGCAACCACCTGTCCTACGCCGACTGGCTGTTCATGCCGCTGACGCTCCCGCGCCGGGTCACCTTCGTCGCGAAGGCCGAGTACTTCAACACCCCGGGCCTCAAGGGGTGGTTCCAGCGCAAGTTCTTCTCCGGCGCCGGCCAGGTGCCGATCGACCGGTCCGGGGCCACCGCGGCCGAGGGCGCGCTCAAGGCGGCGAGGCAGATCCTGGAGGAGGGCGAACTGTTCGGGATCTATCCCGAGGGCACTCGCTCCCACGACGGCAAGCTCTACCGCGGCAAGACTGGCGTGGCCCGACTGGCCCTCGAGACCGGAGTGCCGGTCATCCCCGTGGCCGTGGTCGGGACCGACGTGGTCGCGCCGCCCGGTCAGACCTTCGGGAAGTTCACCCGGCCGATCGTGAGGTTCGGCAAGCCGCTGGACTTCTCGCGCTACGAGGGCATGGAGAACGACCGCTACATCCTGCGCTCGATCACCGACGAGATCATGTACGAGATCATGCGGCTCTCGGGCCAGGAGTACGTCGACATGTACGCCACCCGGGCCAAAGAGGAGTCCAAGAAGGAGGAGTCCAAGAAGGCCTCCGACGGCTCCTCGGCGCCGCCCGACGAGCAGAAGAAGGCGTCGTAGGGGACGTGCTGTTGCCGGGGTCGGTGCGACGCGCGGCCACGTGGTGGTTCGGCTCGCGCGAGACTGTCGAGGACCGGCTGTTCTCGTGGCTGGCCGTGCTCCGGATCGTCCTGCTGGTGCACGCGGTCGCGCTCAACGTCTACCGGCGCGACAACTTCGTCCACCCCATGGCCGGAGCGGTCTGCCTACTCCTCATGGCCGGGTGGACCTTCGTGGCGATCTGGGCGTACGACGAGCCGCGCCGCCGCGGGCCGCTGCTGCTGGTCACCGACCTCGCGGTGGCGGTCGCCGCGATCGTGGTCTCGCCGTACGTCAAGGGCGAGGGACTCTCGGCGACCGTGCCGGCGTTCTGGGTCATGGGCGCGCTCTTGGCGTGGGCGATCCACTGGCACTGGCTGGGCGGGCTGGTCGCCGGGGTGTGCATCACGGCGGCCGACCTCTCGGTCCGAGAGCACATCTCCCAGGCCAACTACGGCAACGCCTTCCTGCTGCTGCTCGGTGGTCCGATCGTGGGGTTCATGGTCGAGTCGCTGCAGCGGATGGCGGCCGAGCGTGACCGCGCCCATCGCGACGCGGCGGCGGCGGCGGAGCGCGCACGGCTGGCGCGCGCAGTCCACGACGGCGTGCTGCAGGTGCTGGGGCTGGTCCAGCGGCGCGGGCACGAACTGGGCGGCGAGGCGGCCGAGCTGGGCCGGCTCGCGGGGGAGCAGGAGGTGGCGCTCCGCACGCTGATCCGCGAGCAGGACCAGGTCGTGGCCGGGCCGGCGGGCCGGACGGAGCTCGCAACCGCGATGGTGCACCTCGGGAGCCGTCCCGGTGTGGAGGTCGTGACCACGGGGTCGGTCGAACTCGCCTCCCCGGTCGCGGCCGAAGCGCTCGCCGTGGTCGGCGCCTGCCTCGACAACGTCCGGCGCCACGTCGGTCCGGATGCCCGGGCCTGGGTGCTGCTCGAGGCGTGGCCCGACCGGGTCGAGATCTCGGTCCGCGACGAGGGCCCGGGCATCCCGAAGGGGCGACTCGACGCCGCCGTACGGGAGGGCCGGCTGGGCGTCAGTCAGTCGATCCGCGGCCGGATCGAGGACCTGGGCGGTACGGCGCGGCTCACGACCGGCCCCGACGGCACCGAATGGGAGTTCGTCCTCCCCGTCAGCTGACAGCGGCCGGCTGTACGGCGGGCTCGTCGCTCGACTGCGACCCGACCGTCGAGGTTCGAACCAACCGCACCACGAAGACGAGCAGCAGGGCCAGCAGCACCGCGCTCATCCGCAGTGCCGGAGAGCCGGCGATCATGGCGTCCACGAACGCGTTGTGCGTCCACGCGAGCCGGTAGTCGAGGGCCACCCGCTCGACGATGGCGCCGAGCGCGATGACCACGAACTGCACCGCCAGCACGGGCGTCAGCAGCCGGCGTGCGACCGGCCCGGCGTGCGGCGCCGCCAGCGCGAACGCCGGGGTGGCGCAGGCCAGGAACTCCAGGCCGTAACGGTAGCCGTAGATCGGGTCGCCGCCGGTGAAGCCGATCAGGGCACCCTGCAACAGGGTGTACACCAGCCCGGCGATCAGCAGCGTGGTCGACCAGGCCGGGAGCGACCGCCAGGAGCGCACGAGCGCGGGAAGCAGCACCAGCAGGACTGGCGTGAAGACCAGCAGCCCCCGGTCCGGGGAGATCCAGGTGCCGAGCTGGTTCTCGATGTCGAACAGGCTCTTGTTCACCTCCGAGAACGCCCCCGCGCCGTACAGCGCAGTGGGGTTCCAGGTGCCGTAGACCCAGTGCGTCCACAGCGAGAGCAGCACCAGCGAGACCAGTCCGGGAATGCCGGCCCGCAGGGCGATGCCGGGCCGGCGTTCGCGCCAGGCGAGCGTCAGCCCGAGGATCGCGACGATGAGGGCCGCGTGCGGCCGGGCCCAGAGGAGGAGAACCCCGCCGAGACCCATCGTCCACCACTTCTGATGGGCGGCCGACCAGGCGATCAGGGCGATCCCGAGCACGCTGATGGTCTGGGGCCAGATGCCGTTGGCGGCCGTGCTCCACACCGGTGTGGTGAACCCGAACGCTGCCGCCGCGGCGAGGGCCTGCCAGCGGCTCAGCAGCGCGGCCAGGGCGAGGTACATCAACAGCACCGAGAGGGCGCCGAGCAGGGCCGCGGTGACCGCCGCCGGGACCACCGTCATCGTGTCCGGCTGGGTGATGAGGTACGCCGGGAGGCCGGCGAGCACCACCGCCGGGGACCGGGTGATCACCACGTGCCCGTTGGGCGCGTGGTCGTCGACGTACACCCAACGCAGCGCCGAGCCGTCGAGCTGCGGGACCTCGACGCCGTCGAGGTTGGGCGTCCCGGTCGTGGCCAGCTGGTAGGAGGCGAGGTTCGAACTCCAGACGTCGAGGCAGAGGTAGTCGCGGCTTGCGGTGGCGAGGAAGACCAAGAAGGTGGCCAGGAACAGCACCGTCCCGGCCCGACGGACGCCGCGCCGCTGCTCGGGGGACCGCGTGACTCGGGACCGCGTGACTGCGGGGGTCAGGCTGGTCACGCTCTCATTCTCGCGGCGGGGTCGGGATCACGTGCCGGAATCGAGCAATTCGAGTGAGGGGCAGGCTGGCATGGTGGCCCCGTGACCATCCACTCGTCGCACCCGTTCGCCGATCCGGAGCCCGATCCGGCCCGGCGGTTCCGCGGCCGGCTCGCTGGCGCGGTGACGCTGTGGACGGCGGGTTCGGGTGCCGATCGGGCGGGGCTGACGCTCACCTCGGTCATGGTGGCGCTCGGCGAGCCGGCCCGGATGCTCGGCCTCGTCGACCCGGAGTCCGAGCTGGACGAGTCCCTCCGGTCCGACCGCGCGGCGGTCGTGCAGCTGCTCTCGTGGGCCGATCGCGACCTGGCAGAGGGGTTCGCCGGCACGGCGCCGGCGCCGGGTGGGGTGTTCCGGCAGGCGTCGTTCGTCGAGACGGCGTGGGGGCCGCGACTCAAGCGGGCGACCACCTGGGCCGGCGTACGCCTGGAGGAGACCGCCGACGTCGGGTGGTCCCGGCTGGTCACCTGCGTGATCGAGCACGTCGAGCTCGGCGACGACGCCGACCCGCTCGGCCACCGGCGGGGTCGGTGGGTCCGGCTCAGCCCTGGGCCGAGCTGAGCAGACGGTCGCCGTCGGTCGGTTCCTCATCCGGGACGTTGGCCAGCTGGGCCCGCGTCCACATCCGGACCAGCAGGAACGAGGTGCCCCACACGGTCGCGGCCAGCACCGGCGCCGCCGGACCACCGTGCACCAGCGCGCGGACGAACGCGTTCTCGGTCCATGCGGCGGTGTCCTTGAGGGCCACCCGGGCGACGACCGCACCCAGCAGGATGACGGTGAACTGCAGGGTGAGCAGGGCCGGCAGGCTGCGCCGTACCCAACCCACGGCGTGGGTCGCCGCGATGGCGTACGCCGGGGCCGCGCACGCCAGGAACTCCAGCCCGTAGCGGTAGCCGTAGATCGGGTAGCCGCCCGTAAAGCCGATGAGCGCGGCCTGGAGCAGCGTGTAGATCAAGCCGGCCACGAGCAGGTCGGTGGACCAGCGGGGGAGCCGGCGCCAGGTGCGCAGCACCGTGGGCAACAGGACCAGCAGGACCGGGGTGTAGACGAACAGACCCCGGTCGGGCGAGATCCACATGGCCGCTTGGTTGACCGGGTCGAACAGGCTCTGCTCGACCTGGGAGAACGCCCCGGAGCCGAACAGTGGCAGCGGGCTCCACGAGCCGTAGATCCAGTGCGTCCAGAGGCACAGGAGAGGCAGCGACAGCAGGCCCGGGAGTCCGGCGCGGATCGCGATGCCGACTCGCCGGGTCCGCCAGGCCGCGATGAGGGCGACCACCGCGACGATCACCGCGGCGTGCGGACGGGCCCAGAGCAACAGCACACCTCCGAGCCCGACCGACCACCACCTCTGCGCCGAGGCCGCCCAGGCGACCATCGCGATGCCGAGAACCGTGATCGTGTGCGGCCAGATGCCGTTGGCCGACACGCTCCAGATCGGGGTGGTGAACGCGAACGCGACCGCGGCCGCCAGCGCCTGCCAGGGCGCCAGCACGGTGCGCACCGCACGGTGGAAGAGCACGACGGCGGCTGCGGTCAGGGCCGCGGCGGTGAGAGCGGCCGGGAGCACGGTCATCTGGTCGGGCTGGCTCAGCAGGTAGGCGGGCAGCCCGGCGATCACGGCGGCGGGAGCCCGGGTCACCACCGTGTGGCCGTTCGGCGCGTCCTGGATCCAGACCCACTTGAACCCGTTGTTGTCCAGATCCGGGATCGAGACACCGTCGAGGTACGGCGTGTGCGCGGTCGCGAGCCGCCACGAGGCGTAGTTCGTGGTCCATACGTCCAGGCAGATGTGGGCAGTGTCCGCGGTCAGTGCGAAGACGACGAAGACGACCGCGAAGAGCCACAGCTCGCGACGGCCCCGCAGGGCGCCGGAGGCGCGCAGGAGCGTCAGTCCGGCCTTCTCGCTCACGGTCACCATGGTCGCCGGGCCGAGCCCCGCTGTCCGGCGAACCGTCAAGCTCGTGGTCGGGGAACAGCGTGGTTGGATGCCGGCGTGGACCCGGTGACACCAGAGGAGCAGCGCATCAAGGTCATGGTCGTCGACGACCACCCGATGTGGCGCGATGCCGTCGAACGGGACCTGCAGGACCACGGCTTCGACGTGGTCGGGGTGGCCGCGAACGGCAGCGAGGCGCTGGCCCGGTTCCCGGCCTGCCGACCGCATGTCGTGGTCCTCGACCTCCAGATCCCGGCCCCGAACGGCGTGGACGTGACCGCCGAGGTGCTCCGTCAGGACCCGTCCGCGCGGGTGCTCATCCTGTCCGCCTCGGGCGAGCAGGACGACGTCCTCGCCGCGGTCAAGGCCGGCGCGACCGGCTACCTGGTGAAGTCCGCCTCGCGCACCGAGCTGCTCGACGCCGTACGCCGGGTGGCGGCCGGTGACACGGTCTTCACGCCCGGGTTGGCCGGGCTGGTCCTGGGGGAGTACCGCCGGCTCTCCGAGCCCGCCGTGACCGAACCCGACCGGCCGACCCTGACCGAGCGCGAGACCGAAGTGCTGCGGATGGTCGCCAAGGGGATGTCGTACAAGCAGATCGCCGACCGGCTGGTGCTCTCGCACCGCACGGTCCAGAACCACGTGCAGAACACCCTCCGCAAGCTGCAGCTGCACAACCGGGTCGAGCTGACCCGCTACGCGATCGCCCAGGGGCTCGACGAGGACGATGAGCACGCCGATTAGCACACCGAGTGGCGGGGCTGCGGTCGCGGCGTACCTCCGCTGTGTCGGCCTGCCCGAGGGCCTCGCACCGAACGTCGAGAACCTGGTGCGGATCCACCGCGCGCACCTCGACGCCCTGCCGTACGAGAATCTCGCGACGATGCTCGGTCGGCCGCCGTCGGTCGACCCGGCCGCGAGCCTGACCCGGATCGACCAGGTGGGGCGCGCCGGCTACTGCTTCCACCACAACGGCGCCGCCGAGTTGGTGCTGCGCGCGCTCGGGTACGACGTGGTCCGCCGGCACAGCAGCGTCTACAGCAGCGAGGAGGGCCGCGCCAGCACCGCCCTCAACCACCTGGCGCTCGAGGTGCGCAGGTTGTCGACCGAGGGGAATCCGGAGGGCCGCTGGTGGTTCGACGTCGGTCTCGGGGACTGTCTGCGCGACCCGGCGCCGCTGATGCCTGGGCCGCTCACGCAGGGGGCCTTCACCTACGAGATCACGGAGGTCCGCCCGGACGGCTGGTCGTTCCGCCACGACCCGTCCGGCAGCTTCCTCGGCCTGGAGGTGACCGGACGGTCCATCGACCAGGCTGCCGTCGACGCGGCTCACCAGCGGCTGACCACGCCCCCGGACGGCGACTTCACCCGCCTCCTGGTCGTGCAGCGGCGTGGCGAGCAGGTGGCTGACACGGTCCGCGGCTGCCTGAGGACCAGGGTCGAGGGTGCCGATCGGTACGAGAGCGAGCTCCCGACGTACGACGCGTGGCGCGATGCCGTGGAGCAGCTCGGCCTGTCGCTGGCGGGCCTGAGCGAGCCCGAGCTGCGCGCCCTGCACGCCGCGCAGTGGGATAAGCACCGCGCCTGGACGGCCGCCGGACGGCCGTGAGCCGGGTGCTGCCAGAATCCGCGCATGGGCGCTGACCTGCTCGAGATCGCCGATGAGCTCTACGCCCTCACGCTCGCGGAGTTCACTCCGGCCCGGGACGCGAAGGCGAAGGAGCTCAAGGGCACCGACCTCGCCAAGGAGGTCAAGGCGCTCAAGAAGCCGTCGCTGGCGGCCTGGGTGCTCAACCTCCTGGTCCGGCACGAGACCGCGCAGGTCGACCAGGTGCTCCAGGTGGGCGCGGCGCTGCGGGAGGCGCAGGCGTCGATGTCCGGAGACGAGCTGCGCCAGCTGACCCGGCAGCGGCGCCAGCTCACCGCGGCGGTGACCACCCAGGCGCGCCGGCTGGCGCGCGAACACGGCCAGAAGGTAACGGATGCCGTGGCCGAGCAGGTGGAGGGCACCCTGACTGCGGCGATGGTCGACGAACGGTGCGGGCAGGCGGTGCGGAGCGGGTTGCTGGTGAGTGCCCTGTCGGCGACCGGGGTCGATGAGGTCGAGCTCGACCGTGCGGTGGCGCTGCCCGAGGCGCTCGGCTTCGAGACCACCGCCCGCGACGTGGAGCCGACCAAGCCCGACCTGCACGTCGTTCCCGACCCCGACCGCGACGAGAAGGCCCTGGCCGCCGCCCGCGACGAGCTCGAGGAGGCGGAGGGCGACCTCACCGAGGCCGTCGAGGCGCACGACGAGGCCGCGGCCGCCCTCAAGGACCTCGAGGCCCGCTCCATGCAGGTGCAGGCGGAGATCGACGAACTCAAACGCAAGATCGCCGAGCTCGAGGAGACCGCCGACGAGGTCGACGACGAGATCGCCGAGGCCGAGGAGGCCCGCGACGAGGCCCGGGAAGCGCTGACCGAGGCGACCGACGCACGTGACGCCGCGGCCGAGAATGTGGCCAAGCTGGAGCGCTGAGCTGGAGTCTCGTACGCCTCAGGAATCCCAACATATGTTGGGATCCCTGACGTTCTGGGGCGTTGCAACGGGGCAGAACGTCAGGAATCACAGCA
>DOWL01000014.1:0-683 GCA_003519585.1 Nocardioides sp. | reverse complement strand
GGCAGAACGTCAGGAATCACAGCAGCTGTTGGGATTCCGCCACCTGGGCCTGGGCTGCTCCAACCGGCCGACGTCCGTGCGATGACACCAACCTGCGCCCCTGCTGCACTACGATCTGCCGACAGCATCACCGGCCCGCGGCCGAGCCGCGATCGAGCCCAGATCGAGGAGTGGAGTCAGACGTGTCGACTTCCGGTGTGGGCGACGGGTTCCCCGACATCCTCGCTCCGGTGACGCTCCGCCTGGACCTGCACGACGATGCGACGGCCCAGGTGTCGAGCGTCGTCTTCGACTTCGAGGACGTCGACGGCACGCAAGGCGTCGTCGTGGGGCGCCCGGACCTCAGCGGGGTCCCGGACGCCGGGACCTTCCCGCGCCGGGGCGAGGCGCTGACGTTGATGTGGTCGCGGCCCTCGGGTCAGATGCAGTTGCGGGTCGTAGCAACGGCCGGCCGGCGGTCGTACGGCGCGGTCTGGGTGCTGACGCCGATGGGCGCGGCTGTCCGAGAACAGCGCCGGCAGTACTTCCGGATCCCGGTGACCCTGCCCGCGATGCTGGCCCCGGCCGTGGACGCTGCCGACGAAAAGAACGACGCACAGAACGACGAACCAGACGAGGGTGCCGCGGTCCGCGCGACCGTGGTCGAGATCAGCGAGGGCGGGGGCATGATGTGCTGCGCCCAG
>DOWL01000237.1:5976-7599 GCA_003519585.1 Nocardioides sp. | reverse complement strand
ATCCGGCACCTTGACGGGAACTCCCACCTCGAGGCGTGGGACGTCCGACGCACCCTCATCCGCGTGTTCGGCTACGGCGGGTGGAACGTCGAGACCATCGCCTTGGACCTTGTCCGGGAGATCGAGTCGCCGCCTGGGACGTTGAAGCGGCGGAACGGGTCCACGAACGACCGGACTGTGTGGACGGTCGTGTACCGGGCGCAGGTCCGCCTCACCGTGAAGGACGCCCAGGGCCGCGAGATCGCTCGCTACGAGGACGCGGCGTCGGGTGATGCCGTGAACCAGCCGTCCCTGGGGGATGCACACGACTTGGCGATGAAGGCGAGCCTGTCGCAGGCGTTGAAGCGGTGTGCTGTGAACCTCGGTGACCAGTTCGGGTTGGCGTTGTACAACGGTGGGAAGGCTGACCCGGTGGTGGTCCGGTCGTTGGTGTCTCCGGTGGCGGGTGATGTTGCACCGTCCCCGGATGATGCTCCGGCCGTGGTGGGCGGCGAGTTGGACAAGCAGGCTCCCGCCGACGCCTCGGCGCAGGTTTCCCCGGCGTTGTTGTTGAACGCCATCGGTGAGGCAGCTGACGCGGCCGGAGTGCCGCGGTCGCATGTGGCGCAACGGTGGGAGTCGGACCACGACCAGTCCATCAAGGACGCGACGGATGTGGATGGGCTGGCGAAGGTGCTCGCCGAGCTGCGGGCCCTCGTCAAGACAGGGGCAGCGTCATGACCGCCGACACCGCGGACGTGGTCCCGTTCCCCACCCCTCCTGCCGTCGATCTCGACGACTACCCGGCCCGGGTCCCGGACCCGGACACGGTCATGTCCGACGAGGTCGCCGCCCAACTCGTCCACGCCCTGTGGGCTCTCCGCCGAAGGATCGCCCGGAAAGAGGCCACCGCCGCCGCCGCCTTGGCCGCGGAAACGGCACGGGTCAACGCCTGGTTGGAGGACCAGACAGGACGGTCCCGGGTCGAGGCCGACGCCATCCAGGCCAGGCTCGAGGAGTGGGTCCTGGACGTGAGAGACGCATCGGGGGGCCGGCGGAAATCGGTGTCGTTCCCTCACGGCAGGGTGGTCACGCGGGAGTCGGGTGGTGGTTGGGAGGTCACGGACCGGTCTGCGTTGCTGGCGTGGGCGAAGACGTACCGGCCAGGCTTGGTGGAGACGGTCGAGTCGGTGTCGATCGCTGCCGCGCGGCGGGTGACGTCCGGGCTGGCGGTGGCGGTGGATGAGGTGGTGGATGCGGCGACTGGTGAGGTGGTGCCTGGGTTGTCGGTGGCGCCGAAACTGGTCAAGGCGTCTGTGAC
Source organism: Nocardioides sp. (assembly GCA_003519585.1). Taxonomy (GTDB): domain Bacteria; phylum Actinomycetota; class Actinomycetes; order Propionibacteriales; family Nocardioidaceae; genus Nocardioides. The sequence continues at coordinate 6,299 of DOWL01000237.1, read as the reverse complement.
TGTGGACGGTGCGTCATGACCGGGGTCGAGGTGTTGCCGTCGGTGGAGTCGGTGGTGGCGTGGGCGGAGAACCTGACCCCTGACGAGCTCCGTAAGGTTGCTGGCCTCGGGATGCCAGAGAACGTTGCACGAGTTCACCGGTCAGCGATCGGCGCTGACATCCATGCGTGGGACGACGCGTGGCTGCGGTTGTGGGCTGTGCTGGCCCGGGGGTCGTCGAAGGATGCTGCGACGACGTTGGGGCAGTTGGTGGCGACGTTGACGGTCGCTCACCGGCATGGTTGGTGTGCTGAGGACATGCACCCCGTGTTGGCGTTGCTCAC
>DOWL01000237.1:0-5628 GCA_003519585.1 Nocardioides sp. | reverse complement strand
GGCCCGGGAGATGCGGGCTGCTGGTATCGATGTGACGCCGCGTCAACTCCGGGAGATCGACGACAAGGTGGCCAGGCAGTGACCGATGGGATGGCTGCGGTGTTTGCGACTCTGGCCGGGCTTGCCGAGTCTGGGGATGAGATGCGCGTCGTCTACACCGACACCGAGGACCCCGACGAGTGACCACGGACACCACTCTGGCTGTCCTCGACATCACCGTCCACGGACGCCCAGCCACCCAAGGCTCCAAGACGGCGTTCGTTGTCCGCCCACGCAACGGACGCCCCAGAGCCGTCATGCGTGAGGCCGGCGCCGTCGACCTGAAGCCGTGGCGGGAAGCTGTCCGCTCCACCGCCGCCGAAGCCCTCCATGCGGCCTCAAACGGCCCTTGGGCGCCTGTTTCCGGCCCCGTCACTGTCGTCCTCACGTTCGCTCTCCCAAAGCCTGCATCGGCCCCGAAACGCCGCCGGACCTGGCCTGTCGCCGCCCGCTCCGGGGACGTCGACAAGCTGGCACGGGCATGCCTTGACGCCCTCACTGATTCCGGTGTCTGGTGCGACGACGCACAGGTGGTGGCGTTGACTGCGGTGAAGGACTACGTGGGCTCTGAGGGGCATCTCCTGGTGCCTGGGGTGCGGGTCCAGGTGTTTCGGGTCCTGGGCTAGATGGAGGGGTCTCCGGGACCTGTTCGGTGGGTCTACGCTCGGCTGAGGCAAACACTCGGAGTGACTTGCCAGACCAGTTAGAGTGGCGTACGGTGGGAAAAAGTTGCGGCGGCCGGTGCCTCACACCGAACCGCCGCGCTGAGCCAGTACCCATCTCTTGGAAGGAACCGGACTGACCCGATGTCCAGTTTGCCACAGACAGCGCCCTGTTCGCCACACACCTCACAAGAAGTACAACGCCAGTCCGCCATCGACCTCCTCACGGTCAACGCCGCCGAGTACGCCCGCGTCATGGCCGCCCGCGTACATCTCGTCCCTGCCTGCTATCGGGCGGGTCTGACGTTGGAGGAGATGGCCGGGATCCTTGACTGTTCGGTGTCGCCGGTACGCAGGTTGATCCTCGAGGCGCGTGCTCGGGGTGAGGTGGTTGAGCGTCCTGGGCCTTACCACACGACTCGGCCCACGGACGGGTCCGACGCACCTGCCGGGGAGTGAGCCCGGTGGAGGCGACCTCCGTCTACCTCTACCGCGACAAGCGGGGGCTTCTCCTGTACGAGTCCTGGGATGCCCTTGCGGCGGCCACGGACGGCCCTCCGGCGCCTTTCTGGCTTGAGATGCTGGTCTGCATCGCTCCCCATGATGAGCCGTCTCGTTTGGTGGGGACCTGATGCACCCGCCGGCAGGTGAGCCGGTGAGCCATGGGTGACCCGCTGCCGTTCGTTCAATTGCCGACCTCGGTCATTCGGGATTCGGGATTGACGATTGTTGCGCGTCTTCTTTACGGCGTGATTTCGACGTACGCGGACCTTTCTACACGGGAGGCGACATTGCTTCGCGCGACGCTGGCGAAGGACATCGGTAAGTCTCGGGACACCATCGATCGTGGTGTTACTGAGTTGGTCAAGGCTGGCTTGTTGAAGGTGAGCCACCGGCGCAATGACAAGGGTGTCCTCATCGCCAGCACGTACACCATCGTTCCCCCAGTGACGGCAAACGCGCAGGTCACGGGTGGCCGCACTGATGCCCATACCCCTATGGGCACTGATGCCCCTATGGGCAACGTTGCGGATACCCCTATGGGCACTGATGCGGGTATGGGCGTGGGTGCCCATACCCCTGTGGGCACTGATGCGGACACCGTGGGGGCACCCATGCGGCCAGGGTATGGGCATGGGTGCGGCAAAGAACTAGAACCACTAGAACGAGAACCAAGGAACGATACAAACCACGCCGCTGACGCGGCGCCGCAGAGGCCACGCCCGAAGGCGTCGAACGACAAGACGCCCGAGGCTCGGATCGCCAACCGCTACTTCGACCACACCGACGGCATGTGCAACTGGGTGGCCATCCAAAGCATCGCCAAGACATCGCTTCGTGTCCGCGGCGCTACCGAACAGAGCATCGGTGACATCCTCTGCGGTCTCTATGACGCAGGAAAGCCAATCTCATTGTCGCTAGTTGGCCAGGTTGCATCCGGAATCGTTGAACTGGATGGCCGTCGAAAGCGCAAGAACTCGATCACCGACGACAACCGGGTCTACGTCGACGACCCAGACGCCTCTTTCTTGGGTGACAGGAGAACGCAGCGATGACCACGACCACCCGCATGCACCCGTCCCTGGCCCTCGCTCTCCGGGCCCTGGAAGACGTCCCCGATTCGCCGTTCAAGCCGACCCCCGAAGCGGTCATCGACTACTGGGGACGATGGATGGAACGTTCCGTGCCGCCGATCTACCGGGATGCGTCCCTGCCACGCCTCACAGGCGACCAGAAGCCCGCAGAACTGACCCGGTGGATAGAAGACACGACCGCGCGGGTCCTGTGGCTCGTAGGGGCGCCTGGCACCGGGAAGACGTACGCGGCGTACGCGGTGGCAGCGCACATGGCAGCCGGGAACGGGCTCGTCCGGGCCACGCTGGGCGGAGCACCCAGTGCGTGGACGTTGGCGGGGCTCCTCGACGACATGCGACCCCAAGCCGGCGACCCCGAAGGGGCATTCAAGGCCGCGAAGGAAGCGCCGCTGCTCGTCCTGGATGACCTCGCGCACACGCAGGCCACGGCGTGGGCGGTCGAACGACTGTGGATGCTCGCCGACTACCGGACCACGCACGACCTGCGAACCATCCTGACGACCAACACGACGTCGGGGAGGCTCGCGGAGGCGTGGGGTGAGGCAGCGATCGACCGGTTCCTGGACCGTGCCGTGATCGTGAAGATGACCGGCCAGTCACGGCGAGGACTGGCCTGGTGACCGCCATCGACGATCGCCCACCGGGCGAGGTGGCCGACAGCGCCCCCCAAGATCTTGCCGCCGAACAGGCCGTACTCGGGGCAATGATGCTCTCGCGTGGCGTCGTACCGGACGTCGCTGGAATCGTGAAACCAGAAGACTTCTACCTGCCGGCACACGAAACAGTGTTCCGGGCGATTCTCGACCTCGAGGCGGCTGGTAGCCCCACAGACACGATCGCGGTGTCCGATGAACTGGACAAACGCCAGTCCTTGGCGAGTGTCGGGGGCCGACTGTACGTCTTCACGTTGTTCGAGTCGTGTCTGACAGCGTCGAACGCAACCTATTACGCGGGGATCGTGGCCGCGCATGCCTCGAACCGCAGGCTCATCGCCGCTGGTACCCGGATGGTCCAACTCGGTCGGGGAGCTGAGGGTGGGGACGCTGACGCCATCCTCGGCGCGGCCCAGGCCGAGTTGACAGCGGTGGTCGAGGCCAGGGCCCGGGTCAGTGAGTGGACGCGTGCAGGTGAGGCTGTCGCGGCCGCGTTGGAGGAGATCGATAACGCGGCCGGTCGAGAGCTGATGGGGGTCCCTACCGGTCTCGTTGACCTGGACCGGTTGATGCATGGCTTGCACCCGGGGCAGATGGTGATCGTCGCGGCACGTCCGGCGGTGGGGAAGTCGACCCTGGCTTTGGATTTCGCGCGGCATGCGTCCGTTCGGTGTGGTCTTCCGGCGGCGATCTTCTCGTTGGAAATGTCGAGTCTGGAGATCAGCCAACGGCTCCTGTCCGCTGAGGCGCGAGTTCATTTGACGAAGATCCGATCCGGGACGGTCGATGCTGATGACTGGCAGCGGATCTCCCGCGTCACCGGGGTCATCGACGCGGCACCACTGTTGATCGACGATTCAGCCACGACCAACATGCGGCAGATCCGAGCGAAGTGCCGGGCGATGAAGCAACGCGAGGGCCTGGCGCTCGTGGTCGTCGACTACCTCCAGTTGATGACGAGTGGCCGGAAGGTCGAATCCCGGCAGCAGGAGGTGTCCGAGTTCTCTCGGGCGCTCAAGTTGCTGGCGAAGGAACTCGAGGTGCCGGTGATTGCGGTGGCGCAGTTGAATCGTGGCCCGGAGCTGCGGCAGGACAAGAAACCGATGCTCGCTGACCTTCGTGAATCGGGGAGTCTCGAGCAAGACTCGGACGTCGTGATCCTGATCCACCGCGAGGACATCTACGAGAAGGAATCGCCGCGGGCTGGTGAGGCTGACCTGATCGTTGCCAAGCACCGGAACGGGGCGACGGCAACGGTGACGGTGGCGTTCCAGGGCCACTATTCGCGGTTCGTCGACATGGCGGACACGCCGGTCCCGCCGCCTCGGCATCCGAACCCCTACGGCCTGCGGGCGGTGAACTGATGCCGGCGTCGATTGTGCCGACGTTGTCGGCTCCTCAACGGCGCAGGGGCGGAGTCGACCCCGCCATTGAAGCCGCCTGGCGACGTGACCTGCTCCTGCTGCTCCTCGAGCACCCAGACGTCTGGGATTCCCTCCACGGCCACATCCGGGGCATGCAGGCCATCCGGGATGACCGGGACGAGATGTGGTGGCTGCTGGGCAACCTGGCGATGTTCGTTGCTGCGTTGCGCGGCCACCTCGACGAGGACGGTGCAGCATGAGGCCTCCGTTGGTGTACTTCGGTGGGAAGACTCTGCTCGCTGACCGTATTGCCGCGTTGATGCCAACCCACGGGCACTACGTTGAGCCGTTCTGCGGGTCTCTGGCGGTCCTGCTTGCCAAGCCTCCGTCACCCCACGAGACCGTCAACGACCTGGACCAGGACTTGATCACGTTCTGGCGGGTCCTTCGGGACCGTCCAGGAGACCTGGCACGGGTGTGCGCGCTTACCCCGCACTCCCGTGCCGAGCACACCGTGTCGTACGAACCGGCGTCGACGGACTTGGAACGGGCACGTCGTGTCTGGGTGCAGCTGACCCAAGGCCGCGCCGGAATCCGCACCCGAACGGGGTGGCGGCACTACCAGGACCCGGCTGGGTCGACCGGGTCTATGCCGGACTACCTGTCGGGGTATGTGGACAGGATGCCTGCGGTGGTGGACCGCCTGCTGGGGGTTTCGTTGGAGTGCCGTCCAGCGACAGACGTGATCGCTGACTACGGCCGCCATCCTGGGGTCCTGTTGTACGTGGACCCGCCATACCTGGGGTCGACCCGAACCAGTGGCGGATACCTGCACGACATGGCGAATGAGCCAGAGCACAAGGAGATGCTCACGGCGCTCTTGGGATGCCGGTCTGCGGTCATGCTGTCCGGGTACGCATCGGACCTGTATGACGACGCTCTGTCTGGTTGGGACCGGGTTGAGATTCCGACGGCGACGGGCCAAGGCGGGAAATGGTCGGGCCGGACGGAAGTCCTGTGGTGTAACCGGCCGATGCCGCGCCAGCAGACGTTGTTCGAGGACGTGTCGTGATGGGGGTGTGGGGGCCGTCTCCTCTGGAGCGGTCCGCGTTGACTATCGACTGCACGACGTGTGGTGCGGGCCCTGGGCAGTGGTGCCGGTCCTTGTCGGGGTCGTATCCGCAGGCCGTGTTGCATGTCGCCCGACTGGAGGCCGCCCCGTGAGCGAAGAAATCCAGCACGGCATCCGGCCGCGTCTGCCGTGGCGCACGGATGAGGCGAGGACCGGAGGTGGGCGCCGCGCCGGGGCCGGGGA
>DOWL01000003.1:1462-5070 GCA_003519585.1 Nocardioides sp. | reverse complement strand
GAGTACAAGATCCAAGGTCCCCGAGTGCCCGTGGTGCCCCGTTCTGTCCGTTTCAACCTTCTGTCTCATCGGCCCGTCATGGGTGATGGGTTCCTATCCTGCGAGGGAGGCCGTCATGGCTGGTCGTCGTCCTGGTCCTGCACCTAACGAGAACCGTCGCCGCACGAACGCTGATCCTGTGTTGCCGGCTGGTGAGGGGTGGACTGAGATCCATGGTGAGGCGTGGGATGGCGATATCCCTGCCGTCCCGGAGTGGGTGCGGGTGTCGCCTGATGCGTTGCGGGTGTATGCGGAGTTGGCGCGTTTGCCGCAGGCTGCGACGTGGGGTGCGGGTACGTGGTTCGAGTTGCATTTGTCGTTGCCGTTGGTTGATCGGTACTTGGATCGGCCTGGTTCGGAGTCGTTCAAGGCGTTGGTGTCGGCTCTGGGTGCTGGGTTGTCGTTGACGGAGCTGGACATGCAGCGGGCGCGTATCAAGGTGAAGCCGGTTGAGGCCGAGTTGGTCGATGGCGAGGATGTCGTGCCGCCCGAGGTGGCGTCGTTGGCCGATCGGCGGGCGCGGCTGACCGGCACCGACGACTGACGGCGTGCCCCGTGAGGTGGTCCGCTCGGCGGACCATGACCGGAACAGGTCGTTGGGTTGGTTCCTGACGTGGTGGATCGAGAAGTTCTGTGTCCATGGTCCGGGTGACGTGCAGGGCGAGCCGGTGGTGTTGGACGACGAGTTCACAGAGATCACGGTGGACTGCTACGCCTTGGAGGAGTCGGGTCGGCGGCTGTACGACTCGGTGTTCGTGTCCCGGGCGAAAGGGCGGGCGAAGTCGGAGTTAGCGGGGTTCATCACGCTGGGGGAGTCGTTTGCCCCGGTCCGGTTTGCTGGGTGGGCTCGGGGTGGGGAGCGGTACACCTTCCGGGGAGAGACGTACGTATACCAGGCTGGAGAGCCGATTGGGCGGCCGGTGAAGTACCCGTTCATTCGGTGCTTGGCGACGGAGGAAACCCAGGCTGGCAACACCTACGACAACGTCTACTTCAATCTGACCGATGGGCCGCTCGGGGAGGGACTGCCTCGGGACACGGCGGGCTTGACGCGGGTGCTACTGCCGACGAAGGGCGAGGTGTCGCGGATCCGCTGGTCGGATGGGTCGGTGGAGACGCATTCGTGGAATGGCGGGGAGATCGTTCCGTCTACGGCGTCTTCCGCTAGCAAGGACGGCGGGAAAGAGACATTCTGCACCTTTGATGAGTCTCACATCTATGTCCTTCCAGACCTGAAACAGATGTACCGGACCGTGCGGCGAAACCTCGGCAAGCGGAAGATCGCGCAACCGTGGTCGTTGGAGACGTCCACGATGTACGCGCCTGGTGAGGATTCCGTAGCGGAGGAGTCGCACAAGCTCGCGAGGAACATCAAGGCGGGGAAGGCCCGGCGGGGGCGCCTGCTGTTCGATCACCGGGAGGCCCCAGACGGTGTGGATCTGACCGACGAGGATGCGGTCATCGCGGCTCTCCGCGAGGTCTACGGGCCGTTCTCCGAAGTCATGGATCTTGAACGGATCCTCACAGAGATATACGACCCACGGAATCCCGTCGCTGAGTCTCGCCGCTACTTCTTCAACCAAGCCACATCGCCTGAGGACTCGTTCCTGTCCGAGGATGAGGTTCGAGGGGCTGCTGACGTCGAGTCCGTCGTCGCGGACAAGGACATCGTTGTGTTGGGGTTCGATGGGTCGGCGGGTCGGTCGCAGCGGAAGAAGGACGATGACGGTCGCCGCTCCGGGGGCCGGAAGATCGAAGTTGCCGACTCCACTGGTTTGGTCGCTACCCGGGTCACTGATGGTCACCAGTTCGTGGTGGGGGTGTGGGAGCAGCCGCCGGGGGTGGCTGGTATCGGGTGGGAGCCTCCTCGCGCGGAGGTAGAAGCCGCGCTGGTGCGGGCGCATGCGACGTGGAAGGTGGTCGGGTTTTACGGTGACCCGGCGCACTGGTCGGAGGAAATGGCCCGGTGGACTGCGAAGTGGGGCGCCTCCTACAAGGCGAAGCGGACGCAGGACCAGCCGATCCGGTGGAAGACGAACCAGCACACGCTGTGGGCCGACACGGTCAAGGCGTACCGGGCGGCGCTGCGTTCGGGTGCGGTCACCCATGACGGGACGCACGAGTTCGTGCAGCACTTGCTGAACGCACGGAACCGGGCGACCCGGTCTGGCCTTACCATCGCCAAGGACACCCCGGACAGCCCCAACAAGATCGACCTCGTAGTGGCCGGCGTCTACTCCTACGCTGCGTACCTCGACGCCTTGGCGGCTGGTGTGTTGAACGTTGTGGAGGAGTCGTGGGTGCCGGTCAGGGTCCGTTGAGTGTGTCGCGGGCGCATGCTGGGTGTGGTCTGCTAGATTGCGGAGAGCATCGACAGGTAGCACTGTCATGTCTGGCCCCAGGTTGAGTGGGCATCCCCGTAGCAGATTGGGGTGAGTCTCACCGGGTGTCGGCGAACATTCCTTCTGGTGGCGCGGAACGGTTGAAGCGCTACTGGACCAAGGGCGAGGGCCTGAAGAAGTGGGCCACCAAACCACACCCGTGGACGGCCCTGTACCGGGAGCTGGTGAAGTACCTGCCGTCCGAGTTGGCGAAGAGGACTGCGTCGCAGTGGTTCCACGACGTGTTCGGGATATGGCCTGGGGAACGTAAGGGCTCCAACAAGTTCGGGCCTGGCTGACAAATCCGATGGGTGGTGGGTCGTGGCGATCGACGTCTTGACTCGTCCACCGGCGGGCCCGGCCACGGAGGTCGGCGCTGGGTGGTGGATGCAGCGTCTCGCTGTGGACCTGTACCACCAGGACCGGAGGCGGCGGCTCGACGAGTTGGAGGCGTGGCACGCGGGGTCTCCGCCGTTGCCTGGCGCTCCGGCTGCTGCCCGTGACGCGGTGAAGGAGTTCCAGCGGCATTCCCGGTCGAACTTCTTCGCGTTGATCGAGGAAGCGGTCCGGGAGCGGCAGCGGGTGCGTGGTCTGCGGACGTCAGTGGATGATGACGCGACTGGTGACGGTGAGGCGTGGGCGTTGTGGGAGGACATGAACCTCCCCGTTGTCAGCGCTGACGTGCACCGGTTGAAGGCCCGGTTCGGGGTTGCGTACGCGTTGGTGTCGCCGCCGAAGGATGACGCCCCGGGAATCCCGGTTGTGACGTTCGAGGACCCGCGGTGGTGTGTGGCGTCCCCGGAGCCTGACCGGCCGTGGCGGTTGCGTTCCGGGTTGAAGGTGTTGCACGACGACGTCGAGCAGCGGACGAAGGCGTTCCTGTACCGGCCTGGCCGGGTGGATGTGGCGTGGGTCGAGGCCAAGTCGAAGGACGCGGCCCGGTTCAACCCTGCGACGTGGCAGTGGGACACCGAGTTGACTCGTGTGTTCGCTGACCCGGATCTGATGCCGTTGGTGTTGTTCGAGAATTTGGATGGTGTCGGCGAGGCCGAACCTCACTTGGATCTGCTGAGGCGGATCAACTTCATGGTGTTGCAACGGTTGACGATCGCCGTGTTGCAGGCGTTCAAGCAGCGGGCCGTGAAGGGTGTCCCGGTCAAGGATGACCAGGGCAACGCCATCGACTAC
>DOWL01000003.1:758-1211 GCA_003519585.1 Nocardioides sp. | reverse complement strand
GATGTCCGGACGTTGTCTGCGGTGTCGCGGACGCCGTTGCCGATGTTGGATCCGACGTCGGGGAATCAGTCGGCGGAGGGTGCTGCGGCGTCCCGTGAGGGCCTCGTGTTCAAGGTTGAGGACCGGAACAGTCGGGATCAGCAGGGTTGGGCTCAGGTCGTCTCAGCCGCGTACAGGTGGCTGGGTCGGGACGCTGGTCGGGTGTCGGTGATTTGGGCGCCGCCGCAGCGGGCCTCTCTGGCGGAACGCGGAAGTGCGTTGTCGCAGGCCGCCGCTGCTGGGGTGCCGTTCCGGACCCGGATGATCGAGTTCGGGGAGTTCGACCCGGCTGACGTGGACCGGATGGAACAGGAACGCGAGGACGATCTCGTGTTTTCGGCGCGGGTTGCTTCGATGACTCAACCCCCTCAGCAGGAACAGCAGCAGGGCACTGGCCAGGACGCCACAGGCGCC
>DOWL01000003.1:0-577 GCA_003519585.1 Nocardioides sp. | reverse complement strand
TGCCGGTTGACCCGGAAACGTTGGCGGCGGTCGGGGTCCTGGTCGCCGCGCAGGACGCGTCCCGTCGGGACACTCTGACAGCCACACAGCGTGCCGTGGAGTCGGTCCTGCGGAACTTCGGCGGCTGGTACGACGGTGACGCGATAGGCCGGATGGCGAAGTCTGCCGCAGCGTCGACCCGGGCGGGGCAGAAGCAGACCACGACGAATGTGGGCACCTACTGGTCGCGGGTCGTGTCACTGGTCACCGGACGCCGCGTCAACCCGGGCCGCCTCGTGGACGTCTCCACGGTCCGCCCGGTCCCGTTGGACGCCGTGTACGGCAGGGTCGCGGACCAGTACCGGTACCTGACGGCGACCCGCGGCCCGGACACGACACCTGACGCGCGGCTCGCGGCGGCACGGGACGCGTGGCAGCGTCGAGCTGACCGTCTCACCCCGAACATCGCGGCCCCAGGGCGGCGTTTGTCGGACGCGGACATCGCGCAGGCGCTCCGCGACGCGATCGGTGCACTCCCGGAGGTCCCACCGGACCCGTTGACACTCGACGACATCCTGTCGCGGGCTATCCAGCGGGG
>DOWL01000057.1:393-3788 GCA_003519585.1 Nocardioides sp. | reverse complement strand
TGGCCTGAGGAGATCTGGCCTGAGCGGATCGGGACGATGCGGGCTCGGCAGATAGGGTCGCCGACATGATCGAGCTCCGCACGCCCGCCCAGATCGAGGCGATGAGGCCGGCCGGCCGGTTCGTCGCCGAGGTCCTGGTCGCCCTGCGCGACGCCGCTGACGTCGGCGTCAACCTGCTCGATCTCGACCGGCTCGCGCACGAGATGATCAAGGAGCGTGGCGCCGAGTCCTGCTACATCGACTACCACCCGTCGTTCGGGGCCTCGCCGTTCGGCAAGGTGCTCTGCACCAGCGTCAACGACGCGGTGCTCCACGGCCTCCCCCACGACTATGCGCTGCGCGACGGCGACCTGCTCTCGCTCGACTTCGCGTGCAGCGTCGACGGCTGGGTGTCGGACTCGGCGATCAGCGTCGTGGTCGGTACGCCGCGCGCCGGGGACCTCGAGCTGATCGACGTCGCCACCCGCGCCCTGGCCGCGGGCATCGAGCAGGCCCGACCCGGCAACCGCCTCTACGACATCTCGGCCGCTATCGGCGACACCGCCCGCGCCGCCGGGCTCACGATCAACCTGCAGTTCGGTGGCCACGGCGTGGGCCGCACGATGCACGGCGACCCGCATGTGCCCAACGACGGTCGCCCCGGGCGCGGGCTCAAGCTCAAGCCCGGCCTGGTGATCGCGATCGAGCCGTGGTTCCTGCAGTCGACCGACCAGATCTTCACCGACGCCGACGGCTGGACGCTCCGGAGCGCCGACGGCTCGCGCGGCGCGCACATGGAGCACACCGTCGCCATCACGAGCGACGGGCCGCTGGTGCTCACCGACCGGAGCGGGCTGGAGTAGCCGTCGTCAGCCCGTGTAGGAGACCTGCAACTCCTTGATGCCGTTGATCCACCCGTGTCGCAGCCGCTTCGGCTCGTCGAGCTGGCGGATGTCGGGCGCGTGGTCGGCGAGCGCGGTGAAGATCAACCGCACCTCCTGGCGGGCGAGGTTGGCTCCAACGCAGTAGTGAGCGCCGTGCCCACCGAAGGCCAGGTGCGGGTTGGGCGAGCGCCGGATGTCGAAGTCGTACGGGTCGACGAAGACGTCCTCGTCGTAGTTCGCGCTGCCGTAGAAGAGCCCGACCCGCTGACCCTGGGCGATCGGCACGCCACCCACCTCGACGTCGTTCAGCGCGGTCCGCTGGAAGACGTTGACCGGGGTGGCCACCCGGATCACCTCGTCGACCATCGTGTCCGGACGCTTCTCGACCCACAGCTTCCACTGGTCGGGCCGACGCAGGAAGTGATGCATGCCGTGGGTGATGGCGTTGCGGGTGGTCTCGTTGCCGGCGACGGTGAGGATGATGAAGAAGTAGCCGAACTCGTCGTCGGTGAGCCCACGGCCGTCCTTGTCGGCGTTGATCAGCTTGGTGACGATGTCGTCTCGCGGGTCCTCGCGGCGCGCCGCGGCCATGGTCATGGCGTAGCCGAGGATCTCGGCGGCCGCCAGGTCGGGCTCACCCTGGTAGTCGGGGTCCTCGTTGGCCAGCATCTGGTTGGACCAGTCGAACAGCTTGGCGCGGTCCTCCTGGGGTACGCCGAGTAGGTCGGCGATCGCCTGCAGGGGCAGCTCAGCCGCGACCTCGGTCACGAAGTCGCCGGAGCCACGGGCGACCGCGTCCTGGACGATCGCGTGGGCGCGGGTGGTCATGATCTCCTCGAGCGCGCCGATCGAGCGGGGCGTGAAGCCACGGCTGATGATCTGCCGGGTCGTCGTGTGCTCGGGCGGGTCCTGGTTGATCAGCATCACGCGCTGCAGTTCGACCATCTCGCGCAGCATCCCCTCCTGGAAGCGGATGATCGCGCCGTTCTCCGAGGAGGAGAAGTTCTTGCTGTCCTTGGAGACCGCCGAGACGTCCGCGTGCTTGGAGACGGCCCAGTAGCCGGTGCCGCCGAGCATCCCGTCCCGGGACGACTGCGGCTGCTCGATCCAGTGCACCGGAGCGTTGAGCCGCAGTGCCTGGAACTTGTCGTGCGGGATCGCCTCCCAGTTGACGTCGGGGTCGGTGAAGTCGTAGCCCTCGGGCAGGACGTCGGCGGTCACGGTGCTGGTTCCTCCTGAGGCCTTACGCGGGAAGGCAATCTGCAACACGTTCTAGTCTCCGAGGCTACATACCCGCAGTACGTTTCGGAAGGGATCTGCTTGCCCAGAATCAGAACGTGTTCTAGTTTTGCGCTATGGGTCACCCCGTCGTCATCGAAGCCGTCCGGACTCCCCTGGGCAAGCGCAACGGATGGCTCTCCGGCGTCCACCCCGCCGTCCTGCTGGGCTTCGTCCAGACCGAGGTGCTGCGTCGGGCCGGCCTCGACCCGGCCCTGGTCGACCAGGTCGTCGGAGGCTGCGTCAGCCAGGCGGGCGAGCAGTCCAACGACATGGTCCGCCGGGCCTGGCTGCACGCGGGTCTCCCCCGGCACACCGGGGCCACCACCATCGACGCCCAATGTGGCTCCGGGCAGCAGTCGGCCCACTTCGTCCACGACATGGTGGCCGCCGGCACCATCGACGTCGGCATCGCCTGCGGCGTCGAGTCGATGTCGCGCATCCCGCTCGGCGCCAACGTCCCGCCCGGGCTGGGCGACCCTCGACCAGAGGACTGGACCATCGACCTGCCCAACCAGTTCGAGGCCGCCGACCGGATCGCCCGCAACCGCGGCCTGACCCGCGAGCACCTCGACGAGTTCGGACTGGCCTCGCAGCACAAGGCCCGGATCGCTGCCGACGAGGGCCGGTTCAAGCGCGAGATCGCGCCGTACACCTGCGAGACCGGGGTGGTCGACAGCGACCAGGGTTTGCGGGACACCACCCTCGAGGGCCTCGCCGCGCTGGCGCCGGTGCTGCCCGACGGGCTGCACACCGCAGGCACGTCCTCGCAGATCTCCGATGGCGCCTCGGCGGTGCTGATCATGGACGAGGACAAGGCCCGCGCCCTCGGACTGACCCCGCGCGCGCGGATCGTCACCCACTGCCTGGTCGGCTCCGATCCCTACTTCCACCTCGACGGCCCGATCGAGGCGACCCAGAAGCTGCTCGACCGCACCGGCATGACGATCAGCGACTTCGACCTGTTCGAAGTCAACGAGGCCTTCGCTTCGGTCGTGCTCTCCTGGGCCAGCCAGCACCGCCCCGACTTCGACAAGCTCAACGTCAACGGTGGCGCCATCGCCCTCGGCCACCCGGTCGGCTCCACCGGCACCCGGCTGATCACCACCGCCCTGCACGAACTCGAACGCCGCGACCAGTCCACCGCCCTGATCTCGATGTGTGCCGGCGGCGCCATGGCGACCGGCACCGTGCTGGAGCGTGTCTAGCTGCCGCTCGGGGCTGTGCGAACGAGTTTCGTCGGTCGGCCGACAA
>DOWL01000057.1:0-229 GCA_003519585.1 Nocardioides sp. | reverse complement strand
AAACTCGACCTTGGACGACGAAACCTTGTCGTCCAAGGTCGAGATTCGTGGCGGGCACCGTGGGTTGGTGTCCAGGTAGCGTCCACAGAGGGCGACCGCGCCCGGCTCGTTCACAGCACGCGTGCACCGAGGTCGCCTCTGCGGACCTGCTGCCAGATCGTGGTGCCATGGAGCGATCGGTGTTGGACGAGCACGGGATCCTGTTGCGTCGTGACGCAGCCGCCACAGG
>DOWL01000044.1:2107-5611 GCA_003519585.1 Nocardioides sp. | reverse complement strand
GACGGCAACGGCCGCTGGGCCAAGGAGCGCGGGTTGCCGCGGACCAAGGGCCACGAGGAGGGCGAGTCGTCGCTGTTCGACGTGGTCGAGGGGGCGATCGAGGTCGGGGTACGGGCCATCTCGGCGTACGCCTTCTCCACCGAGAACTGGACCCGCTCGCCCGACGAGGTGCGTTTCCTCATGGGCTTCAACCGCGACGTGATCCGGCGCCGTCGCGACGAGATGCACGAGTTGGGGGTGAAGGTGCGCTGGGCGGGCCGCGCGCCACGGCTGTGGCGGTCGGTGATCAAGGAGCTCCAGGTCGCCGAGGAACTGACCCAGGACAACGACGTCCTGACCTTGACGATGTGCGTCAACTACGGCGGCCGTGCGGAGCTCGCCGACACGATGCGATCGATCGCCCGCGAGGTCGCGGCCGGCCGGCTCAACCCCGACAAGATCGACGAGCGCACCGTCGCCCGCCACCTCTACGTGCCCGAGCAGTCCGACGCGGACCTGGTCTGGCGGACGTCGGGGGAGCAGCGGCTGTCCAACTTCATGCTGTGGCAGGCGGCGTACAGCGAACTGGTCTTCACCGACGTGCTCTGGCCCGATGTCGACCGCCGGCATCTGTGGTCGGCCATCGAGGCGTACGCCGCGCGCAACCGGCGCTACGGAAAGGCCTGAACCACGGCCAATCCAGGCTGGGCGAATACGCCGTTTCCACCTTCTCGGCGGGGCCGAGATGACAGCATTCTCCAGTGAGGGCGCGCCTGAGGGATGAGCTCCGCGGCCTCTGGCTCGAGCCGCGAGATCCTCGCCTGCTCCAGCTCGGCTCAGCCTGCTGTTCCTCCTCGACACCTGCCTGCGCCTGCTCGGGGGCGTGGAGTTGCGCAACGGCCCGCTGGTCGGGCTGGTCCTGGTCCCCGTGATCTGGGTCGTCACGCTCCTGCTGCCCTGGGCGCGGATGCCTCAGTGGTGCCTGGTGGTGCTCCTGGTCGTCGACTTCGCGTTGGTCGGCCTCAGCCGGCTCGACACGCAGGGTGGTACGGCGCTCCTCGTCGTGGTCCCGGCGCTGTGGCTCGGCGTCTACGGCGGCCGGGGTGCCGTGATGACCGGGATCTGCACCGTGGCCCTGGTGATGGTGCCCGGACTGGTCCACACCGGCCCCAACGGCATGAACCTCTCGCGCTCGGTGACGACGACCGCGCTCGCCATCGTGGTCTCGCTCGCGCTTGCCAGCCTGATGACCCGGGTGCGGAGCGGCCAGGAGCTGATCGACCTCCAGCGCCGCGTCGCCGACGCCACCCTCGACACCGTCGATGTCGGCCTGGTGCTCCTCGACGCTGCAGGGCGCTACCGGACCGTCAACCGTCGGCACCACGACTTCATGCGGCTGGCCTTCCCGGCGGGCCACGACGGCCTGGCCGGCCAGGTCGGCGACGTCTTCCACGAGGACGGAGAGACCCGCGTCCAGAGCGCCGAGATGCCGACGTACCGCGCCACCTTGGGCGAGGAGTTCGACGACCAGTTGATCTGGGTGGGCGCGGACCCGGTGACCCGGCGTGCCCTGTCCGTCTCCTCCCGACTCATCCGGGACGAGAGCGGTGGTTTCGCGGGGGCCGCGCTCGCCTACAAGGACGTCACCGACTTCATGCGCGCGCTCGAGGTCAAGGAAGAGTTCGTCGCCTCGGTCTCGCACGAGCTCCGGACGCCGCTCACGTCGATCCGCGGTTTCACCAGCCTGGTCCTGGAGCGCCGTGACCTGCCGCAGGACGTGCGCCACCAGCTCAACGTGGTCGAGCGCAACGTGTCCCGTCTGGACCGGCTGGTGGCCGACCTGCTGCAGATCGCGCAGGCCGAGAAAGGGCTGGTCCTCCTCGAACGTGAGCCGACCGACCTCGCGCACCTGGTGCGGCAGGCCGTCGAGGCGTCGCGGCCAGCGGTGGAGGCCGCCGGGCTGACCATGCACAGCCGGCTGCCCGACCACCTGATGACCATGGTGGATCCCCAACGGTTCGCTCAAGTCGTCGACAACCTGCTCTCGAACGCCGTGAAGTACACACCGTCGGGCGGCTTGATCGAGGTCGACCTGTCCGTGATCCACCAGCGGGTCGAGCTGGTGGTGCTCGACACCGGGATCGGGATCAGCCCACGCGACCGGCACCACGTCTTCAGCCGGTTCTTCCGCAGCCGGCACGCGACCGAGCAGTCCATCCAGGGCATCGGGCTGGGGTTGAGCATCACCAAGGCGATCGTGGAGAGCCACGGGGGCCGGATCGAGGTCGAGAGCGAAGAGGGCCTCGGCTCGACCTTCCGGGTCCGGCTGCCCCTCGACGTACCCGACGAGCATCAAGACCCCCTCTGGGACGCTTCCGCCGTCAGTGTGTGAGGCCCGTATTCCGGGATAGTCCGTGACGTTTGTGTGGGTCGAACTCCGTTCAGACCCACCATTTCGTCACGGACTATCCCAAACGGTTGACGCTCACTTACCGTTATTTTTAGCTTACGGTAAGTCATGGCGAACGCATCGGAACTCCTCATCGTCCTGGGCGACCCGACCCGGCAGGCGATCCTCGATCTGCTGCTCGAAGGGCCGCAGCCGGTCGGCGAACTGGCCGCGCTGCTGCCAGTAAGCCGCCCGGCGGTCTCCCAGCACCTCAAGGTGCTCAAGGAGGCGGGGCTGGTCGTGGATCGGCAGCACGGCACCCGCCGCGTCTACCGCGTGGAGCCGGACGGGCTGGCCCCGCTCCGCGCCTACCTCGAGCGGTTCTGGCGGCTGAACCTGGTCGCGTTCGCCCAGTACGCCGACCAGCAGCAAGCCGACCAGCAGCAAGCCGACCAGCAGACCGGCCGCCCGGCCGAGTAGGGGAGAGACGATGACCCAGCAGACCATCAGCCCGGTGCGCGTGAGCGTCCCCGTGGGGCTCGACCAGCAACGCTGCTTCGAGGTGTTCACGGCCGAGATGACGTCGTGGTGGCCGGAGGGTCACCACATCGGCGAGGCGCCGATCGAGCAGATCGTCGTCGAGCCGTTCGTCGGCGGCCGTTGGTACACCCGGCACACCGACGGCTCCGAGACCGACACCGGCACGGTCACGGCCTGGGACGCCCCGAGCGGCTTCACGGTCACCTGGCAGATCGGTGCCGACTGGGCCTTCCACGACGACCTCATCACGACGATCGAGGTGCGGTTCACCCCCACCGACGACGGCCGGACCCTGGTCGAGCTCGAACATCGCGACCTGGAGGCGTACGGCGCGGCCGCCGCCCAGATGCAGGAGGTCTTCGAGGGCCCGGACGCCTGGGGCGGCATGCTCTGGACCTACGCGGCAGTCGCCGAGGGATTTGGGTAAGCCCGAACAGCTGACCTGTCGCCCAGCGGTCTTGTGTGCACCTCGTCATAGGTCGTGTCCGCAACTCTGGAGG
This sequence comes from Nocardioides sp., assembly GCA_003519585.1. Classification (GTDB taxonomy): domain Bacteria; phylum Actinomycetota; class Actinomycetes; order Propionibacteriales; family Nocardioidaceae; genus Nocardioides. Next base: position 2,203 of record DOWL01000044.1, on the reverse strand, counting down.
GAGCGGAGCGACCCGGTCTTTCGCGGCGAAGCCGCGCGCCCGGCGATCGGCCCGATGGCCGTGGCGACTGGTGCCGAAGCGAGCGCCAGCGAGCCA
>DOWL01000044.1:1653-1909 GCA_003519585.1 Nocardioides sp. | reverse complement strand
GCCGAGACTCGCCGGGGTATTCAGCAGTTCGGGCAGGTCCCGAAGATCTCCAGGGTGTGGCTGACGTCGCTGAAGCCGTGCTCGCCGGCGATCGCCCGGGTCCAGCGTTCGACGGTCGGCCCCTCGACCTCGACCGTGCGCCCGCAGCCACGGCAGACCAGATGGTGGTGGTGCGTGTCGGAGCAGCGGCGGTAGATCGCCTCGCCGTCCTCGGTGCGCAGCATGTCGACCTCGCCGGCCCCGGCCAGCCGCTGGA
>DOWL01000044.1:490-1518 GCA_003519585.1 Nocardioides sp. | reverse complement strand
CGCCGGCCCCGGCCAGCCGCTGGAGCGTCCGGTAGACCGTCGCCAGACCGACCGGCTCGCCGCGCCGGCCGAGCAGGTCGTGGATCTCCTGGGCCGAGCGGAAGTCGTCGAACGACGCCATCGCCTCGACCACGGCGAGCCGCTGCTTGGTGGGCCGCATCGGCGCCCCCTCAGTGCTCGTCATAGTGCTCCCCGTGGACCGCGTGTCGGTGCCCGTCGTGGACGTAGTCGACGTGGTCACCATGCCGGACGGCCACATGTCCGCATTCGGGGCCGTGGGCGTGCGGGTGTTCATCGGCGGTGGAGTGCTCGGTCGGCACGGAGCTCGAGAACGGCGCGCGGAGCCGCTGTCGCCTGCGGAGCCACGCGCCGAGCGGCCAGGTCACGGCGAAGCACGCCAGCGACAGCAGCACGATGGTCGGGCCGGGCGCGACCCGCGCCTGGTACGACGCGAACGCCGCCACCACCAGCCCACCCAGGGAGGCGAGGCAGCCGAGTGCCATCGCCGCCGCGAGCGTGGTCCGGAACGACCTGGTCACCTGCTGAGCGGTCGCGACCGGGACCACCATGAGTGCTGAGACGAGCAGCAGCCCGACGGTGCGCATCGCGACCGTCACGCTCACCGCGGCGAGCACCGCGACCAGGAGGTTGTACGCGCGCACCCGCAACCCGGCGACCCGCGCGAACTCCTGGTCCTGGGCGACCGCGAACAGCTGCGGTGACAGCCCGACGCAGACCACGATCACGACCGCCGCCAGCACCATCGTGGCCACCACGTCGCCGACCGAGATGGTCGTGATCGAGCCGAAGAGGTACTGCTGCAACCGCGCCGCACTCTCGCCACCGATGCCGGTGAGCAGTACGCCGCCCGCCAGGCCGCCGTAGAAGAGGAGGGCGAGAGCCACGTCGCCGTTCGCGTGGCCGCGCTCGCGGATCAGCTCGATCAGCGCAGCGCCGAGCACGGCGACGATCACGGCGGTCCAGGTCGGTGAGGTGCCGGTGAGGAGCCCGAGCGCCACGCCGGTCAC
>DOWL01000044.1:0-391 GCA_003519585.1 Nocardioides sp. | reverse complement strand
GAGCCCGAGCGCCACGCCGGTCACGGCGACATGTCCGATGCCGTCGCCCATCAACGCCAGGCGGCGTTGAACGAGGTAGGTGCCGACGGCCGGCGCAGCGAGGCCGGTGACGACGGCGGCGATCAGCGCCCGCTGCATGAAGCCGTAGGTGAACAGGTCCATCAGTCACCGCCCTCGAGCGGGGAGGCGACGCGAGGCACGTGGTCGCGACGCGCCTGGTCGTGATGGTGATGGTGGCTGTGCGCCTCGCCGAAGCCGGGGGAGTGCACCGCATGGTCGGCCAGCGGGCTGCCGTCGTAGGCGAGTCGGCCGTCGCGCATCACGACCGACCGGTCGACGAGGCTGCCCAGGGGGCCGAGCTCGTGGGCGACGAGCACGATGGTCGCGCCGC
>DOWL01000181.1:13860-33380 GCA_003519585.1 Nocardioides sp. | reverse complement strand
CCTCGGCCACCCGGGCCACCACCGACGCGGTGATCGCATCGTGGTCGGCGTCCGGCGGGATTGCGCAGTAGATCGTGTCCCGCATGATCATCGGCGGCTCGACCGGGTTGAGCACGATGATCGCCTTGCCCTTGGGCGTGCCGCCGAGCTCGCGGACCGCGCGGCTGGTGGTGTGGGTGAACTCGTCGATGTTGGCGCGGGTGCCGGGACCGGCCGACTTCGATGCGACCGAGGCGACGATCTCGGCGTACGCCACCGGGACCACGCTGGACACTGCATGGACGATCGGCACGGTCGCCTGGGCGCCGCAGCTGATCATGTTGATGTTCATCGCGTCGACGTGGTCGCGGAAGTTGACCGGGGGCGAGACCAGCGGCCCTACGGCGGCCGGGGTCAGGTCGACCGCGACGATGCCGGCTTCTTCGAGCCGCGGCGCCGCCTCGCGGTGCGCCTTGGCGGAGGTGGCGTCGAAGACGATCTGCGGCAGCTCGTTGCGGGCGAGCAGCCAGTCGAGCCCCTCGGCCGAGGCGTCGAGGCCCATCGCCCTGGCCCGCTGCAGCCCGTCGGACTCGACCACGCCGACGACGGACTGGACCTCGATGGAGTCGCTGCGCTGGAGCTTGGCCAGCAGGTCGGTGCCGATGTTGCCGGGGCCGATGATGGCCGCGGTCGCCTTCGTGGAGGGGCGGCTCACGCGTCCCACCTCGGGATCTCGTCTTCCTGTGGGATGTTCACCTCGGTGACCCTATTGCGATAGCTCACGGTCGCGGTCCGGCCACCGTGCTTGACCCGCACCACCACCTCCTCGGTGTTGACCGGCTCGCCCGGGTCGTAGCCATGCGCCCAGGTCGCGAAGGCGCGGATCGGGCCCGAGTGGGTGGCGGCGATGATGCGCTGTCCCGGGGATTCGGCGATCAGCCGGTTGAACCCCATCCAGAAGCGGCGTACGCACGCCTGGGGCGACTCGAAGTACATCAGCGGGATGGTGAGCCACAGCTGGATCGGGTCCGCGCCCCCGAGTTGGGTCCGGTAGAACCGGTCGATCTCGACCAGCCAGCGCGGCCGGTCACCGACCGCCATCCGCTCCAGCTTCTCCATCTCGGCCTGGTACTTGCGGAACGACGCGGTGATGTCGCGGACGCCGTCCGGGGACCAGACCTGGAAGTTCTTCAGCTCGTCGACCGGCTCGGGACCGCTGACCTCGCAGTCGCGGCCGTACTGGCGCAGCCCGTCGAGCAGCCCGCGATGGATCTGCTCGGCGGTCTGCCGGGCGCGGTTGGTCGGCGCGCAGACGATCCGCATCTGCGGCCACTCGCGCAGGGTCCGGGACAGTGCCTGGCCGCGCTGATGGGCCTGCCAGGCGCCCATGGGGGTGAGGCCGGCGTCGGTGGAGTAGCCCTGGGTGATGCCGTGCCGGATGATCCGGATCTCGGTCGTGTAGGCGTCCCGGAGGGCCCGCTCCTCGGGGATGATCTCGTGGCTGCGGGTGATCGCGGCGTACTCCGGCGCGAACCGCTCGCCGTCGTACTCCAGCGGGACCGACCGCGCCCGCGACGGAGCCTCGTCGTGCCGGTCGCGGAAACGCCGGAGGTACAACGGCACCGACGGATCGTCGTCGGGTGTCGGCTCCGGTTCGGTGCGGCTGCGCCGCTCGGTGTAGCGGGCCAGGTAATGCGGGGCGTCGGTCCGGTCGGTACGCCGGAAGGTCTCCCCACGGTTGGGCTGCGTCATCAGCTGTGCACCGTGAAGAAGCGCTCGTTGACCTCGCGGGCGTAGTAGAACATCGCGCGCCCCATCTCCTCCTCGGTCCAGGTGATCGGCTCGAAGTCGGGGTCCACCCAATAGCCGCCGGTGAACACCTCGTTGCGGTTGCCGACCGGGTCGAAGAAGTACGTCGTGTGGCCCCGGGTCACCCCGTGCCGGGTGGGCGCGACGTCGATGTTCACGCCGTTGAAGGCCAACAGATCGGCGGCCTCGCGGACGGCGTTCCAGTCGTCGACCCAGAACGCGAAGTGGTGCAGGGCACCGTTGGGCCCGGTCACCATGGCCAGGTCGTGCGGAGTGTGCGAGCGCTCCAGCCAGGTGGCGATCTGGTGGCCGTCGTTGGCGAGGATCTGCTCGGTCAACCGGAAGTCGAGCACCTCGCGGTAGAACCGGGTCGCCTCGTCGACGTCCTCGGCCATGATGAAGATGTGGTCGAGCCGCGGCGGTGCGACGCCGACCAGGTTGCCCGGCCGCGGAGGCGGGTTGAACAGCGGCAGCATGTTGCCGACCTTCTCCATGCCGAAGCCGAGCTCGACGGTGTGCCCGGACGGCGCCTCGAACCGGATCGCGTCACCCCAGCCGGGGCCGAGCTCGCCCTTGCCATACCGCTTCACCGGGATGCCCCACGCCTCGACCCGCTCGGTGTAATGGTCGAGGTCCTCGAGCTCGGCGACCTTGAAGCTCATGTGGTCCAGCCCGTACGTCGGCGCCTGGCGCAGGACGACCGAGTGGTGCTCGTGCTCGTCCCAGCACTTGAGGAAGACCCGGTTCTCCTCGTGGGCGGTCTCGATCAGGCCGAGCACCTCGGTGTAGTACGCCGTGCACAACTCCAGGTCGGGGACCCGGATCTGCACATGCTGCAAGCGGAGGATGCGGTCGGACACGGCGTCTCCTCGTCTCAGGTGTGGAAGCGCAGGAACCGCTGCGCGACGACGTTCTCGTAGTAGAAGAGCCCGCGCCCGAACTGGTCCTCGGTCCAGGTGATCTCGGGGAAGTCCGGGTCCGGGCTGTAGCCGCCGGTGAACACCTCGTTGCGGGTGCCGAGCGGGTCGAAGAAGTAGATGGTGTTGCCGCGGGTGACCCCGTGTCGGGTCGGTCCCTGGTCGATCTGCACTCCGTTGTAGGCGAGGATGTCGGCCGACTTGCGGACGTGATCCCAGTCGTCGAGCCAGAACGCGAAGTGGTGCAGGGCGCCGTTGGGGCCGTTGACGATCGCGACGTCGTGGGGTGAGTGCGACCGCTCCAGCCAGACCCCGAGCTGGTGGCCGTTGGCGTCGAGCACCTGCTCGGTCATCCGGAAGCCGAGCACCTCCTTGAAGAAGGCGTACGCCTCGCCGACCTCCTCGGCGTTGATGAGCAGGTGGTCCATCCGCGGCGGGGCGATGCCGGGGAGGTCCGGGGGTGGGACCGGCGAGGGGTTGAGCTTGCCGAGGATGTTCCCGCGCTTCTCGAGCTCCCAGACCAGCTCCATGGTCTGACCCGAGGGGATCTCGAAGCGGATCGACTCACCCTGGCCGACCGCCTCGCCCCTGGAGATCCGGTCGACGTGACACCCGGCCTTCTCCAGCCGGCTCTCGAGTTCGGGCAGGTCGTCCTCCTTCTCGACCCGGAAGGAGAACAGATCCATCCCGATCCGGGTGTCCGCCCGGAGCCGCAGCGAGTGGTGGTCCTCCTCGTCCCAGCACTTGAGGTAGACCGCGTCGTCGGTGCGCTCCGAGACGTGCAGCCCCAGCACCTCGGTGTAGTACGCCGTGGACAGCTCCAGATCGGGCGTTCGAACGTCGACGTGGGCGAGTCTGAGTACTCCCATGGTGCGGCCTCCCGGCGCCCGGTGGACTTCTTGACTCCCGAACGTAGGGACGGCTAGCGTTCCGTGTAAAGGAAGGGTGTTCCATATGACGGAACGTCAGCCTGCTCCCCCAGGACCGGGCCCCGAGGCGATGCGGCAGGCGGTGGCCGGCTACGTCCAGGAGATCCACCGCGCGTACGTCGACCAGGCCGCCACCTTCTCCCCGGGCGTCCGCGGCCGGATGCCGCTCATCACGGCCGGCCGGCTCACCGTCGTGGCGGCCGCGGCCCGCAACCTGCACCTGCTGGCCACGGCCGAGACGCTCGGTCCGCTGCGCGGCCCAGAGGTGGCGATCACGGCGGAGTACGACGGGATCGCCTGGGAGCTGCGCTTCTTCGACCCGGTGGTCCTGCCCGAGCTCGGGCTGCTCGACGAGCGCGAATCGCCGGCGTTCGAGGAGGTCAAGCGCGCCCTCGGGGTCGGCACCGTGCTCTACCACGTGGTCGCCCAGCCCGGGGCCGGCCTCTCGGGCCACCAGGCGACGCACGTCGGCACCGGGCTGGCCAACGGCCACTCTGCCGCGGCCCGCGACTTCGAGACGATCCGTTCGCGGGTGCGCGGCCGGGAGGCGCTGGTCGACGAGCTCGCCGGTGCCACGATCGCCGGGCTGCCGCACGCCCAGGCGCTGCTGGCGCGCGCGATCTCGCCGTACGACGAGGGCGTGCGTGAGGCCTGCGAGGCCAGCGGGTCGGGCGGCCCCGATCCCGAGGCGATCCGCAAGGCGCTGCTCACCGCCGTCGGCGGCCGCACCCAATGGATGCCCGCCGGGAGCCACTCGTGAGCGATGGCGGCCTGTCGTCGGTCGGCAACGCCGCGCGGCTGCTGAAGGCCTTCCTGTCCCGCGAGCGCGAGATCGGCGTCTCGGAGCTGTCCCGGCGCCTCGGCCTCGGCAAGAGCACCGTGCACCGTCTGCTCACCACGCTGGTCCAGGAGGGACTGGTCGAGAAGACCGACAGCGGCGGCTACCGGCTCGGGCTGACGATGTTCGAGCTGGGCCAGGTCGTGCAGTCCCACATGGATCTGCACGGTGCGGTCGGTCCGGTGCTCGCCGCGCTCCGCGAGGAGACACACGAGGGCTGCCAGGTCGGGGTCCTCGATGGCCACGAGGTCGTCTACATCGACCGGCTCGAGAGCTCCCAGACGCTCCGCCTGTTCAACGAGACCGGACGCCGGGTGCCCGTGCACACCACGTCGTCCGGCAAGGTGCTGCTCGCCCATCTGGCCGACGACGATCTCGACCGGGTCCTCGACGTGGCGCCTCTGAACCAGATGACCCCGAAGTCGATCACCGACCCGGCCGCGCTCCGCACCGAACTCTCCCGGATCCGCGCCCGAGGCTGGTCCGAGGCGGTGGAGGAGCGCGAGATCGGCGTCGCTTCCATCGCGGCGCCGGTCCGCGATGCCTCCGGGCGCGTGGTGGCCGCGATCAGCATCGGCGCGCCCGCTGCCAGGATGGGCGCCCAGCAACGCCGCCGGCTGGCCGAGGTGGTCGTGGAGGCCGGCGAGGCGGCCTCCCGACGGCTCGGCTGGTCCCCCGAGACCCGACACCTACGAGAGGGCTGACCAGACCGTGCCCATCATCGACGCCGCCGGAAAGGCGCGAGCGCTCTACGACGCACGCCGCGACCGGGTGCAGATCAAGCCGTTCACCGACGACGACCCGACCCTCGGAATGGCCGACGGCTACGCCGTGCAGAAGGAGTTGGTCGCGCTCCTCCTGGCCGACGGTGACAGCATCGTCGGCTACAAGGTGGGCCTCACCTCCAAGCCGATGCAGCGGATGATCGGCGTCGACTCCCCCGACTTCGCCCCGATCCTCGGCTCCACCGTCCACGTCGATGGCGGCACGGTCTCCATGTCCGGGCTGATCCAGCCCAAGATGGAGGCCGAGGTCATCGCCGTGATGGGCGAGCGGCTCGCGGGTCCGGGAGTCCTGGTCACCGACGCGGCCCGGGCAGTGGCCGGGGTCTGTGCCTCGGTCGAGATCGTCGACTCGCGGTTCGAGGACTGGCGGATCAAGCTCGCCGACACGGTCGCCGACCTGGCCTCCAACGGCGCGTTCGCCGTCTCCTCCCGCATCGTGCCCCTGACCGAGGTCGACCCGCGCTACGTCGGCATGACGCTGACCCGCAACGGCGAGCTGATCGACACCGGCGCGGGCGCGGCTGCGCTCGGCGACCCGCTCGCGGTGGTGGCCTGGCTCGCCAACGTGCTCGGCGAGAACGGCATCGCGCTCGAGCCGGGTCATCTGGTGATGACCGGGGCGCTGCACGCCGCCGTACCCATGGCCGCGGGCGACGTGTTCCGCGCCGACTTCGACCGGCTCGGCCCGGTGACCCTGCGGGTGGTGGAGTGATGGCGGACGACGGCGTGGAACTGCTGCGTGCCGCGCGCCGGGAGCGGCGAGCCATCCCGCAGCTGAGCGACTCGATGTCCCTGGATCTCGAGTCCGCCTACGAGGTCCAGCGCGCCCAGCGGGCCGACTTCGGCGACCTGATCGGCTGGAAGCTCGGGGTCACCAGCCGGGGCAAGCAGCAGCAGGTCGGGGTCGACGCGCCGATCTACGGCTTCCTGGCCGCCGAGCACGTCCTCGACGTCGGCGAGCCGCTGGACACGAGCCGGCACATCAGCCCGCGCTGCGAGCCGGAGATCGTCTTCGTGATGGGCCAGCACCTCGCCGGCGCCCACGTCACGGCCACCGAGGTGCTGGCGGCAACCGCCGGCGTCGCGGTCGGCATCGAGGTCCTCGACTCCCGTTACACCGACTACCGGTTCACGATGCCCGACGTGGTGGCCGACAACGCCTCCGCCGGCCGCTACGTCGTCGGCTCCCCTGTGCCTCTCGCCGGCATCGACCTGCGCCTCGTGGGGGTCGTGCTCGAGCACAACGGCGACGTGGTCGCGACCGCATCGGGCGCCGCGTCGCTCGGCCACCCGGCTGCCGCGGTCGCCTGGCTGGTCCGTGCGCTCGCCGCGCACGACGAGGGGTTGCGGGCCGGTGACGTGATCCTCTCGGGTGGGCTCACGGCCGCCGTACCCGTCACCGCGGGCGACGTCGTGGTCGCGACGATCGACCGGCTCGGCTCGCTGGAGCTCGCGGTCCGATGACCGAGGTCGTGCGGGTCCCGCTCGGCGACCCCGCCGGCCGCGAGCGCTGGACGGTCACGCACGAGGACCGCTCCTACCTGGTCCTCGACCTCGGCGACCGGCTCGTGGTCACCGACGCCCTGTGTCCGCACAAGCAGAACCCGCTGGCCGCCGGGCTGGTCCGCGACGGCTGCCTGGTCTGCCCCGGGCACTGGTACGCCTTCGACCTGGCGACCGGTGCCTGCCGCAACGCGGCCGAGACGCCCCTCCCCCTGCATCCGGTCGTGGCGGAGGGCGAGATGCTGTACGCCGAGGTGAAGGTCGAGCCCGAGCTCTCCTGGTCGGAGCGGCTCCGGGCCTACGCGAGAGGAAGCTCATGACCGCCTACTGGGTCGCCACCTACGACGAGATCACCGACCCCGACAAGGTCGCGGCGTACGCCGCCCTGGCCGGACCCGCACTCATCGAGTCGGGCGGACGGTTCCTGGCCCGCGGCAACCCCGAGCAGGTCTACGAGCTGGGCGAGGAGACCCGGACCGTGCTGATCGAGTTCGAGTCGGTGGAGGCGGCCCGGGCGGCGCACGACACCGCGGCCTATGCCGCGGCCCTCGACGCCCTCGGCGATGGAGCCCAGCGCGACATCCGCATCGTGCCTGGAGTCGAGTAGACCCGACCGCACGTTCCGCCAGGCCGGGCTAAGCGCTGCCTGCGTGCTTCCCGGCAGTCCAGCCCCGGTCGCCGATCAGCTCCTCGGCCCGGGCCAGCGGGAGCTCCTCAAGCGGGGTGGCCATCGAGTCGTTCCAGCGGTTGAAGACACCGAACATGCACACGACACCCAGGAGCTCGACGATCTGCGTCTCGGTCCAGTGCTCGGCGAGCGTGGCGTACGACGCGTCGGTCACGGCGTTCGGCACCGAGGCCGCCTCCATCGCGAAGTCCAGCGCCGCCCGTTCCGCTGGGGTGAACAGATCACTGGTGGCGTACTCGTAGATCGATGCCATCTTCTCGTCCGAAACCCCGTGGCGGGTCGCGCTCACCGTGGTGTGGGCCTTGCAGTACTGGCAGCCGGATGCAGTGCTGGCCACATGGGCGACGAGGCGCTTGAGGCCGAGGTCGACCTCGCCGTCCGGGGCGAAGACCGCGCGGTTGAGCCCGATCACGGCCTTGGCAAGAGCGGGCACCCGCTGCATCGTGAGGATGCTGTTCGGCACGAAGCCCAGCGTCCTTGCGAAGTGTCCCATCGCTTCGGCCAACTCGGGGTCCGTGCACTCCTCGGCCGCGATCGGTTCCATGCGTGTCATGTGCCGATGGTCCGACCAGCCTCGAACCACCGAGTCGTGGCGTCCCTCTCCGCGGGACGCGATCGTGCCGTCCTCCGGAACGGTTCGTCAGAGGCCGAGCACCAGCCGCTTCCCGCAGGCGCGCGAGACGCAGACCATCATGCACGTGTTGGCCCGCTTCTCCGGCTCGCTGAGCACGTAGTCACGGTGGTCGACCTCGCCCTCGACGACCTTGACCTCGCAGGTCCCGCAGATCCCCTCCCGGCAGTCGCTGAGCACCTCGACCCCCTCCTCCTCGAGGACATCGAGGATGGAGCGCGCTTGGGGCACGAGCAGGGTGCGGCCGGAGTCGGCCAGCACCACTTCGAGCGCGTGCTCGTCGGCCGGGTCGCGCTCGACGACGGGCGCGGAGAATCGCTCGAGGTGCAGGGACGCCGCCGGCCACGCGGTCATCCGCGCCTCGACCGCGGCGAGCAGCGGCTCAGGCCCGCAGGCGTAGACCAGGGTGTCGGGGCGGGGCAGGTCGAGGAGCGAGGCCAGGTCGAGGAGGCCGTGGGTGTCCTGCGGCCAGTACGTCACGCGGTCGCCGTACGCCGCGAGCTCGCGGGTGAAGGCCATCGACGCCGCGGTCCGGCCGCCGTACAGGAGGGTCCAGTCGGCGCCTCGCGACGTCGCTTCGGCGAGCATCGGCAGGATCGGGGTGATGCCGATACCCCCGGCCACGAAGACGTAGGACGCGGCGGGCTCCAGGCGGAAGTGGTTGCGCGGGCCGCCGTGCTCGACGTGATCACCCGGGCGGAGCACGTCGTGCACGTAGGCCGAGCCGCCGCGGCTGCGCTCCTCCCGCAACACCCCGAGCCGGTAGCGGGACCGGTCGGCGGGGTCGCCGCAGAGCGAGTACTGGCGCGACATCGCGTCGGGCAGCCGCAGGTCCAGATGGGCGCCCGGCTCCCACGCCGGGAGTTCGGCGCCGTCCGGGTCGACGAGCTCGACGGAGAGCACGCCGGCCGACTCGAGGGTCAGGGAGCGCACCAGCAGAGGCATGCCAAGAGGGTGTTCGGAGCGTCCCGTTTTGGGGAACGTCGTCCCGCAGAACAGAACACGAGGGTCCCGCCCTGCGGAACGGCCCACCTTGTCCGAACCTTCGCGCGAGGGGACGCTGTGCGCCATGGCTCCGCCGCGTCCCGCCCGTGCCCTGCTCCTCGACCTCGGTGGCGTGGTGCTGCGCAACGGCCGGGAGCTGGTGCGCGGCAGCGTCGTCGAGGCGCAGCCGGAGTTCGCGCGTACGTCGAGGAGACCGACTTCGCCGGTGACGGCGACGAGCTGTGGCAGGCGATGCTGCGCCACGAGGTGACCGAGCGTGCGTACTGGGCGCAGCGGGCCGCCGAGGTCGGGACGGCCCTCGGCCACGAGGGGTGGACCACCTTCGACCTGATCGAGCTGCTCTACGACTGTCCCGAGTCGGAGTACGTCAACGCCGAGATGGTCGAGCTGATGGTCGACGCCCGGGCCGCGGGCCTTCCCGTGGTGGCGCTGACCAACGACCTCACCGACTTCCACGGCCCGGAGTGGGTGGATGCCCAGGAGTGGCTCACGCACTTCGATGCGGTGGTCGACGCCTCCCTCACCGGCGTGCTCAAACCCGATCCTGCGGCGTACGCCGCAGGGGTGGCCGCGACCGGCGTGCCGGCCGAGGAGGTCGTCTACCTCGACGACATGCCGGTCAACGTGGCCGGCGGGGTGGCCGCGGGGCTGCAGACCATCGAGGTCCGGTACGACGACCGGGCCGGTGCCATCGCCGAGGCCCGTAGTCGCCTGGGCCTGAACAAAGCTGGGCCTAGCGAAGGAGGAGTGAGATGCCGCTCGTGCGCGTCGACTTGATGGAGGGGCGTCCGCCGGAGGTGATCGAGGAGCTGCACCGGCGGCTCGCGGAGCTGGTCGCCGAGGTCGTCGACACGCCGATCGATCGGGTCCGGACCTACATCACCCAGTTCCCGCCGGAGGCATGGGGCATCGGTGGCGTACCGGCGAGTGTCGCCCGCCGCGAGGAGGTCGAGGCCCGAGCCCGGGCGCAGGCCGAGCGCGATGGCTGAGACCTCGGTCGGGCCGGCCGACTACGAGGCATTGATGCGGCGGTACTTCGATGCCTGCAACGCCGCCGACTTCGACGCCTTGGTCGCCTGCTTCACCCCGGACGCCGTGCACTACTTCCCGCCGGGCCTCGCCGGCGTGCCGTGGCGGTCGGCCGAGACGATCGCGCGCGGCTGGCAGGAGTGCGTGGCCACCCTCGGCTCGCAGTGGACGGTCGACCGGCTCATCGTCAGCCACGACTCCCCCGAGGCGGTGATGGAGTGGACCCACTGGAAGAACGCCAGCGCGACGTTGCGCGGCGCGGAGTGGTACGCCTTCGACCCCGAGACGCTGCGGATCTCCGAGATCCGCGCCTACTACGCGGCCCCGGCCGACCGTGCCGCCCAGATCAACGAGCTGGTCGGCTTCGACTACGCCGGACGCGGCTATCCGCTGGCGAGCCACTGATGACGGTGCGCCACGTGGTGCTGCTCCGGCGCCAGCCGGATGTGGAGGCGGACCCGTCCGCCGAAGCTGACCTCACTGGTCGGCTTCGCTCCCTCGGAGCCGAGATCCCGGGCATCGAGGGCTGGCGGGTCGCGGCCAACGAGTACGACCGGCCGCTGTGCTGGGACTACCTGCTCGAGGCGTCACTCCCCGATCCGGACGCACTCACGGCGTACCTCGCCCACCCTGCCCATCAGGCTCTGTTGCCCGAGCTGAGTGCGTACTTCGAACTCGCGGTGGTCGACTTCGATCCGGAGCGCTCCGATGGCTGACCTGTGTGTCGTCGTCGGCGCGACGGGTGCCTTCGGCCGGGCGGTGACCGAGCGGCTGACCGGCCGCGGCCAGCGGGTGCTGGGGGTGGGCCGGATCGCCGACGAGCTCGCTACTTTGGCGGCCGAGGTCCCGGGCGTGACGCCGTGCGTGGCCGACATCGCGGACGATTCAGCCATCGAGGTACTTCGCGCCGCGATCGACGGCCCGGTGCGGATGGCGGTCTTCGCGGCCGGGCTCCCGATCGCGGGGTCCGTCGAGACCGTCGCGCCCAGCGATCTGGCTCGGGGCGCCGACATCAAGCTCGGCGGGCTGCTGCGACTGGTCCGCGCCGTCGACGACCGCTTGGAGCCGGGTTCGCGGATCGTGATGTTCGCGGGGTCATTGGGCTTCGAACCCAAACCCTCCAGCGCCGGCCCCGGCGCGATCAACGCCGCGGTCTTCAACCTGATGCGCCAACTGGGAGACGTCTACGGCCCCCGCGGCATCACCACCCACACGCTCAGCCCCGGTCCCGCGGACACCCCACGGCTGCACGCGCTGGTCGAGCGAGCCGCCGCCGAGAAGGGCATCAGCGTCGAGGAGCAGTGGGCGTCGTACGCCGCCGGCACCTCGCTGGGCCGGCTGCCCACCCCCGACGAGGTCGCCTGGGCGGTGACGATGCTGCTCGACCCCGAAGCTGACGTGCTGCATGGTGGGGTGCTGCATCTGGATGCGGGCGGGCATCGGTCGATCCACTAACTGTGGTGCGCCTACCGCCCGGGCGCTCAAGTGTGCGCGGTCCGTCATGGTCGGTCATCACGTTGCGCCTGTAGACACGAGCAGTGCTGCCAAACCTACTCACCCGAGCGATCTGACATGCCGTTGTTCCGGCGCAGGCAGAAGCCCCATGGCGATGACGGCGAAGCCGCAGCCATCGACGCATTCTGGACCTGGTGGCAGGCAACCGGCGCCACCGAGACTGCGCGAGCGGTTGCCGACCGCGAGCCACAACGGGTGGTCAACGACATATCCACTCACGTGAGGGGAATGCGCGCTGGCCTGGCCTGGGAGTTGGGTCCCGGTGCTACGTCCGCGCACTTATTGGTCATCAGCCCGGAAGGCAACCCCGAGCTGCGGGCGGTAGCCCGTCGCTGGCTCCGCGCGGCTCCGCCGCCCTCAGCGGAGTGGGAGTACGCCGATGCCCGTCAGCCCAGCTCCAACCTCGACGACCTGACTCTCGACGTCGGCGGACGCACTGTCGCGCTCGGCGAGATCATCGTGCAGACACAGCCGGCCGGCAGCCGGCTCGGCGTCGTGATGCATCACGACGTCCTGAGCCCGCTCGCCGAGCAGGACCGGCAGCAGATCGCGTTCTTGGCTCTCGACAATGCCGTCGGCGAGGACGTGGTCGAGACGTGGCTCGGAACCATCGAGGTCTCGACCGAGCCGCCTGATCAAGGCGTTCCGCTCGGCAAGCTGGCCGACCTGGTTGCGGCGCACCGGGCAGCACACCTGAACGAGGACGGCAGCCCCACCTGGCAACTACTGCAGGGCGATGGCCCGAAGGGCCCGCTCTTGGCCCTGGCACTAGTGCCGCTCTACCCGACCATCGCCGCTCAGCACGACAACCACGTCATGGTCACGGTCCCCTACGTGGACCGGACCGACCATGGTTTCCCGAGCGAACCAGCGCTCGAAGCTCTCCGCTCCTTCGAGGATCATCTGAGCAACCGGCTCGGGGGCAGTGGGACGCTCGTCGCTTCCGAGACGTCCGCTGGCGTGCGGACACTCCACTACTACGTTGACTCGACCTCCTCGGGTGCCGAGGTCGTGGCGGGCGCGGTCACTGGATGGCCAGACGGCACCGTCCGCGTCGTGACGGCGCATGACCCCGGGTGGCAGGCCGTCCGTCACCTCGCGTAGTCGCTCGAAACAGCCATGCACTCGGCGCTTACGCGACTGTCATTGCGCCGTGCGATCAACATCTGGCAACCCACGGGAGCACTTGGATGACCATCTTGGCCGGCACATACGCCATCGAATCCGATCGCTTGCTGCTGAGGCGACTGCACGCGAGTGACCTCGATTTCCTCGTAGCGCTGCATGCCGACGAAGAGGTGGCGAGGTACATCGGCACCGGAAAGCCACGATCTGCTGCCGAGACTGATCAGTGGTTCGACGACACAGTCGCGAGCTACGCCACTGCGGAGCTGGGACAGCTCATGGTTGTGCGCAAGTCCGACGGCGTTCGCCTAGGACGGTGTGGTCTGAGCGATGCGGCCATCGAGCGGTCGGCGACATCGGGGCAGCTGCGGAAAGGCTGGTTCTTCAGTGCCTACGCTCCGCCAGGGGCCGAACTGGAGTGCGTGCCCGAGCTGGGCTACACGTTCGCGAAGGGCCACTGGGGTCAGGGATACGCCACCGAGGCCGCAGCGGCGGTCTTCGACTATGCGCAGAAGGAGCGTTCTTTCGGGCGCGTCATGTCGCTCGTGCACGGTGACAACGCGGCGTCGCACGCCGTCGTGGGGAAGTTCGACACCGCGTACGTCGAGCGCCTCGAGGTGTCGGGGCGGGTCTTCGAGCGCTACGACTGGCCGGTATCGAGCCGGTAGGTGCCGGTCGGATCGACAAGTCGGTAGAGCCCGTGGGGTGTTCGCCACAGGTAGGTCCCGGGTCCGAGTTGCCTGACTCGGTAGTTGAGATGAGTCTTGGCTCGATGATGTCGACGCCCCAGTGGCGCCGCGTTGTGGTCTCCGGTCTGGCCGGGTGGTCCGTTCGGTTTGTACGGATCGGGGTGGTCGAAGTCCACGTTTCTGCTGATCGCTGATGCGTGGGGGAAGACATCCCCGATCGTGCGGAGGAGAGTGCGTTCGCGGACTTTCTGAGGGTGCTCGTAGCCATTGACCGAGGCCTGGTCGGCCAGATCGATCACCGGCGCCACCGTGACCCGGGCGTGGCCCAGCAGCCCGGCCAGCTCCTCGACCAACTGAGGCCCGAGTCCCTCAACCCGCGCGACCGCTGCCGCGCCTTCGAGGGCGGCCTGGTGCAGGTGGACGTAGACGACGGCGTTGCGGGTGGTCGCGCCGTTCCCCCGTGGTTGTTCTTCTCCGGCGAGGAGTGCTTGGACGTCTTCGGGGTGGGCCAGCCAGCCGAGGGCGGCGGAGCGGAGTTCGTCGCGGCTGGCGTTCTCGGGGAGGTCGGGGATCAGGTCGCGGCGGGCGTCGAGGGCGTCGGCGACGCGTTCGACCTGGGCGTCGAGCCACACCGCGTCCGCCGGCACCACGGCGGCGATCAGGGTGCGGAGCCCGGTCTCCACGTCGGTCGGGGTGATCGCGACGTACCGCTTGCGGCGGCCCTCCTCGCGTTCGGCCGCCGCTTGGGCGGTGTCGGCCTCGATGACCTTCGCCTCGGTGATCGACAGGACCCGGCCGGGTCCTTGGTGTACGGCGGGAGTGACGGCCCGGTCGACCAACCCCGCAGCACCGGGGCCGAGTTTGCGGGTCATCGACGCGACCTTCCGGGCCACCCACAGATCCACCTCGCCGTTACGGAACCTGGCGTACAGCTCCGGGAGCCGGTGCCGCAGGTCCAGGGCGTCGGCCAGGAAGGCTCGGGTGGCGTGGGTGTGTTGGCTGCGGGCGATGGCGAGTTCGCAGATCGCGAGGTCCTGCACCTTCGGGGTCCCCTCGCCGCCGAGCTGGACCAGCTTCACCCCACCACGCACCGACCGCTCCGGCTCGTGAGGCTGGGTGGCGTGGAGGTCGGCCCAGCGCAGCCCGAGCTTCACCTCGTGGGCTTCGAGGGCGCGCCGGTCGCGGACCGCTTGTTCGGCCGCCGCCAGTGTCTGCGCGGCGTCGAAATCTTCGACGTCGGCGAACGCGGTGGGCGGCTTGGACATGACTCAATCCAAGCACCCGGCGCCGACAGTCGATGGTGGTCGGAACCTGTTCTGCACAAGGGTTTCCGGACTTACGTGCACGCGGTGTCGGCTGTCCGCGCACTGCTGCAAGCAGTGTCGCGGTGGTGGTCGAGCGGGTGCCTTTGCTGCGGTGGTTTCGACACCGAACGCGCCAGCGCGCCTTCGGGCTCAACCACCGGACGACCGCAGCCATGGCTCGGCGGCAACCCGATACCCAGCCTGCCTTTGGGCGGCGTCAGACACTCGGGGATCGGGTTGCCGCACCCCACCACGGCTCCCGGCGCCGAGTGCGGCGCGAGTGTGCTCCAGACTCGACCGGTGCCCTCCCACGACACCACCGGCGAGACGGACACGTCGGCGGCCTGGCGTGGGCTGACGCTCGTCTGCATCGCAGGTGTGATCTGGGGGACCATCGGCCCGGCGGTGGACGTCGTCGACGACCGATCGGGGCTCTCGGTGTGGGTGGTCGGCGCGTACCGGTCGCTGGCCGCCGTGGCCGCTCTGGGCCTGGCGGTGCTCCTGACCCGCCGGGGCAGACAGTGTCGGCAACTGCTGTCGGAGCACCCACGCCGGGCGGTGGGCGTGGGCGTGCTCACGGCGACCTTCATGGTGCTGTTCTTCGTGGCGGTCGTCTCGGTGGGAGTCAGCGTGGCCACCGTCGTGGCGCTCGGCTGGGCGCCGGTCATGCTGCAACTGGTGCGGGTCGCTCGCGAGCGCCGCCCACCACCCGCGAGCGAGTTGGTCACGTTGGCCGCCGCGCTCGTCGGGCTGTTGCTCATCAGCCTCGCCGGTGGCGGCTCCGACGCTCCACACCCCGTCCTGGGCATCGTGACCGCCGTCGCCTCCGGTACGGCGTACGGCCTGTCGGCCGAGCTGGTCGGTCCGCTCAACGAGCACGACGGTCTCACGGTGGCGGCGGTGACGATGACAGTCGCCGCCGTCGTGCTGGTCACGACCGGTGCGTTCGTCGCCGGCAGCCGGGGTGAGGCAGTCACGACGACCGACCCGGTCTCCTGGCTGCTGATGGTCTACCTCGGCGTCGGCACGATGGCGCTGGCGTACGTGCTGCTCTACGCCGGGCTGCGGACCACCCCGAGCCGCACCGCGGTCGTGGCCACCCTGCTCGAGCCGGTCACTGCGGTCGCGATCGCCGTCCTGGTGCTCGGCGAGCAGCTCACCGTCACCGGAGCGATCGGCGCGGTGCTGATCGTGGCCGCCATCGCGTCGCTCGGCCTTCGCCCGGCCGAGCCGGCGCCTCAGTGAAGGCTCAGTGGAGCGCTCACGGCGGCAGCACGAAGAAGTCCACCTTGCCCGTCGGTGGCACCTTCCACATGGTGTCCGGGATGTCGATGACGGCAGTGAGGATCTGCCCGGACTCAAGGGTGAAGTCGTAGCGCACGGTCTTCACGAACGGCAGCTTCCTCCCTCCGACCCGGCGGTGCTTCACATACTGGCTGACCTTGACGGGCATTCCCGCCTTGATGTTGAGCCCATTGGCTCGCTTGGCGTCCCACCGGGCGAACGCCTCGGCGGTGTCCTTCTGGAACAGGTTCGCGGCCTGGTGGGGGCCGTAGGCCAGACCAGCGAGGGTCTCGTCGCCGAAGATGGGACCGAAGACATGGAGCCTGGCCATCCCCTGCATCTCCGGCGGCAGGTCCCGCTGCGGGGGCAGGACCTTGTCGAGCTCGTGCGAGGCCATCCGCTCGACCTCGGGCCCGGTCCTGCCGCGTACGACGGTCAGCTCGTCCCACTCGCCACCGGGAACCTTGGGTGCGAACTGCTCGATGGTCGCGATCCGCTCACCCGCGCGCCGCAAACCTGGCTTCGCGCGCAGCGGAGTCGCCTTGAACTCCTTCTCGGCGGCCTCGAGCGCTGCTGCTCGGGCCCGGCGGAGCTCGTCGAAGACGAGGTCCGGCATCGCGTCCAGAGCATCCGGGCTGAGCCCGCTGGCCGCGACGACGGCCTTCTTCGGGAGCGGAGGCGGGGTGGTGGAGACCTTGCCCGAGCTCGTCCGCCACCGGGGCGATCCCTTGAGCCCGGCTTGCGTGGGGCTCGGCCGCGCAGCAGGCACCGGCGTGCCGGGCTTCCGCGGGACGAAGGACTCGCCGAGGATCGTCGGCCCCTTGCTCGAGGGCGACCACCAGAAGATCCAGACGCCGCCCGGCACGGTAGTGGTCGCGATCTCGTCGCGGCCCAGCTCGAGGAACTGACCCTGTCGCGCCGCCTCACGCAGCTGCTTCTGCCGCAGCTCGGCACCGGGACAGGTCCGGGCCAGCTCCTGGCGCAGTACGTCGCCCAACGCCTCACGCTCAGCATCACTGAGGGCGTTGAGGGTGCGGCCCGCGAGCCGCTCCTCTGCCGTATGGATCAGCTTGGCCGCAGTGCCAGGCGGCGCTTCGAGGCCGGCTCGCTCCAGCGATCGCTCGAGACCGGCACGGTCGAGGAACGGCCTGGCCAGTACGGGCAGCTCCGCGCCGGACGGTACGGCGCTGGCGGGCGGGAGGTTGCCGCCGTGCTTCTTGGGCGGCTCCGGCCCGATCTTGGCGGCAGGTACGGGCACGTGACCGGCGGACTTCTTCGCCGAGGCGGTAAAGCCGTCGGTGAACTTGCTCATCTCCCCTCCACCGGAAGCAGCCCGACTCGCTCGAGCTCGCGCTCGACCAATGCCGCGTTGACGCTGAGCGCGACGCCGGCGACGTCGGTAGCCAAGCCGCCGAGGTGCAGGGCAGTACCGACCCGCGCCGCAGCCAGGGCCCGCGTGGCCGGCTTCAGAACGGTCGCGCCGAGGAGCTTGCCGACCACGGGAAGGGCGATGTCCGACGTCAAGGACAGTACGTCGAGCAGCAGGCCGAGGGCGTCGGGTTGCGCCACCCGATAGCGGGGCGCCTGGTGACCCAACCCGCGGGCCGCGTTCCTGGTCTCGAAGTACTCCCCCGCGTGTTCGACCGCCGTGATCGCGCTCACGGCGATCGCGGCCACGAGCGCGAGCTGTCCGACGACAGGGACCAGCGCGAGGACGCCGAACCCGAGGGCGGACCAGCCCAGCATCCGGTCGAGTTCGGCCGCGGCCCTCCGCTCGCGACCCTGCTCTGACGTCGCGGCGTCCCCGGCTTCCACCGCGACGGCGTACCCATGGTCGCCGGGTCGGTAGCCCTGCTCCTCGACGGCCGCCTGCAGCACGAAGGCGTGCCGGCACAGCGGGTGGCGCCGCCCCATGGCCGCGCCCGGCGTCTCCTCCCAATAGCGCCCCACCATCGACCGCGCCACGCCGAGGGCTTTGTCGGCCTCCTTGAGCACGGTGTCCCGATAGGCCGGCTGCTCCTCGCGCAGCTCGAGGAACGCCTCGACCAGCGTGTCCTGGATGATCGTGTCCAGCGGGGTGGAGGTGCTGTCCTCGTCGGCCCAGGTGCCGATGTCGCGGCGGCTCTGGCCTTCGAGCTCCTTCAGCAGGCGCGGACCGAGCACCACCATGGCCGGTCGCCACTGAGTCGCAGCGTCCAGCAGCTCTGTGAACGGTCCGAGCGCGCTCTGCTCGAACTGTCGTCGCGCCTGTGCGGCGTTCTTCGGAATGGGAAAGGCCCACTGCTTCACCAGCCGGCGCAGGGCGTCGAGGGCCTGGACGAAGTCGCGCAACACCTCGTAGTCGGTGGGCTCGTCCGGCTCCTCCTTCGATCGACCCGGGACGGTGACCTTCGCGTCCTGATCGATCTCCATGCCGAACCGCTCCGGCCTGAGCTCCGCCATAGCCGAGGTGAGGTCGCGCTCGAAGGCCCGACGAAGCGAGGTGTCCAGCGCCTCCAGATAGGTGATCGACTCCCCGCGCAGGGTCACCGATGCCTGCTCCAGCAACCGGATCGCCTGGCTGGCGAGGGTCGCGTCGGCGAAACGCGGGCTGTCCCGGACGAGGTCGTCCAGTGCGTGGCCGAGTTCGGCGACCAGCTGCTGTCCGCCAAGCCGGTGCAGCACGTCCACGAGCTGACCGACCGCAGCCTCGGTGACCGGAAGCCGGATGGGTCGCGCCTCCGCACCGCCGAGGGTGAGGTCGACCGTGAGGGTCGGCGCACCGTCCGCCGCGACTGGCGCGGCCACGGCGCCACCTTCGAGGACGACGAAGTCGGCGATCTCGGTCATCGCGGTCGACAGAGCCTAGGCGGGATCGGGCAGCAGCGGGTCCGCCGGCTCGTGCGGAGCTTCGCCCAGCCGGCCGAGCTCGTTGCGGGGTAGGACGGACTCGTCGAGCCACTGCAGGGTCGTGGGCAGCGCTACCTCCCAGCTCTCCCCCGGTACGCCGTCGGCCGGCGGCACGAGTTGGTCCTGGATCTCTCGGGCCACCGACACATAGAGGTCGTCGCCGGGCAGAGGTGCCAAGGCACCGCCCAGCCACGGCTGGCGCCAGGTCAACCAGTGCGTGACCGCGCAGGTGAAGCCGAGCCGAGCCGGGACCACCACCCGTACCGAACCGGCGCGTAGGAAGTCGCCGAGTGCGGGATCTGCCGTCTCGAGGTCCATCAGGTCCGGCCAGCGATCGCGGTCGGCCCAGTAGTACGGGTAGCAGACGTAGCTGAGGTTGGACCACTCCAGGCTCTGCTCCAGGAACTGGATCGCGGCGGCGGTGTCGATCGCCTCGTCGACCTCGATGTCCGGCTCTTCGGCCCCGACGGCGTTCCGGCCTCGGAACGGCGACTCGCCCAGGAGCCAGGAGATCACGTGACGACGAAGCTCGGCGCGGATCAGCTCGGCGTTCCTCGCCGGTGACCGCTCGGCCAGCGCGGACGGGGCGGCGGCCATCGCT
>DOWL01000181.1:3414-13719 GCA_003519585.1 Nocardioides sp. | reverse complement strand
CGACCCCGCCACTCACGGACCCAGGCGTCGTACCCAGCGCGCAGGGCGTCGTACACCTCCTGCCGCCAGGCGTCCTCGGCCTGCGCGGTCAGCGTGCAGGTGGCCCGTACGGCGACCGTCCCCGACAGCGCGCCGACCAGGCTGACCCCGATCGGCAGCTTCGCCGTGACCGGGGGGTCGAGTTGAAGGTCCCCGCTGGCGGCATGCAGGTGCGCGTCGAGGTACTGCATCATCGCCGTCGAGGTCCCGGTCGCCTGGATGGTCGTCTTGTTGCCCCCGTCGGTGCCCACCGCGGCGTCGAAGGTCACCTGGTCGCCGACCGCCACCGTCGCCGTGATCGTGTGATACGACTCCAGCGGCAGCCACTGGATCTTGGGCGACTCATAGACCCACCGGTCCATGAGCGGGGTGGCCTCGACGCCCACCTCCACCGAGGTGACCGCGTAGCCCGGCGTGATCGGAAGTTCGGTCTCCTTGGTCAGGACCGGCGGGTTCCACTTGTCGCCGCCTCCGCCGCCCGTGCTGCCGCTCGACTTGTCCGGCACCAGAGTGATCGCCGCGGACGCCCCCAGCGTGGCCTGCGGTGGCTCGGGCAGTCCGGTCGCGTGGTACGTCGACGCGAGGTCCAAGTAGTTGTCGACGGTGATGCCGTCGGGTAGTTCGAACTCGGGCGGCTCGGACACCGCGCCCGGCTTGGCGGGACGGTCCTGGAGCTGGGACAGGAGGTAGCGCCCCGGCTCGGGCAGCTGGAACTCCAGCTGGAACCGGTCCGGGTAGCGCCAGACCTGGAACCGGTCGACTCGCTTCACCCACCGATACACGCCGCGGACGTGCTCGCTGGTGTCGTTGTCGAGCTGGTGGCGCTGCCGCAACTCGGTGCGGGTCAGGGTGCGCCGGGTGCGATCCTCACGCACCTGCGTCTCGGTCTTCGACGCCGCTCGGGCGATCGCCTTCTTCGCGACCTGCGTCGCGCGCTCGGTCGAGTCCTCGAGCGAGAAGTCCGCGTCGAAGCCGGCGGAGGCCGCGATCGACACCGAGCTGTACTGCGCGGAGACATCCACCTGGGCGTGAGCACTGAGGTCGAGGCTGAGCTCGCGCTTGCTCTGCTCCTCGAACGACGACTCGTCGGAGACCTCCGAGGAGTTCTCCGTCGTCGAGTCCTGGCGCTGACTGTCGGTCTGCACCAGTTCGGACTCGTCGATCCTCACGAACCGGGTGAGGCTGCTCTCCTTGGCCAGCACGTTGCGGATGTCGGCGACCTCGTCCGCGACGTACCCGCGCCACTCCCGGCGTACGACGAACAGGTCGCTCGTGGTCGCCTGGCGGACCAGCTTGACGCGGTTCGGCGGCACCACATCCGGGAACGGCGGGTCCGGAAGCAGCAGGGTGCGCCGCGAGAGCAGGGCGAGGATCTCTTCCACGGTGAGTGATCGTGCATACAGCGAACGGCGCTCGACGAGCCCGGCCACCAGCATCAGCCGGGTCAGCCGCGCCGCGAGCTCTCCCTCGGCCGGCGACAGCAGCGCGGCCGCGAGCGAGTCCAGGAGCCGCGCCCAGGTCCGGCCCAACAGACCGAACAGCGTGGATCGCCGTTCGAGCGACGGAGGATCGTCGGCGTCGAGAGTCGCCCCGAGATCAGCTGCCAGCCGCGCCCAGGCCACCTCGAGCCAGGCGTCGAACTCGTCCGGCCCGGGCCGGTTGTCCTTGACCACGAGCCAGCGGTCGAGGCGATCGAGGAACGCGAGCCCGACCTGCCCCGGCACCGGGACCGCATTGCCGTCAGCATCGGGTTCGGGCAGCACCGCAGCCGGATCGACCGGTCGATGCAGGGCCGCCAGCGTCACTGCGGTCGGCGACGCGAGGTACGCCGCTGCGAGGGTCTGCGCCGCGCTTGGCGCCCCATCGCCGCTGCCGAGTTCGCGCAGGGCCGGGATGAGCTCGTCACCACCCCACTCCCAGCGGACGACGTGGGTGTGGATCGCTGGATCGGTCTCGCTCCACTCCGTGATCAGCACCGAGTCGTCGTGGGGCGTCGCTCTGCGCAGCGAGCGGTTGGCACGGAAGGCGATCAGGTCGCTCATGACCTCTACGGTCCCGTGTGAAATGGCGCGCGAACATAGGCGATCTGGGCCATGTACAGCGGTCTCGCGCGTCCCCTGAGGCCCGGAAGATTCAGCGGATCCGACCGCGGTAGCCCAGTCGCCGGCTGATCACCGCGGCGGCCTCGAGCACGGCGACGCGGTAGCGGCGCACCGACGCGGAGTTGATCCGGTCGCTGCTGCCCACCACGGTCACCGCGGCGATCACGCGGCCGTCGGCCCCTCGCAGTGGCGCTCCGACCGAGCTGACGCCGAGCTCGCCCTCCTCGAAGTTCGAGGCCCAACCCTGCTTGCCGACTGCCTCCAGCTCCCGGACCAGGGCCCGGTGGTCGGTGATCGTGTGGCTGGTCCGCGCGTCCAGCTCGGCTCCCTTGAGCCGGCGTTCGAGCTCCGGACGGGGCAGGGCCGCCAGGAGCACCTTGCCGGAGCTGGTCCAGTGCGCCGGCAGCCGGTGCCCGACGCGGCGGAAGACCGGGAGCATGTAGGGGCTCTCCAGTCGCTCGACGTAGACCGCCTCCAGCCCGTCGAGGACCGCCACGTGCACCATCTCGCCGGTCCGGTGGCGCAGCGTCGTCAGCACCGGCAGCGCCGCCTGGTGGAGGTCGACGTGCTCGGTGACCGTCGTGCCCAGCTCGTAGAGGGCCAGGCCCAGGCGGTACTTGCCGGTCGCCGGGTCCTGCTCCAGCAGCCGCTCGGCCTCGAGGGTCGCGACCAGCCGGTGCGTCGTGCTCTTGCCGAGGCCGAGCCGCCGGCTCAGCTCGGTCACGCCCAGCTCCTGGTCGGCGTGGGAGAACGCCCGGAGCACCCGCGCGGCGTTGCGCACCGACGAGAGCAGCGGCGAACGCGCGCCGTCCGACTCCGGCATCGATCCTCCTCCCGATCAAGCCCAGATCGTTGTCCCGCTCCGCGGGACATTCTGACCGGTCGAGGTGACCGGCGCCACAGGATGACGCATGGCCCAGCACATCGCTTGGTACGACCGGCACGACCCGGCCCTCGAGCCCGTGCTCGGCGGCAAGAACACCAGCCTCGGGATCATGACGATGGCCGGCCTTCCCGTCCCCCCGGCTTCGCGGTCACTGCGGCGGCGTACACCCGGGCGCAGGACGACACCGGCGTCTCCTCCGCGCTGGCCAAGATGGTCGCCGACCTCGACGTCACCGACGGCGCGGCGCTCACCCGGGTGTCGGCCGAGGCGCGCGACACCATCACCGGGACGCCGCTACCGGCCTGGCTGACCGACCAGTTGGACGAGGCGTACGCCACGCTGAGCGAACGGCGCGGCCAGGCGGACCTGCCGGTCGCCGTACGCTCCTCGGCCACCTGCGAGGACCAGCCGGACGCCAGCTTCGCCGGGGAGCACGACACCTACCTGTGGGTGCGGTCGGCGGAGGCCGTGCGGGAGCACCTGCTGCGCTGCTGGGCGAGCCTCTACACGGAGCGGGCGATCTGCTACCGCCGCCAGATGCGGTACGGCGAGGACGGCGCCGCCATGAGTGTCGGGATCCAGCAGATGGTGATGCCGCGGACCTCTGGGGTGGCGTTCACCCTCAACCCGATCAACGGCGACCGGTCCCAGGTCGCGATCGACGCCTCGTGGGGGCTGGGCGAGGCCGTCGTGAGCGGTTCGGTCACACCGGACAACTTCCTGGTCGACAAAGTCATGGGTGACATCACTTCTCGGGTGATCTCCGACAAGACCGTCGAGCACGTCCTCGACGGCGACGACCGCGTAGTCGAGCGCGAGGTCGACGAGGCGCGCCGCACGGTGCCGTCTCTCTCCGACGAGGAGATCCGCGCCGTGGCGGCCCTGGCCAGGCGCGCCGAGAAGCACTACGGGCGGCCCCAGGACGTGGAGTGGGCGATCGACCCGGCCCTGCCGAGTGACGCGAACGTCGTTCTGCTCCAGGCCCGGCCGGAGACCGTCTGGAGCCGCAAGAAGCGCGACGTGGCCGACTGCTCGGCCGACACCTTCAGCTCGATCGTGCACAACCTGCTCCACCCCTCGGGAACCCAAACCGTTCACCTGCACTGACTGCACCGACTGTCAGCGCCGCCCAGAGGAGAGACACATGCCCGACCGTTTCCCGAGCCCGTTCGAGGTGGTGACGCCGACCGGCGCCGAGGGCTGGGAGGGGCTCTACGGCTACTCCACCGTGTTCAGCGAGGACCGGCGCGAGCTCGAGGACTCGATGTTCTGGTTCATGGACGGCGTGCACACGCCCGAGGTGATCGAGCCCTGGGACGCGACCGTCCTCGACTTCGCGATCACCTTCCTCGGCCAGTACACCACCCGCCACTACGTCATCCCGCCGGCGCTCGGCGTCGACATCCGCTACCTCAACGGCCACATGTACCTCTCCCCCGTACCGGTCACCGACCCGGCCGAGATCGAGTCGCGGGTGCCGGAGTTCATGGAGCGCGCCGGCCACTACTTCGCCAACTGGCCCACGCTGTACGACGCGTGGATGGACAAGATCAAGGGCGTCATCGCCGAGCTCGAGGCGATCGACTTCCAGCCGCTGCCGCACCGTGAGGACATGGCGGTCATCACCGAGGGCCGGGGCATTGGCTCGGGCCAGCTGATGATGTTCGAGTACGACAAGCTCGTGCAGCTCACCGCGAAGCTGTGGGCCCACCACTTCGAGTTCCTCAACCTCGGCTACGCGGCGTACCTCGACTTCTTCGGCTTCTGCAAGCAGCTGTGGCCCTCCATCCCGGACCAGGCGATCGCCAAGATGGTCGCGGGCATCGACGTCGACCTGTTCCGTCCCGATGAGGAGCTGAAGAAGCTGGCGCGGCTGGCCCAGGACCTCGGCATCGGCGACCGGATCAGCAGTGACGCGACCGCGACGCTCGCCGCGATGGACGCGGACGAGGCCGGCAAGCAGTGGGCGGCCGCGTGGGACGAGGCGCATCACCCGTGGTTCAACTTCTCGTCCGGCTCGGGCTTCTACCACTCCGACAAGGTGTGGGCGGAGTACCCGGACATCCCCATGGGGTTCATCTCGTCGTACGTCGAGCGGCTGGGCCGCGGTGAGTCGCTGGACCGGCCGATCGCGGCGATCGAGGCCGAGCGCGACCGGATCGTGGCGGAGTACTCCGAGCTGATCGACGACGACGAGAACCGCGCGACGTTCGAGGGCAAGCTCGGGCTGGCCCGGGTGGTCTTCCCGTACGTCGAGAACCACAACTTCTACGTCGAGCACTGGGGCATGTCCCAGGTCTGGGCCAAGATGCGCCAGCTCGGTCAGCTGCTCGTCGACGCCGGCTTCTTCGCCAAGGCCGACGACATCTTCCTGCTCCGGCGGCACGAGGTGCCCGACGCGATCTTCGACTACTTCCACAGCTGGTCGGTCGGCGTACCGGCCCGCGGCCCGCAGTACTGGGGCCGCGAGATCCCGCGCCGCCAGGGCATCATGCAGGCCCTCCGCTCGTGGTCGGCGCCGCCGGCGCTCGGCGTACCGCCGGAGGTCATCACCGAGCCGTTCTCGGTGATGCTCTGGGGCGTCACCTCCGATTCGGTCAAGGCCTGGCTGGGCGGCTCGGACAGCCCCGACGGCTCGCTGTCCGGCTTCGCGGCCTCCCCCGGCGTCGCCGAGGGTCCGGCCCGGGTGATCCTCTCCGCCGAGGGCATCGGCGAGCTCCAGGAGGGCGAGATCCTCGTGGCACCGCTCACCGCCCCCTCGTGGGCGCCGGTCTTCGGCAAGATCGCCGCGACCGTCACCGACGTCGGCGGGATCATGAGCCACGCCGCCATCGTCTGCCGCGAGTATGGCCTGCCCGCCGTGACCGGCACCGCCTTCGGCACCAAGAACATCAAGACCGGCCAGCGGCTCCGCGTCGACGGCAACACCGGCGTCGTCACGGTTGTCGACTGAGCCATCGACCGAGCCATCGACTGAGCTGCACGCCCCCACCACCGAGGAGTTCCCTTGCTGACCGCCGAGCAGAACGACGAGTTGACCGACATCGCGCCGGGCACGCCGATGGGTGAGCTGCTGCGCCGCTACTGGTATCCGGTCGCGTTCACCCGCGAGCTCGAGGAGTTCCCCGTCAAGCACGCGAAGCTGCTGGGCGAGGACTGGGCCGTCTACAAGACCATGTCCGGTCGATACGGCATCGTTCCGGAGGCCTGTCCGCACCGCAGGGCCTCGATGGCCTACGGAGTGGTGGAGTCCAACGGCATCCGGTGCCCGTACCACGGCTGGCTGTTCGGGCTGGACGGCGAGTGCCTCGAGCAGCCGGCCGAGCGCGACGAGACCAACTTCCGGGAGCGGGTCCGGGTCAAGGCCGGCAAGGCCCAGGAGTTGGGCGGGCTGGTGTGGGCCTACGTCGGGCCCGACACCGAAGAGTGTCCGGCGCCGGAGTTGCCACGGTTCGACGTCTTCGTGATGGACGGTGTACGCGACATCGGCTGGGCCGACCTGCCGTGCAACTTCGTCCAGATCATGGAGAACGCGGTCGACCCGCACCACGTGGAGTTCCTGCACGGCCGCTACTTCCAGTTCATGGGCCAGCAGCACGGGTTCGAGGCACCCGCGTCGTTCGCCAAGAAGCATGTGAAGGTCGGCTTCGACGCGTTCGAGTGGGGCATCATCAAGCGCCGCGTGGTCGAGGGTGCCACGGAAGAGGACGACGACTGGGCGGTCGGCCATCCCCTGGTGTTCCCGTACAACATGCGGGTCGGCGGCGCGAACATCGAGCAGATGCAGATCCGGGTCCCGATCGACCGGACCACGACCCGGTTCATGCTCTACTCGGTGCACGCGCCGGACGGGATCGCCTTCCCGGAGCAGCCGCTCGTGCCCGACTACGAGATCCCGGTCTTCACCGAGGACGGGCGGCACCGCACCGATTACGTCGAGGGCCAGGACATCATGGCCTGGGTCACCCAGGGTGCGATCACCGATCGCACCGTCGAACACCTCGGTCGCTCCGACGTAGGCGTCACGATGCTGCGCCGGATGTTCAAGTCCGAGATGGTCAAGGTCGAGAACGGCGAGGACCCGCTGGGCACCATCCGCGAGCCCCACGAGCGGATCGACCTGCCCTGCGAGAAGAACAAGTTCGACGCCGGCCCGCAGTTCGCCCTCGACTTCATCGACATGGCCTCGAGCCGGTTCAGCCCGCAGGCGGATGCCCTCAAGAAACTGCACATCACGGCATGGGAGGGCCGGCAGAAGGTATGACGGTGTCTCTGCGACCCGACGTCGCTAGGGGCTGGTTCCCGGCCGACGCGGCATCGCACCGCCGGGACGCGCCGAAGTTCTGCCCGTCCTGTGCGGCGCCGCTCGGGCTCGCCGAGGGCGGGCGCGGACTGGCCACGGAGTACTGGCTGGGCAGCGACCGGGTCTTCGTCTGCTACTGCGCCGCGTGCGACTGGAGCGGCGACATCGTGCTCACCGAACGCGTGCTCGGCCACGAGGCCGAGGAATAGCGGCTAAAGGAGCTAAGCAGGGACGTCCGCCACGAACTGGGTGCGGTAGAGGTCGGCGTAGAGCCCGCCCTCGCGGAGCAGTTCGACATGGGTGCCCGACTGGACGATCCGACCGCCGTCGACGACGAGGATGAGATCGGCGTGGCGGACCGTGGACAGTCGGTGGGCGATGACCAGCGACGTGCGTCCGGACAACGCGGCGTCGAGGGCGCGCTGCACGGCCGCCTCCGATTCGGAGTCGAGGTGTGCCGTCGCCTCGTCGAGGACGACGATCGCGGGCGACTTCAGCAGCAGCCGAGCGATGGCCAGCCGCTGGCGCTCACCGCCGGAGAGCCGGTAGCCGCGGTCGCCCACCACGGTCTGCAGACCGTCGGGCAGGGCTCGGACCAGGGTGGCGATCTGGGCCGCCTCGAGCGCCTCCCAGACCTCGGGGTCGGTGGCGGCGGGGTTGGCGTAGAGGAGGTTGGCCCGGATCGTGTCGTGGAACATGTGGGCGTCCTGGGTGACGTAGCCGACGACGTCCTCGAGCGACTGGAGCGTCACGTCCCGGACATCGTGGCCGCCCACGCGCACGGCTCCCTCGCCGACGTCGTAGAGCCGAGCGACGAGGTGGGTGATCGTGGTCTTGCCGGCACCCGAGGGACCCACGAGCGCGACCATCTGCCCCGGCGCGGCCCGGAACGAGATGTCGTGGAGCACCTGTGCGTGATCGCGGGAGTCGGCTCGCGCGACCGCCTCGAGCGAGGCCAGCGAGACGTCGTCGGCCTTGGGATAGGTGAACTCGACCCGGTCGAACTCCAACCGCCCGGACTGGGCCGGGAGCACGACCGCGTCGGGCTTCTCCTCGATCAGGCTGGGCAGGTCGAGGACCTCGAAGACCCGCTCGAAGCTGACCAATGCGGTCATCACGTCGATGCGGACGTTGGAGAGCCCCTGTAGCGGGCCGAGCAGCCGGAGCAGCAGGGTGGCCAGTGCCAGCAGGGTGCCGACCGTGAGGGTCCCGCTGATCGCGAGGTTGCCGCCGACGCCGTAGACGAGAGCGGTGGCGAGCGCCGGCACCAGCATCATCGAGGCGGCGAAGATCCGCGTGGTGAGGGAGATCCGGACGCCGAGATCGCGCACCACGCTGGCCTTGTCGGCGAACAGCTGGTCCTCTTCGGCCCGCCGGCCGAACAGTTTGAGCAGCATCGCGCCGCCGACGTTGAACCGCTCGGTCATCACGTTGCCGAGGTCGGCGTTGCCGTCCATCTGCTGGCGGGTCAGCCCGGCCAGCCGACCGCTGACGAACCTGCTGACCAGGAACAGGATCGGGAACAGCGCCAGGCACAGCACCGTGACCTCCCAGCTCAGCGCCACCATGGTCACCCCCACCACGACGACCGCGATGGTGTTGGCGACGGTGCTGGAGAGCGTGCTCGTGAAGGCGCGCTGGGCGCCGATCACGTCATTGTTGAGTCGGCTCACCAAGGCGCCGGTCTGGGTGCGGGTGAAGAACGCCAGGGATTGGCGCTGGACGTGGCCGAACACGCGGGTGCGCAGGTCGAAGATCAGCCCCTCCCCGATCCGGCTGGAGAGCCACCCGGCGAGGACGCTGAGCCCCGCGCTGAACACCGCGACAGCCGCCATCGCCAGGGACAGCTCGACCACCAGGCGACGGTCGTCCTGCAGGATGCCGTCGTCGACGATCCGCTTCACCAGCAGCGGGGTCACCACGACCATGGCCGCGTCGATGACAGTGACCACCAGGAAGACCGCGAGCAGCTTGCGGTGCGGCCGGGCAAACCGGACGATCCGGCCGACCGTACGGCGGTCGATCCGGTTGTTGACGACGCTGCGGTCCGAGCGCAGGTGCCGCCAGGCGGCCGCCGCGCCGGGACCCGACGTCATGCTCACTGGCGACTCCTATTCCTGACTCGTCTCCGGCTGCAGGAGCGCCGCGAGTTCGCGGAACCGGAGGATCTGCGCCTCCCGCTCGAGCCGTCGCTGCGTCTCGAGATCCTGCTCGGCCGCCGACTGCAACAGCCGCTTGGTGTCGCGGACCGCGCCCGCCATGGGGCCGGTGAGCGCCTGGACCAGGTCGGCGACGGTCGCCTCCAGCCGGTCGGCCGGCACCGCGGCCAGTGCCAGCCCGATCTCCACCGCCTCGGTTGCCGGAACCATCCGGGTGGTGGCGCAGATCTCGAGCGCTCGCTGGTAACCAACCGCCTCGACCAGCGGCTTTGTTCCCGTCAGGTCGGGCACGAGGCCGAGCGCCGGCTCCTTCATGCACAACTGGGCGTCGTCGGCCAGGACGCGCAGGTCGCAGCTGAGCGCGAGCTGGAAGCCGGCGCCGATGGCATAGCCCTGGACCGCCGCGACGCTCACGAAGGCGGGGTCGCGCAACCAGGTGAAGCCGCGCTGGTAGCCGTCGATCGCCGCACTGATGGCTTCGTCGCTCTCGTGGAGCAGCCGGGCCACATCTCCGGTCGCCGGATCCAGCATGGCCCGATCGAGACCGGCGCTGAAGCTGTGCCCCGCTCCCCTGACCACCACGACCCGCACCGACTCGGGAATCTGCTCGCCGATCGCGCCGAGGGCGTGCCACATCGCCGGCGTCTGGGCGTTGCGCTTGTCGGGGCGGCTCAGCGTCACGGTCGCCACCACGCCGTCACTCACATCGAAGTGCAGACCAGCAGCGGCCAGGTCGTCGGCGGTGAGACTCATGACGCGAGGGTAGATCTTCGCACCGACAACGCCCGACGCCCCCCGCTGGTCGAGCCTGTCGAG
>DOWL01000181.1:2094-3298 GCA_003519585.1 Nocardioides sp. | reverse complement strand
CGCTGGTCGAGCCTGTCGAGACCCCGGCAGCCGAGCCAGTCAACCTGGGTGCCTTCGCTGCGGCGGTTTCGACACGGCCGGTTCCGACCTCGTCCCTCGGTCGGACGGCCTGCTCAACCACCATCGATCAGACCCGTCCTCGTGCCTCGGACGGCTCTGCTCAAGCCAACGCCACCAGGTCGGCGTAGTCCTCGCTCCAGAGGTCCTCGTCGCCGTCGGGCAGCAGCAGCACCCGGTCGGGTTCGAGCGCGCGGACGGCACCCTCGTCGTGGGTGACCAGGACGATGGCGCCCTCGTAGCTGCGGATGGCGGCGAGCACCTCCTCTCGGGAGGCGGGGTCGAGGTTGTTGGTGGGCTCGTCGAGCAGCAGCACGTTGGCGCTGGAGACCACGAGGGAGGCGAGCGCCAGCCGGGTCTTCTCGCCGCCGGAGAGCACCTTGGCCGGCTTGTGGGCGTCGTCGCCGGAGAAGAGGAACGAGCCGAGCACGCTGCGCGCCTCGCTGTCGGTGAGTTGCGGCGCGGCGCTCTGCATGTTCTCGAGCACCGTGCGACCGGTGTCGAGCGTCTCGTGCTCCTGGGCGTAGTAGCCGATCTTGAGACCATGGCCGGGGACGACGGCACCGGTATCGGGGTTGTCGACTCCAGCCAGGATCCGCAGCATCGTGGTCTTGCCGGCGCCGTTGAGCCCCAGGATGACCACCCGGCTCCCCTTGTCGATGGCCAGGTCGACGTCGGTGAACACCTCGAGCGAGCCGTAGGACTTGGACAGCTCGGCCGCCGTGAGCGGGGTCCGGCCACACGGCGCGGGGGCCGGGAACTTGATCCGGGCCACCTTGTCGCTCTGCCGCTCGCTCTCCAGCCCCGCCATCATCTTCTCGGCCCGTTTGAGCATCGACTGCGCGGCCTGCGCCTTGGTGGCCTTGGCTCGCATCCGGTTGGCCTGGTCGGTGAGGGTCTTGACCTTGTTCTCGGTGTTCATCCGCTCGCGCTTGCGGCGGCGCTCGTCGGTCTCGCGCTGGAGGAGGTACGCCGACCAGCCCATGTTGTAGACGTCGATCTCGGCGCGATTGGCGTCGAGGTGGAGCACCCGGGTGACGGTCGCGTCGAGCAGCGCGGTGTCGTGGGAGATCACCACCAGGCCACCCCGGAAAGCGCGGAGGAACTCCCTCAGCCACCCGATCGAGTCGGCGTCGAGGTGGTTGGT
>DOWL01000181.1:1794-1958 GCA_003519585.1 Nocardioides sp. | reverse complement strand
TTGGTCGGCTCGTCGAGCAGCAGGGTCTCGG
The DNA here is from genome assembly GCA_003519585.1 of Nocardioides sp. Classification (GTDB taxonomy): domain Bacteria; phylum Actinomycetota; class Actinomycetes; order Propionibacteriales; family Nocardioidaceae; genus Nocardioides. The sequence goes on along the minus strand of DOWL01000181.1, from coordinate 1,927 downwards.
CGCCCGAGAACAGGATCCGGGCCAGCTCCACCCGGCGTCGCTGGCCACCGGAAAGCGTCCGCAGGGGCTGGGTCAGGAGTCGGTCCTCGATGCCGAGGGACGACGCGATCTGCGCCGCCTCGGCCTCGGCCGC
>DOWL01000181.1:1364-1682 GCA_003519585.1 Nocardioides sp. | reverse complement strand
CTGCGCCGCCTCGGCCTCGGCCGCATAGCCGCCCCCGGCGTGCAGTTCGGCGTCGGCCCGCTCGTAGCGCCGCATCGCGCGGTCGCGGACCTCGGGGTCGGCGGAGGCCATCTCGGCCTCGGCGGCGCGCAGCCGGCGTACGACGTCGTCGAGGCCGCGGGCGGAAAGGATCCGTTCGCGTACGGGCACGTCGAGATCGCCGGTGCGGGGGTCCTGGGGCAGGTATCCCACCGGGCCGGTCGTCTCGACCCGCCCGGCGGCCGGCAACCCCTCGCCGGCCAGGATCTTGGTCAGGGTGGTCTTCCCGGCGCCGTTGCG
>DOWL01000181.1:955-1238 GCA_003519585.1 Nocardioides sp. | reverse complement strand
TCTTCCCGGCGCCGTTGCGCCCGACCAACCCCACCTTGTCACCCGCTCCGACCCGGAAGCTGACGTCTGCCATCAGGAGCCTCGCCCCAGCGCGGACTTCCAACTGGTGGGCGGTGATCATGGCTGTGCGTAGTCTATCCGCGTGCGTTTCAACCCGAAGGCCGACATCAGCGGAGGGCGGGTCACCGACGTGCGCGGCGGCGGCGGCGCACGCGCGGGTGGGATGGGCAACATCCCCATCGGCGGGATCACCGGCGGTGGCATCGGCACCACCATCATCGTG
>DOWL01000181.1:294-770 GCA_003519585.1 Nocardioides sp. | reverse complement strand
CGCCGGCGGTGGCGCCAGCGGCGGAGGCGGTCCGGTCGAGACGACCGACCGCTACGAGCAGTGCCAGACCGGCGCGGATGCCAACGAGAGCGTCGACTGCGCGCGCCGGGCGGTCGCAGTCTCGCTGGAGAACTACTGGGCCCAGGAGCTCCCCCAGCAGACCGGCATCCAGTTCCGGCCCACGGAGATCTTCACCTTCAGCGGTGCGACGACCACCGGTTGCGGTGCCGCAAGCGCCGACGTCGGGCCGTTCTACTGCCCCACCGACGAGCGGATCTACCTCGACACCACGTTCTTCGACGATGTCCTCGAAGGCCAGCTCGGCGGCCAGGGTGGGGACTTCGTGGAGCCCTACGTGATCGGCCACGAGTACGGCCACCACATCCAGAACCTCATGGGCACCATGGGCAAGGTCCGCACCCAGCAGGGTCCGACCAGCGACTCGGTGCGCCTGGAGCTCCAGGCCGACTGCTACG
>DOWL01000181.1:0-158 GCA_003519585.1 Nocardioides sp. | reverse complement strand
CAGGCCGACTGCTACGCCGGCATGTGGACCCGCGGCGCGACCGGGACGACGGACAGCAAGGGCATCAAGATCTTCGCCGCCATCGACCAGGGCGACATCGACGAGGCCCTCGATGCCGCCAAGACCGTCGGCGACGACCGCATCCAGCAGGCCGGCGG
>DOWL01000241.1:10737-10945 GCA_003519585.1 Nocardioides sp. | reverse complement strand
GCCGTACCCACGGTCCCGATGGGTCCGTTGGTGGATGCCGGCGGTGGTGCCGCTGGCCACGGAGATCGAGCCCTGCTCCTCCTCGCGGCGCTGACCTTCGTCGGCGCGGCCACCGCCTCCGCGGCTGCGCTGCTTCGTCGCGGCCGTCGCGGTGGGTCGTGAGAGCACGAGCCGCGGGGGAGTTCGCGCTGGCGCTGGCGCTGGTGGG
>DOWL01000241.1:339-10634 GCA_003519585.1 Nocardioides sp. | reverse complement strand
CGCGCTGGCGCTGGCGCTGGTGGGCTCGGCGCTCGTGGTCGGCTACCGGCTCGGCGCCCCCGACGGTGCACCCCTTCCGGAGCGCCCCTTCGCCCTCCCTGCCGACCGGGTGCGCGACCCGCCACCACGTGCGCCGGACGAGCGCCCCGACGTCGACGATGCCCTGGTCATCCCATCCCTCGACGTGGCCGCCCCGCTGGACCTCGCAGCCGTGGTCGACGGTCGCCTCGCGCTGCCGGACGACGTCGCGCGCGCGGCCCTGTGGGAGGGCTCGGCGCCGCTGCGATCGCGGCGCGGAGCGCTCCTGGTCGCCGGGCACCTCGACGACGTGGACCGTGACCACGGCGCCCTCTTCCCGCTCTCGACCATCTCGCCGGGTGCGGCCATCGAGGTCGTCCGCGGTGGGCAGGTGTCGCAGTGGAAGGTCGTCGGTCTCACCTCGATCCCCAAGGCCGCACTGCCCGCCGAGGTCTGGCGTGGCCGGGGCGGCGAGCGGCGCCTCTACGTCGTCACTTGTGGTGGGCCCGTCGTCGCAGGTCACTATCGCGACAACGTGCTCGTGACCGCCGCCCCGGTTCACGCCACCGGTCCGTAGGTGACGGGTCAGAGTGTCGTGGCGATACCGATCCCGGCGAGCTTCACGGGCTTGCCGGTCGCTGTCACGATCCGTACTTTCCCGGATCGGGCGGTGGTGCCCGGGGTGAGCGCGAGGACCGTGTTGGCGGACTTCGGGCCCTTGAGGTTGACCTTCCCGACCAGCTTCTTGCCGACGTAGACCTTGACCTTCCCGGCCTTCGGCGAGGTCGCCCCGACGAGGGCCAGCTGCCACGCCCCGGCCACCGGTTTCTTCAGGGTCAGCACGCGGCCCTTCCCGCGGGTCTGCCAGTACTTCCCGAGGTAGGCATCTCGGCCGTTGGCCTTCGTCCATGCAGTGTTCTTGGCCTTGAGTGCCTTGGCGCCTTCGAGCACGGTGAACACGCTGCGGACCGGGGTTGGATCGCTCTTGCTGCCGTGGGTGGCGGCGATGGTCACCACGTGGCTGCCCGGGCGCAGTGCGCCGATGGTGTACGGCGAGCTGCAGGGTGCGGCCGCGGCACCGTCGAGGCTGCAGCTGTAGGTCGCGCCGGTGCGGGTGGAACTGAAGGTGAAGCTGGCCTGGTTGGCCGGCAGCCAGGCGCCCGGGCCGCTGCTCAGCAGGGTGTCGGGCTCAGTCTCGGGACCGGTAGTGGGGCCGGTCGCGGGGCCAGTCGCGGGGGTGAGCACCAGGTCGACCGCCTCATCGGTCTCGCCGGTGTAGTTGCCCTCTACGGTGACCGAGACTGCGCGCGTGCTCTCCGCGGTCCATGAGCATGTCGCGACCCCGGTCATCGAGCCGGCGACACTCGTGGTGACCGGTGCGGTGCACAGCTTCGCCCCCGAGGCGTCGGCGAACTGCGCGGTCGCGGTGGACAGATCTCCGGAGGACCCGTCGTCCTGGGTGACCTCCGCCGCGAGGGTCACCGGCTGGCCGACCACGGCGGTGGTCGGGCCGGTGTAGTGCACTGTCGCGTCCTCCCTGGTGACGGTGACGGTGAACTCGACCGTCTTCTCGCTGAAGCCGTCGGTGACCACCAGGGTGACCGGGTAGTCACGTGGAGGGTCGCTGACTGCGCCGGTCAACGTCCAGCTTGCGCTTGCGTCGGTGCCTGTCCGCTCCAGCCACAGCCCAGTCGGCAGTCCGGTCGCGCTCTTCACCGACACGCCTGCACGTAGCGAGGACGCCTCGAACGAGAGGCCGGTCGCGATGTCGGAGTACTGCACGGACACCGTTGCCGGCGGGGCCGTGACCTCGAGACCACCGGTGATCACCACGGGGGTCGCGGCCGAGGTCTCACCGGTGAACCAGCCCCCCAGCACCACCGTGACCGCGGCGTCCGCCGTGAGCGTGACCGAGCACGTCGCCGAGCCGTCGGCATTCACCGGCACGTCGGTGCATAGCACCGTCTCGCGGTCCTTGAACGTCGCCGTCGCCCCAGTCAGGTCGCCGTCGGCGTAGTCGTCGTTCTCCGGGGTGAGATGCGCCGTGAGCGTCGCTGGGGTGCCGGCCACGACGCTCGCTGGGGCGTCGAGGGCTACCGAAGCTTTCTCCTGGCTCACCTCGAACGTGACCGGCACCTCCTTCGAGTTTGGGCCTTCCTCGATCCGGAACGTCACCGTTGAGGGACTTCCGGGCGCGCCCGTGGCCTCACCAGTGATCGCCCAGCTCGCCTGACCATCCGCATCGGGATCCGGGGAGCCATCTGCATCGGTCCGCGTCAGCGACAGCCCGGCAGGCAACCCAGACTCGCCGACCACCGAAGCCGAGAACCTCGGGTTGGACCGGTCCGATCTCGCCGTGAAACTCAAGGGCGTTCCGTCGGAATAGTCCACAGAGACTGCCGACGGAAGGTCGCTGACCTCCAGACCGTGCGGGACGATCAGTTCCGCGTCCTGCGCGGTCTCGCCAGTGAACAACGGGCCGCCCAGCTTCACCATCACCCGACGCGTCTTGTCCGCCTTGAAGGTGCACGAGGCCTTGCCTGCCGCCGAGATCGTGTCGTCGGTGCACAGCACCTTGCTCGGGTCGTCGAGGTCGAAGAACGTCGCCGAGGTCGACGCCGACGCGGTGTTGAACGACGCCGCCCCACCGCTATCGCTTTCCTGGGTCACGGTGGCGGTCAGCTCGACCTGATCGCCCGCCTCGACGGTCCATGGGCCATCGGCGACCACGGTCGCGTTCTCGCGCTCGACGGTGATGCTCAACGGCACGTCGATCGTCTCGACGCCATCGGTCACGCCGTAGGTCACGGCGTAGTCACCGGCGGGGGCCAGAGTCTGGCGGCGGGTGACCGTGCCGGTGACCTGTTGGCCGAACACCCAGCCCTCACTGAGGATCAGTCCGGCCGGCAGGCCCCCTGAAAGGACCGACACGACGAGGGGACCAGGACGGTCCGTGGCGGCGACGAAGGTCATCGGCAGCGCCAGCCGGTCGGAGTACTGCACCGTCTGAGTCGGATTGTCGGGCTGGGCCACGTCGAGCCTGAAGGTGCGGACGGTGAGGTCGGCAGGCGCCGACTGCGCGGCCGCGAAGTAGCCGTTGCCGGTCAACCGGGCCTGCACCCGATAGGCGCGCACCTGTCCACTCGTCAGTCCAGGGCGGAACTTGCACTCCGCGCTGCCGTCCCCCGTAGTCGTCGCGGTGCACAGCGCCGCGTTGTTGTTGTAGGCGTCTACGAAGGTGACTGTCCCTGCCTGCGCCAGGTTGCCCGGAGTGTCGTCGGCCTGCACCTGGGCCTTCAGTGTCACGAGGTCGTTGGGATTGCCCGGCATCTCGACGCCCGCGGTTGGGGGACCGGTGTAGGCCACCGTCGCCGTCTCCGGGCTCACCTGCACGGCGAAGGTCACGGCCTTGGTCTGACCACCGCCGGAGACCGTGATGCTCACCGGGTACACCGCTTCCCGTGCGGGTGCGGTCACCGTCCCCTCGACCTGCCATTGCGCCGTGCCGGGCATGGCCGACCCCGAGTCCGAGACTTTGCGCAGCTGCAGCCCGAGCGCGGCCAGACCGGGCGTCTCCGCCGTCAGGACCGAGCCCTTGACCACGTGGCTGGTCGCCGACAGCGAGGCCGTCACCGGGTCGGAGTAGGTCACCGACATGGTCGTCGGGATCTCGCTGGTCACGCTCAGCTCAGGCGGCGGAACGGTCACGCTGAACGGGCGGTAGGAGTCCCAGTAGTCCCCAGTGGAGCTGGTGAACACCGCCAAGTAGTCGTGGTCGCCTGTGGTCGGGCTCGAGATGACCAGCTTGGCGTTGGGCGAGTTGGTATTCACTTTGACGGAGCCGAGGGACGTGCCGGTGCTGTCGAGGAACTCCACGGACCCCCGGAGGGGGACGTCGTCGAGGACGGTCTGGTTGCCACCGGGGTCTGCCGCGACGGAGGCGGCGAGAGTCACGGTCTTGTCGCTCCACGTGCCGTTCGCCGTGACCTTCGACGGCAGAGCCCCCCACTGCGCGGGGCCTGGGCTGGCGACGACCCCGAAGGGCTTAGCCGAGCCTGTCCGGGCCTTTGAGCCGACCTGTACGTAGTAGTAGTAGCCCGCCGTCAGCGACACGACCTGATGGACGTCGCCCTGGGAGTTGGCGAGACAGCCCTCGGGCTCCAGCTCACCGCCACCTCCGGCGCGGGGGTCGAGGTAGACACCGAGGACGGCGTCGGTGGAGCCGACGGTGCCGAACGACACATTGCCCGAGACGGCGGGCCGGTAGCGGAACCACACCGTGTTGTTGATCACCGGACACGTGGGCTGGGTCGGCTCGTCGACCTCCTTGCTCGCATTCCGGTTGTTGACCGGCGCCTCGCGGTCGGGGATCAACCGCATCGCGTCGGCTCTGCCGTCGTTGGCCGGCCACCCGCTCGACGTACCGGCCACGTCGACCCGCACGGCGAAGCTCCCTCGCGGCACCATCGTGTCGAGAGCGTCGACCTGCAGGTAGTAGGTCGTGCCGGCCGCCAGGTCGGCGGCGAGATAGGAGTAGAACCAGGTCGCGGGCGCCAGCTCGCCGACCTGCCCCAGCACCTCGCCGGCATCGTCGTTGTCGGCGAGGTACGTCAGGTCGACCAGCGCCTTCGCTCCCGGCTTCCCGGAGTAAAGCGTGATGACGGTGTCGACGTTGTCACCGACGCTGCTGGTCGCGAAGCCCACGTGCTGGGTCGAGGTGGGCGTGTAGGAGTACCACACCGTCCGAACCGCCACGTGGTTGTCTTTGGGCTCTTGGCGTGGCTCGTTGGGCACGATCGTGGCCAAGTCCGTCGAGCCGATGACGGCCGTGTTGGGGGAGAGCGCCACGGCGTCCTCGAGTTCGTCGTTGCTCGGCGGACTCGCGTCGTCCTGGCTGGTCGGCAGGCTCGCCGCGGTGGCGGTGTTGGCCGTCAGGATCGCATCGGCCGGTGCGGCCACGACGAGTGCCGTTCCGCTGGTCGCCAGTGCGGCACCCAGAGCGGCCCAGCAGAGCGCTCCGCGCACCCGCGGGAGCCCTGCGCCGCTCACGGTGCGCTGACCTCGACCTCGGGAGTGATGGTGTAGGGGTCGGGATCCGCCGGTGCAGTGGCCCGGGGGTCGAGCGGCTGGAAGGTGACGTCGACCGTCATGATGGTGCCGTAGGTGGCCGTAAAGGTCCCTGAGCCCTTGAAGTGGACGATGCGCCTCTTCGGATCGACCGAGATCTGGGGCGGTAGCGCCGGCGCGTTCTTCTTGAGCACGGTGGTCCCGCGGACGTAGGGGCCCAGGATTTCGTATGGGCTAGCCGCGCGAGCGGTCCAGTCTTGCCCGACGCAACCGCACGCGTAGTATCCCGTGCCCCCGAGGTTGGTTTCGAGAGCCACCTCTCCGGTGGCGGTGACTTGCTGCAGCGTCACGGCAACGCGGGCAGTGGTGCGGGCGGGGACGTTGATGGTTTGTGGCCAAGCGGAGTACGTCGCGGATTTGGACGTGGTCTCCGCGGTGCTGCGGGACCAGTTGAACATCTGGCGCACACCCAGCTCCACCCCGGTTTCGCCGATCTTGAACGCGGTCTTGACAGTGAACTCCGTCTCGATGCCGACCTTTACCTCGGTGGTCAGGCTCTGGGCGACCTGCAGCTCAAACCTTGGGGTGGTGAGATTCTGATCGGTGTTGCCTCGGTTGGTCAGGTAGGTATCACCGACGTACCAGGTCTCACCGGGGGTCGTCTTCAGCGGGCCTACTCGCTTCACCGTGGGGTTGAGCGCGACGATGCCGCTGTTGTTCTGTTCCGAGAACAGCATGCCCTGAGTCGCCCCGGTCCAGGAGTAGATCTGCCGCCGCGTGAGGTCGTTCAGCACGATGATGCCCGAGTCGGCACTCGCCGCGGGCGCTGGCGATGGTGTTGGCACGACGAGCAAAGCAGCCGCCAGAGAGGTGCCGACGACGCTACGTGCTGCGAGGCTGGACAGGGAGCGAGGTGACATGACCTCTCCTTCGTCTCGACCAACGCCCCATGCGGTCGGCCGTTGCGGGCAATCGTCACCCTGCGCCGAGCCCGGCGGCCGTCGCTGCGCGCATGGTCGATGTGACGAAAACGCACAATTTATTGGTCGATAACGACACCTGGTAACGGGGGTGAAACGTCGATCCCGCGAGTCGGATAGCGGGTCAGGACACCGGCTCGTACGCCGCGAAGGCGCGGGTGAACGAACCGGTGCCGTGCGTCGCCGAGCGCAGGTCGATCGCGTAGCGGATCAACTCGCTGGCGGGCACGTGCGCACGCACGACGGCGCGGCCGTCGGCGGTGTCCTGGCCGAGCACCCGGCCGCGGCGGGCGGCCAGGTCGCTCATCACGGTGCCGACCAGCTCGTCCGGCACCGAGACCTCCACTTCGTCGTACGGCTCGAGCAGCACCACACCCGCGGCGTCGGCCGCCTCGCGCAACGCCAGCGCGCCGGCGCTCTGGAAGGCCATGTCGGAGGAGTCGACGCTGTGTGCCTTGCCGCCCACCAGCGTCACCTTGATGTCGACCATCTGATGGCCGCCGCAGCCGCGCTCCATCTGGGCCCGGATCCCCTTCTCGACCGAGGGGATGAACTGCCGGGGCACCACACCGCCGACGACCTTCTCGGCGAACTCGAACCCGGACCCGCGGGGGAGTGGCTCGACCTCGATCTCGCAGACGGCGTACTGGCCGTGGCCGCCGGACTGCTTCACGTGCCGGCCCAGCGCCTTGCCGGGAGCGCGCAGCGTCTCGCGCATCGCGACCTGGACGTCGACCTGGTGCACGGAGACCCCGAACCGTTCGGCGAGCCGCTCCAGGGCGGCGTCCGCGTGCGCCTCGCCCATCGTCCACAGCACCAGTTGGCCGGAGTCGCCGGCGGCCATCTCGACGCGTAGCGATGGGTCCTCGGCAGCCAGCCGGGACAGCGCGGTCGAGAGCTTGTCCTCGTCGGACTTGGTCGCGGCCTCGATCGCCACGGGCAGCAGTGGCGTCGGGAGCGACCAGGGCCGGAGTACGCGCGGGTCCTCGACCGCGGAGAGGGTGTCGCCGGTCTCGGCGCGGGTGAGCCGGCCGACGGTCGCGATGTCGCCGCACACGACTCGTTGGGCCGGCTGGAGCGCGGCACCGAACGGGTAGGACAGCGCGCCCACCCGCTCGTCGTCGTCGTGGTCGGCGTGCCCGGACGCGGCGCCGAAGAACGAGGTCAGATGTCCCGAGACGTGCACCGCGCGGTCGGGCTCGAGGGTGCCCGAGAAGACCCGCACCAGACTGATCCGGCCGACGTACGGGTCGCTGGTGGTCTTCACGACCTCGGCGACCAGCGGGCCGAACGGGTCGCACTCGACCGGCTGTGCGGCCGCGCCGGCCGGGGTGTACGTCGCGGGGCTGGGGTGCTCGCTCGGTGCGGGGAAGCCGCGCACCATGAGGTCGAGCAGTTCCTCGCAGCCCACGCCGCTGGTCGAGCAGGCAGCGACCACGGGGAAGAAGGTGCCGCGCGCCATCGCCCGGTGGAGGTCCTCGAGCAGGGCGTCCTCGGTGACCGGCTCACCCTCGAGGTAGCGGTCCATCAGCCCCTCGTCCTCGGACTCCTCGATGATGCCCTCGATGAGTGCCGCTCGCGCCTCGTCGTGCTCTGCTGAGCTGTTCGAGCCGAGCAGGCCGATCAGGGAGGTCACCTCGTTGCCGGACATCACGGGGACGTACAACGGGAGCACCTTGTCACCGGTGCTCCCGAACGTCGCCTGCGCGGCCGCGAGGACCCCGGCGTAGTCGGCCCTCGCGTGGTCGAGCTTGGTCACCACCACCGCCCGCGGCATGCCGACGTCGGCGCACTCGCGCCACAGCATCGCGGTCACCGTGTCGACAGGCTCGTTGGCCGCAGTGACGAACAGGGCGCAGTCGGCGGCTCGCAGGCCGGCGCGCAGCTCGCCCACGAAGTCGGCGTACCCAGGGGTGTCGATGAGGTTGATCTTGACGCCGCGGTGCACCACAGGTGCGACGGACAGCGACATCGAGCGACCGTGCGCGCGCTCACCAGGTTCGGCGTCAGAGACGGTGGTGCCGTCGGCGACCGTGCCAGCACGGTTCAGGGCGCCGGTGCGAACCAGCAGGGTCTCGAGGAGGGTGGTCTTGCCACCGGAGCTGGGGCCCACCAGCACGACGTTGCGTATCTCATCGGGCTTGAGGGCCTCGAGATCTTGTCTGCCGGCTGCGCGAGCTCCTTTGTCCGCCATGGGGACACGTTGCTCCTGTCCGGGCGACTCGGCAACCCTTGAAAAACGTCACAGTTCGTGGCCTGAGGGTCCGTGGCTACCTACGGTGGCCCTGTGACGGACGACCAGCACGACCGCGCGCCGGGAAAGGTGGCCTGGGAGGCCGCGGCCGCCGCGGTGCTCCGCAAGGCCCGGCGCCTGGGTGACGACGATCCCGACGAGGCGGTCTGGGGCAAGCTCACCCGCTCCACGCTGGACGGCATCGCGATCAGCCCACTCGGTACGCCGGAGTTGATCGACGGGCTGGTCACGAGCGGCCGGCCGGCGCGCGTGGGTGCGTGGGACGTCCGCGCCGAGCTCACCCTCGGCGCCGACGCGAAGGCCGACAACCAGGCGCTGCTCGCCGATCTCGAGGGTGGGGTGACCTCGCTGTACCTGCGGGGTGCGGGCGACTGGGCCACGGTCCTCGACGGGATCCTCCTCGACCTGGCGCCGGTGGTCCTCGACGGCGACGCACGCGGCTTCCTCGACCACGTCGGCGATCGCGAGCTGCACCCCGACACCAACCTCGGCCTCGACGCCCGCGACCCGGACGAGGAACTGGCGGCCGAGGCGGAGGCACGCGGCATCCGCGCGTACGTCGTCGACGCCACCGACGTGCACGACCTGGGTGCCACGGAGGTCCAGGAGCTCGCCTACGCGCTGAAGGCCGGCGCGGACCTCCTGCGCGGGGCGGCCGACGTGGACCGCGCCAACGCGCTGCTGGAGTTCCGGTTCGCGGTCACCGACGAGCAGTTCACGAGCATCGCCAAGCTCCGCGCCGCGCGCCGTACCTGGGCACGAGTCCTCGAGCTCAGCGGCGCACAGTCGCGCGATCAGCGCCAGCACGCGGTGACCAGCCGGCCGATGCTGAGCAAGTACGACCCCTGGGTCAACATGCTCCGCACCACGGTCGCCGCGTTCGCGGCCGGTGTCGGCGGGGCGGACGCCGTCACCGTGCTGCCCTTCGACACGCCGCTCGGCGAGCCGGACGGGTTCGGGCGCCGGATCGCCCGCAACACCAGCGCGCTGCTCATCGAGGAGTCCCACGTGGCGGTGGTGACCGACCCGGCCGGTGGCGCGTACGCCGTCGAGAAGCTCACCGACGACCTCGCCGTGGCGGCCTGGGAACTGTTCGGCCGGCTCGACGACGGCGCGGAGCTGGAGCCGCTGATCGAGGCGACCGTGGCCGAGCGGGACCGGCAGGTCGCGACCCGGAAGCGGCCGATCACCGGGCTCAGCGAGTTCCCCAACCTCGCCGAACAGCTGCCCGAGCGGTCAGCTGCGCACGACGCGGCCGGCTCTGAGGTCCGACGGTACGGCGCGGCGTACGAAGCGCTCCGCGACGACCCGGTGCCCGCGCCGGTGCTGCTCGCACCGCTCGGGACGGTCGCGCAGCACACTGCCCGAGCGACCTTCGCGACCAACCTGCTGGCCGCCGGCGGCATCGGGGTGACCGCCGACGGCAGCGGGCCGGTGGCCTGCGTCGTCGGCACCGATGCGGCGTACGCCGAGGAAGGCGCAGCGCGCGCGGCCGCCCTGCGCGAGGCCGGCGCCGAGTGGGTCATCGTCGCCGGCAAGCCCCACGACTGGGCCGACGACTCGTGTGCCCTGGGCGTGGATGCGATCGACTTCTTGACCCGCACGAGGGAGAAGCTGGCATGAGTGTCCCGAAGAGCTTCGCCGGGCTGCCGCTTGCCGATTCGTCTGCGAGCGCGAGCGTCGAAACCCAGGCGAGAGCGCAGACGAATCCTGAGCCGTGGAGCTCGCCCGAGGGCATCGACATCTTGCCGGTGTACGGACCCGAGCACCTCGAAGGCCTCGACGCGCTGGACACCTGGCCGGGGCTGCCGCCGTTCCTGCGCGGCCCGTACCCGACGATGTACACGACCCAGCCGTGGACGATCCGTCAGTACGCCGGCTTCTCCACCGCCGAGGAGTCCAACGCGTTCTATCGCCGCAACCTCGCCGCCGGTCAGAAGGGGCTCAGCGTCGCCTTCGACCTGGCCACCCACCGC
>DOWL01000241.1:0-154 GCA_003519585.1 Nocardioides sp. | reverse complement strand
CATGAAGATCCTGTTCGACGGCATTCCGCTGGACAAGGTGTCGGTGTCGATGACGATGAACGGTGCGGTGCTGCCGGTGCTCGCGCTCTACATCGCGGCGGCGGAGGAGCAGGGGGTGAGGCCGGAGCAGCTGAGCGGGACCATCCAGAACGAC
>DOWL01000196.1 GCA_003519585.1 Nocardioides sp. | reverse complement strand
CGGGATGAGTGGCTGTTCGGCAGGCTCGAGGGGTGGCTGCTGGGGCGACAGTGCTGCGGTCGACGCTGGGACCGGCTCGGCGGTCGGCGCCCCGCAGTCGCGGCAGAACGCCGCGGTCACCGGCGCTCCGCAGTCTCGGCAGTATCGCAACGGCTCCCCCTGTCGTCGCCCGAGTCGCAAGCAGGGTAAGGCGCGTCGCCTTGGACCGCGCTGTCGCGGGGTGCGCCCAGCCGAATTTCACCGATTCTGACGACCCTGGGCGCGGATCGAAGCACCTCCCGGTGCCTGGCCCGAGAATGGGTAGGTCGGGCTGTCGACGCCCGGAGACCAGACCTGGCGCGAGCGCGCTCGACACGGACCGTACGGAGAGGCGAAGTGGACACGGGGCCCCATGCTGCTGACGCGCCGATCGGCAGGGTGGCTCTCGGTGTGCTCTGGCTGTTGGTCTCGACGGCGTGGCTGGTCGCCTGGTTCGTGCCCTGGACAAGCCGCGGACTGCTCTCCACCTCTTCCCTCGCCGACGGTGCTCGCTTGATCCGTGACGGCTCGGTCTCGGCGCTGATCCCGAGCTGGGTCGGGTGGTTGCTGCTGATCGGTCCGGCCTGCGGACTCCTGGTCCTTGCCACGTTCCCGCGCGTCGGCCCCGTTGCCGTGAGCGCCCGCACCCTGTCCGTGGCGTCCATGGTCGCCGTGTTCGTGGCGTGCTTCCACTCGGTGGCCCAGTTTGACCCCGCGCGGCTCGGACCGGGCGGCTGGCTGACCGTCGGCGGTGTCGTGCTCGGCCTCGCCGGGCTGGCGTTGCACCGGCGCCTTCCGCGCACCCACATCGAGGAGGACGATTGAGCAGGTTCTGCGGCAGCTGCGGCGCGCAGCGTCGGACGGAAGATCAGGCTTACTGCCAGGAGTGCGGTACGCCGCTCGCCGTGGCGCACGCACCGGCCGCTTCTGCGGGCCCAGTGGTCACAGGCCCGTCACCTGTGCCGCCCGCCGCCCCCGAGTACGCCGTACCGACCGGCCTGCCGCCCGCCGTGGGTGGCGGCGTTCCCGTGGGCCGCACGCTGGGCGTCGTCGCGGTCGTGCTCGCGCTGGTCGCGGCGGGCCTGGTCGGGTGGCAGTTCCTTCGCCCCCGAGGTGGCGCCGACTCTCCGGAGGAGGCGGTGCGCTCGTTCCTGGACGCGGCGGTCCATCAGGACGTCTTGGGAGCCCTGGATCTGGTCAACCCGGCCGAGGTCGAGGGCCTTGACGATCTCGTCGCAGCCACCCGGGAGCGGCTTTCCGACGAGGGCCTCACCGCGCGGGATGGTGACCTGACGGACGCGCTGAGCGTCTCTGTCGAAGATCTGGAGTTCGAGACCGATGAGTTGGGCGACGCGGCCGCCCGGGTCGTCCTGAGCGGCGGCTCGTACACCGTCACCTACGACCCCGGCGAGCTGCCCGACCGGTTGGGCTTCGTGGCCGAGAAGTACCCCGACGCCGAGACGTGGACCGGCGACCTGCTCGAGGACATCGGCTGGGAGTTGCCCGACGTCGACTATCGCAACGACCGGCCAGAGCCCTTCGTGAGTGCTGTCGAGATCGACGGTCGCTGGTACGTCTCCGCGGTCGGCACGTTCGTCGACGCGTACCTAGGAGTACCCAACAGCGACGAGCTGCGCGATGAAGGCATCCGCCCGCCGGACTATGACGCGATCGTCGCCGACGGCGAGCCGATCGTGGCCGAGGAGCCAGAGGACGTCCTCGACAACCTTGCCGATGCCGCGAGCCACGAAGACGTCGCCGAGTTGCTCGCCCAATTCCCGGCGGACCAGGTCGCGATGCTACGACCCTGGGCCATCACCATCGAGGACGCATTGGCCGACGACGGCGTCACCTTCGACGTCTCGCTGGACGGTGTCGACACATCTGTCGAGGAACTGGGCGGAGACATGGTCCGGCTGAGGATCCGCGAGGGGAGCGTGTACGGCAGCTACGAGGAGTCCGACGGTGGCTACGGCAGCGGTAGTGCGAACGTCGACGGACGGTGCGTGTCGGCGACCGACGACGACGGCGACGAGGAGGGCTATTGCCTCGAGGGAGGGGACGCCGAGGATCTCGGCATCGATTCGGTGTACCTCGTGCTGCGGATCGTGGACGGTGGATATCAGATCGACCCGATTGCCACCGCGGTCGATTACGCCAGTTCTGTGATCGAGTCGGTCCCGTCGAGGCTGATCGGTGACGCCCTGAAGGAGATCGAGGAGAACACGTGAGCGCGCGCTTCTGCGGTGCGTGCGGTGCTGAGCTGTCGGTGCCGCCTCCGGCGTTCTGCATTCACTGCGGCACCCGGGTGGTCACCGCATCGACCACCGCGGGATCGGCGCCACCACCTTCACCGCCACACCCGCCACCTTCGTACCAACCGTCGACTCAGAACTATCCGCAGCAGACCTACGTCTCCGCGCCCGAGACCCTGGGGCAGCTGGGACCACGGCGCTCCCGCCGCTGGCCCGTCGTGGCCGCGGTCGTGCTGGTGCTGGTGCTCGTTGCGGGTGGGGTCGCTGTGCTGACGTTGCTGCGCGGTAGCGGCTCGGGTCACACCGCCGACGGCAGCATGCTGCCCGAGGCGGTCACCTCGGAGCCGAAGGCGGCGTGGACCTTCGACTATTCAGGTAGTTACGCCCAGGTGACCGGTGCGGGTGACCTGGTCGTGCTCGCAGACGAGGACGGCGACGTGGCGGCGCTCGACTCCGACGGCGAGCGCGTGTGGTCCAACGACGACGAGTACGTCGGCTACGTCGTCGCCGTTCCCGACCACGACGACGTTGTCGTCGTCGCCGGTGGGGAGGGGGGTGGCGTCGGCGCTCTCTCGACTGATGACGGGGAGCAGTTGTGGTGGCAGGACTCGGGCTACCCGCTGGCGATCGACGACGAAGGGCTGCTGCTCGGAGACGGCGCGGAGGACTCTGACACGTCGGACGTGGCCTGGGTGGATTCGAAGTCCGGGGAGGAGAAGTGGTCGATCGACGACGTCGGAAGCACCGACGTCGCCGAAGACGCGGTCTACCTGGTCGTCGCGGACGAGCTTCGCCGAGTCGACGCGAGCTCGGGCAGGGTCAGCTGGTCTCTGGACCTCTCGGTGGACGATGACGAGTACGTCGGCCTCGCGAGTACGAGTGAGTTCGTGGCCGTCAGTGTGGGCAACGAGGTCACGGCGTACGACGCGGGCGACGGAGAGCGGCTGTGGAGCGCGTCGGCCGAGGACCCATCTGTCGACGGGTTCGACGACGACCGGGTCTACATCTCGGAGACGACCTACGACGAGGACACCGACGATTCGGACACCAGCGTGACCGTCTACGGACGGGCCGGCGACGGCGAGGACCTGTCTATCGGCAGCGACGACTACTTCTACGGCATCGGCGTGGAGGCGGGCGGTTCCTCGTGGTTCGTCGCGTACAGCTCGGGCGAGGTGTTCGACGACGACCTCCAGCGAGTCGGTCGATATGGCAGCGACGAGGCGAACCTCACGGTCGCCGACCGGGGTCTCTACGTGCACGACCCCGGGCAGGTCGCCTTCTACGAGTACGGCCAGGGCAAGCCCGAGTGGACCATCGACATCCCCGACAGTGAGGACGGGGTCAGCGTCTCTGCGGTGGACCAGGGCGTCGTCGTCGAGGCCGACGGGGAGCTCACGATGTATCGCTGAACCACGCTGACCCAGCGTCGAGGTCGTGGCGAGGGCGACCGATACAACGCGGTGGTAACTTGCCGCCGCACCAGGCGAGAGGACCGGGGGACCAGGATGGCCAACTTCTGCGGGCAGTGTGGGGCGGCGAGCGAGGGCGGCGCGTTCTGCACCCACTGCGGCAACCGGCTCGCGGACGTCGCCGCCCCGGCGGCGCCTGCTCCCCAGCCGCCTGCTCCCCAGCCGCCTGCTCCCCAGCCGCCTGCTCCCCAGCCGCCTGCTCCCCAGCCGCCTGCTCCCCAGCCG
>DOWL01000139.1:22846-23345 GCA_003519585.1 Nocardioides sp. | reverse complement strand
GCCTGCGCACGGGCACGGGGGCGAGCGGTGACGCGGGGCCGGAGGCGGCCGTGTCGGCAGGGGACCGTCCCGCAAATGAGCAGCTGCCCGAGGCGCCTTTGGAGCCCGCCCACCCCGGGAGCCTGTCATCGGGCGAGACCGGCACGATCCAGATCCCGCCACCGATGGAGGTGGGTGAGGTCGGGGTTGCGACCGGGTTCCCCCAGACCCCGGAGGGCGCCCTGGCGCAACTGGCCGCGATCGACAGCACCGCACTCAGCTCCGCCTCGGTGCGCGTGGCCCAGGACGTCATCACCGAGTGGGCAGCACCCGGCGGCCCGACCGCCGAGAGCTGGTCGGGGGTCCAGGGCCTTGCCGCGTTGCTGGAGTCGGCCGGGATGTCCTCAGACGCCCAGAACACCATCACGATCGCCGTCGAACCGAAGATGGGGTTCATCAAGGGCACGGTCGGTGACGACTTCGTCATCCCGTGCATCGACTTCATCATCACCGCCACCAC
>DOWL01000139.1:19547-22671 GCA_003519585.1 Nocardioides sp. | reverse complement strand
GCCGCCGACTGCCAGCGCATGGTCTGGCAGGACGACCGCTGGGTTGTCGGCGAAGGCGAGGAGCCGGCCCCCGCGCCCTCGCTGTGGCCCGGTTCCCAGGCCTCTTTCGACGCCGGCTACCAGTGGCTGGAGGTGCCCCAGTCATGAGCGCTGAGATCGTGCCGATGGTTGACCTCAACCCGCTGCACTGGCTGGGCGACCAGGCCAAGGAGACCCTGGCCGACGGGTTCACCTCGATGATGATGGCGATCTGGTCGGGTGCCATCTGGCTGCTCAAGACCGCGTTCTCCCTCATCGACGGGTTCACCCCCAACGTCGAAGACCCTGACCTGGCCAAGATCTACGGAGTCACCTTGTGGGTCGCGTTGGTGATCGCGCTGGTGGTCGCGTTCGGTCAGATCGGCCTAGCGGTTCTCCGCCAGGACGGCCGCGGGTTCGGCACCCTGGCCGCCGGCGTCATCCAGTACGGCGCCGTCCTGTCGTGCTGGATCGGGGTGAGCGCCGGCCTCATCACGGCGGCCTCCGGGCTGACCAAGGGCCTCT
Source organism: Nocardioides sp. (assembly GCA_003519585.1). Lineage (GTDB taxonomy): Bacteria > Actinomycetota > Actinomycetes > Propionibacteriales > Nocardioidaceae > Nocardioides. The sequence goes on along the minus strand of DOWL01000139.1, from coordinate 22,128 downwards.
TGAACACCCTGCTCGACGTCGACAGCTTCTCCGGCTACGCGGCCGGCGACGGGTTCGTCGACACCGTCTCGGGCACGACCCAAGCGGCCACGCTCGGCCTGTGTGCCCTGTTCATCCTGATCCCGGCCTCCTTCGGCCACATGATCATCATGATGGTGCGCTCCGCCGCGCTGCTGATCCTGGTGGCCACGATGCCCATGTCGGCTGCGGGAGCGCTGTCCGAGGGCACCAAGTCGTGGATGTGGAAGTCGATCCGCTGGTTCCTGGCGTGCGTGCTGATGGAGCCGCTACTGGCGCTCGTGGTCGGGATGGGCGCCCAGTTCGCGTGGGCCGGAATGCCGGACAACGAGACCGGTGACGGCTCCTTCCTTGCCGACATCGGCTCGAGCGCGAACAACATCGGCATGTCGGTCGTCGGCTCGGTGATCATGCTGGTCGCCTGCTTCATGCCCCTGGTGCTGTTCCGGATGCTGGCCTTCGTCGACCCCGGCACCGCCTCGGGTGCCTCGTTCCGGTCGACGATGGACGCCAACGGCGGCGTCTCGGGACTCCTGCGAGGCAAGCGCGCGGGCGGTGGACATTCCGCAGGGTCGGGCGCTGCCGCCGAGGCCGCCCCGGACGGGCGCAGCTCCTCCGAAGGCGGCGCAGAGGCCGAGCACGCCCGCCGCTGGAACCCCGGTTCGCTGGCGAAGAGCGCCGGCAAGGGCGTCACCTATCCGGTGCGTCACCCCGCCAAGACGTTCGGCAACGGCATGCACGCAGCCGGGAAGGTGGCCCAGACCGGCGCCTCGATGAGCGTCGACGTACTCGGCCAAGCCGGAATCGGCAACCAGGGCTACTACCCGACCGAGCACGACCCGAAGAAGAACAAGAAGGCCCACCAGATGAAGCCGTTCAACGACACCAACGGCGACGGCGTCGCCAACGACATCCCGCCGCAGGCCCAGCAGGCGGCGGAGGTGGTCGAGAAGGACCCAGAGGTCCTCCTCGCCTAGCCGCGAGCAGATCACCAGGCCACGCGAGCACCCCCAACCTTCCCAGGTACCAGATCGGAGACAGACATGAGCGTTTACGGAGCATCAGCCACCCGAGACCGACAGGCGTGGCTCTTCGGGCTCACCGGCCCGCAGTTCTTCATGGTGCTGGTCGCTGGGTTCCCCACCTGGATGGCCATCGCGTTGGGGCAGTGGCTCGCTCTGCTCGTCGTGTTGCCGGCGTGGGTCGTGGTCGGCCTGTTGATCTGCCTTCCGATCCGGGGCCACTCGGCCTTCCAGTGGATCGGGGTCCTGTTCCGGCATCTGGCCGGGGCAGCGTTCGGTTGGTCACGCTTCCAGTCCAAGGCCGCGGCGGGCGAGCTCGACCTCGGCGATGCCGAGGACCCCGAGGACGAAGGTGAGGCCGGCGAGGCTGACCTGCCCGGCATCTTGGCCAGCATCCAGATCCACGACGGTCCGCCCATGACCGGGCAGACCGCCCGACCCGCGATCATCCAGAACCACGCCACCCGCACGTGGGCGGCCACCGCACGGGTCGTCCACCCCGGCATCGGGATGAGCGACGACGCGGACCGTTTCCGCATGGGCGCCGGGCTGACCGAGATGATGGAGGCCGCCACCGCCGGCAACCAGATCGACCTGGTCGTCGTCCAGGTCCGCACCATCCCCGACGACGGCACCGAACGAGACGAGTGGGTACGGCACAACGCCCGCCCCGACGAGCCGGAGGTTTCCGCCAAGGTCAACGCCCAACTTGAGGCCATGACCGCCGGCGCCGCCGTAAGGCGTGAGGCGTTCGTGACCGTCGTGGTCCGCGAGGACGTCATCAACAAGGACGCCAAGCGTGCCGGCCGCGGCGTCGTCGGCCGCGCGCGCATCCTCTACTCACTCATGGCCGAGGTCGAGGCCCGGCTGAACGGCTCGATCGGCTGCACCCGGGTGAACTGGCTCGACACCTCCGAGCTCGCGGTAGCGATCCGGACCGGGTTCGAGCCCGGCGATGCGCCCGCGCTGGCCGACGCCGCGATCCACCACCGCGACAACCCCTCGATCGCGGCAGGTGTCCCGGTCGCGGCCGCCGGCCCCACCAGCGCATCGACCGCGCTGCGGTCCTACCGGCACGGGGAGTGGGAGTCGGTCGCCGCAACCATCCTGCTTCCTCGCAAGGGTGCCCGGATGGGGGCGCTGGCGCGGGTGCTGGTTCCCTCCCAGCCCGGCGAGCGGCGCGCCCTGACCGTGCTCTACCGGCCGGTCTCCCAGCAGGCCGCCGACCGGGCCACCGGCCGCGCGCAGATGTCCGCAGTGATGGCCGGGACGCTGCGGGAGAAGGCCGGCAAGGTCGAACGGGCCAAGGACCGCCAGTCGATCGGCAACCTGCACGAGCGCGACGAGAAGCTCGAACGAGGCCGGTCGCTGGTCAAGGTCTCCTCCGCGGTCTCGATCACCGTCCCGGCAGGGTGGAACGTGCAGGACTACGGCCGACGGCTCGATGCGTCGATCCGCATTAGTGGCTTCACCCCCCTCCCGCTCGACGGGGCACACGACGCGGCCTTCGCCGTGTCCGCGATCCCGCTCGGGGTAGGCCT